>MVRS01000083.1 GCA_002067975.1 Syntrophorhabdus sp. PtaU1.Bin058
CCGTGGTGCTAAAATATACACGCTTCGCGTGCATGACAAACGCATTCACCCACGCTTGAAAGCGTGGTCCTCTGTCTGCCGTGCGTCGGTTGTTGGAATCTATACTGTGAGCACGGCGAGCATAAAGGGGAGGCCGGGGTACCCACCCGGTGGGTGGGTCGCATGGAGGGGGCGATCCCATCAAGACGGGACAAGCCGCAAGCCCCGGAAAAAATTATAGCGAGTTCACGAGCGAGAGGGGGTGGCTCCGGCAGCTTTGCTGCTGGAGGGGGCGACGCAAGCCCCGGAAAAAATTATAGCGAGTTCACGAGCGAGAGGGGGTGGCTCCGGCAGCTTTGCTGCTGGAGGGGGCGACGCAAGCCCCGGTAATAGCACTTTGCTCTGTTCAGTCAAACAACCGCCTGTCCAGGATTTCCCTTATCTTTTGCAAAAACGTATCCGGTAAGATGGGCTTCGCGATGAAGTCAAATTGTTTGCCTTCGATGCCCTTATCGAGGATCACATCTTTCGTATAACCGCTTGTAAAGAGTACCTGAATATCCGGCCTGTCTCTGCTTATCTCATCGTAGACCTCCCGCCCGTTCTTTTCCGGCATAACAGAATCGAGGATGAGGAGGTCTATCCTTTCGGTCTTATTAAACTGCTCTATCGCATCTGCTCCATCGACTGCCTCAATCACGGTATATCCGTATTCGGTTAATATCTCTTTAATAAAACCCCGGACTGTTTCGTTATCCTCTGCAACCAGGATAGTTTCGTTGCCTCTGCTGGAAACCGGTACAGGGGCCGGTTCATATTCCCGGCCAACATTGCTCACGGCAGGAAGGTATATGTGGAAGGTTGTCCCTGTGTTCGGTTTGCTGTGAACGGTAATATAGCCGTTATGCTGCTTTACGATACCATAGACCGTGGAGAGGCCAAGGCCTGTCCCTTTCCCTATTGCCTTCGTGGTGAAGAAGGGGTCAAATATCTTTTCCCGTATTGTCTCACTCATGCCAAGACCGGTATCCGACACAGAGAGAAGGGCGTAGTTTCCCGGCTCACCGTACCCATGGGAACGCCTGAACTCACTATCCAGTTCTACCGGCCTTGTCTCGATGGTAAGGGTCCCCCCATGGGGCATCGCATCCTTCGCATTGGTGATGAGGTTGAAAAGTATCTGGTCGATCTGAGTCACGTCGGCCATAATGATGATGTCGTCGGGTGCGATCAGGATCCTCAGTTTGATATCTTCAGTAAGAAGCCGCTTTAAAAGCTTCTTTGTATTCCTGATAACGTTGTTGATGTTGACAGGGTTAAGGGTGACGGCCTGTTGTCTGCTGAAGGCCAGAAGACTCTGGATGAGGTCTACCGCCTTCCGCGAAGCGAAAAGGATCTGGTCCGTGTAGGTACGCAAAACCCCATTGTCGATCTTCATTTGCAAAAGAGATGCATATCCTGTCAGGGCCGTAAGGATATTGTTAAAATCATGGGCTATGCCGCCTGCCAGGGTACCGATGGCCTCCATCTTCTGGGCCTGGAAAAGTCGGGACTCAAGCTGTGCCTTTTCTTCTTCGGCCCGTTTATAATCTGTTATGTCTATCAACGATGCCACGCTTTTTTCTGTGCCGGGGACAATATCCATAACCAGATAGATATGGCGTACCCCTCCGGATCGCGTCACAAAACGGAATTCATATCTTTTTGCAGCCTTGTTTGGGTCCTGTCTCCGTAAATAGTGCCAGGCCAGCATCCTTTCCCAATCCTTCGTGTCCGTGAACTCGGTCCAGCTTTTTTTACCCTCGATCTCGTCTTTTGTATATCCCGAAAGGCGCTCGAATTCGGCGTTACAGAGGCTGATGGTAGTGTCGCTCTCGATAATTACTGTGGCCGCACCGGTGTTTTCAAATACCGTGCGGTAGCGTTCCTCTGATTCAAGCAGTCTTATTTCAGCCTGCTTGCGCTCGGTGATATTCTGAGAAGTGGTTTCGTAGAGCATTGCGCCGGACGCATCACGGATGGCGCGTGCGTTCACCGAGGCCCACATCCTGCCCCCGTTTTTGGTGTAATGCTCTGCCTCGAAGTCTTCAACGAATCCGTCGCTCTCGATCAGATCTTTAAGCCGCTGCCGGTCTTCGGGATGAACATATACCTGACGGGCCATGTCGGCGACGGATTGCATCATCTCTTCCGGCGATTCATATCCGTACATCCTGGCCCCGGCAGGGTTAACACTTACGTAACGACCTTCCGGGGTGGTCTGGAAGATCCCCATGACGGCATTCTCAAAGATACCGCGGTATTTCTCTTCGCTCTTGAGGAGCGCCTCCTCCATCTCCTTGCGCCCGGTAATGTCCCGGTCAATGCCCTTGTATCCTGAAAAGTTCCCTTTCTCGTCAAAGACCGGCACGCCGCTGGTCTCAAGCACTACCGTCCGTCCGTCCTTATGAAGGTTTGTATTCTCCAGTCTTGAAAAGGACTTTCGGGATTTGGCAATATCTTTAAAAAGTGGGATTGTCCTTTTTACTTCCTGCGGTGACATAAAATCGAAGGGTGTTTTCCCGATGATCTCCTCCGGTTCATAACCCAGGAAATCCCTGACCTTTTGACTGGAATAGGTATAGCGACTGTTCCGGTCTATCTCCCAGACCCAGTCGCTGGTCGTCTCCACCAGGGAACGGAATCGCTCTTCACTCTCCTGCAATGTCCTCTCTGTCTGTTTGTGCTCGGTGATGTCCCGTGAGACGGATAAGAGCCACTTCTGATTCCCTATCTCTATGGGCCTGCCTGAAAACACAGCCTGCCTGATCTCGCCGTTCCTTCTCTTGAACGGTACTTCAATGTTCTCAACGTATCCTGTGTCGCACAGATGCTTGAGTATAGCATCCCTGTCTTCCTCGTTAACCCAGATACCGACCTCTGTGGCGGTACGGCCTATCAGTTCATCCCGTGAGTAATGAGAGTGTGCGACAAAGGCCTGATTGACGTCGATTATGCGGCCGTCATCAAAATTGGTGATTGCCATGGGGTCAGGGGCAAGATCAAAAAAGATATGAAACGGATTATCACTCCTCCACAAACCTTCCTTGTCCTTGCTGCGCCTTGCTTCATATTCTTCCAGTTCCTTAATCCGCTGCTTCAGGACGGATATCTCTTCGAGCAGTTCCTGGTTTGTTCTGAAGGGGTCTTTCATAGAGCCTTCCTATGGGGATGAATTGTGCACTCATGTATTGAAATATTATCGTAGACATATTAAGGTGTCAAACGTGAATCCCCCATTTGCCACTGCCAGGGATAAATAGCATATAAGCCTCATTATTATTATCGCATAATATCCTTATAAATGAAGGGGAACCTGTCATGGGGGAGAGGTATCCGGCCCAACGTTATAGCGGGCCTATCAGTCGCCGGCCAGGATCTCCACAATGCGCGGGAAGGCGTACTCGGCCACATCGGCCCTGTATCCACCGTGTGTAATAATGAGATATCTGTTGTCGCATATCTCTTCGGCACAGTCTTTCACGATCTGTGCGAGTTGAGGAAAAAAATTCCTTGTCAGCCCGATATCGCCGTAATCACCCTGTGCCGTATCGTGGCCGAGGTTATGAAAGATGATCTCAGGCTTGAAATTCCTCGCCCTTTCAATAAATTCGGATTTGACAGCGCGCAGGTATCCCGCATCGGTTATGGGCCCGCGGACATCGACGTCCACATTCGTCCCTTCACCGGTCACGTTGCTGTAACTGCAGAAGCAGACATGGAGTACGTCATGGTCGTCCTCAAAGACAGACCGCGTACCGTCTCCGTGATGACAGTCAGTATCGAGAATGGCGAACCGCCCCATGCCTGTCTTTTTCCTGATATTTGCTATGGCAGGTCCTGTACAGGAGAGATAGGTCCCTCCCCAGCCCGACTCCCTCCCTGAATGATGGCCGGCGCCGACAGAAAAAACGAGGGCGTTTTCCAGTTCACCCTGTGCGATCATCTCCCCTGCCCTGACGCATCCGCCGACGGCAAGTCTCGCGCCGTTGTAATACCAGCTCCTCCTCACATCGGCGAGATAGCTGACGGTATGGGTCAAAAGCAATGTCTCTTCCTCCGCAGGCTCTGACTCGAAGAGCGCAACGCCGGGGAGTGAAAGCTCCCGTGCCATCACCATGGGAAAATTGCGGAACTTGTCCCCGATTATGGGCCAGTCCCTGTTCCGGAACTCCGGATGGAAGAATACGCCTGTCTTCATGGGTCATCCCTCATCCACATTACAGGGCGGCGCCTTCTCGCTGAGTGCCCTCAACCTCTTCTCCGTAAGCTCAGGCGCTATGATGAAAGCAGGCAAGGCAAATTCATCCTTCTTCTTGATCAGAAGCCATTCTTTGTCTTTCCCTTTCAGCCGCGTCAGCACAAAGACCCCTTTTAATTTTTTGCCCTTCAGAAGAAAATCTATGCGCCCCTTTGCCATATCGTTGTCCCGGAGATCAAAGTCTCCCGCATCCCAGATAACCACGGGACCTGCCCCGTAGTAGCCGTCAGGGATTATGCCTTCAAATCGACCGTATTCGAGGGGGTGGTCATCAACGGCGATCGCAAGCCGTTTGTCATGGGGGGACATCGATGGGCCCTTGGGCACGGCCCAGGATTTCAATACCCCGTCGATCTCAAGCCTGAAATCATAGTGGAGTCTTTTCGAATGGTGCTCATGGACGACAAAGTACGGCATGTCATATCATACCATAGACAGGGATAGGGTTCACCGGGCAATATATCAACCTCGACCGTATTTCGTATTTCGTAGTTCGTATATCGTATATCGAGATTGAAAACCCGTGAGGCGTGGTACATCCGTAAGTCGTGAGGCGTAAGTCGTAAGGGGGAAAAGGCAGCGAAGAGCAGAGAGTCCGGGTTCTCTCGCCTTACGCCCTCACGCCTTACGACTCACGAGATTTTTTTCACTATTCACTATCGACTATCGACTGCCTTTATGCTATTCACTATCGACTGCCTCTATTATTGCTCCGTAATCCGTAATTTCTGTGATCTCCATGATATTCCTTCTCATGGGGCCTGTATACTCCCTCAGGTCGATGACAATGACGGTGATATTATCGGCGCTCCCGTGATCGAGGGCCTTTTTTACTACCCCATCGGCCCCTTTTTGCGGATCTGTTGACTGCCTTGCCTCCCGGATAACCTCTTCCGGCGTAAGGACATCCCAGACGCCATCACAGGCAAGGACCGCGTAATCATTCTCCTTGCCGAGATATCCTTCTGCAACCCTCGGCTCAGCGATCACATATGGTTTCAGGTATGCATCCCCAAGGGCCCTGCTTACGGCAAGTATCCCCTGGACCCTCGGAGTCCCGATCCGTGTTACCTCTCCCCCGAGGTTCTCTATCCTCCTTGTCTCACCGGGGAGACCGGGCTTGTGGTCAACGGTAAGGACAGCTACATTGCCCTCTGTCCCGATGATGACCCGCGTATCCCCTGTGTTGGCAGTGATGAAACGGTCTTCCACGATATAGAAGTGTGCCGCCGTCGTACCGCTTCGTACATGCCTCTCGAGGAGGTGCCTGTCGACGGCCAGATAGGCGTCCCTCAGGAGATCGGCGTCTTTCCGTCGGTCCCGCAGCGACTTCTCCGTCTCCCGCGCCCTGTTGTGCATGAAATAGGGGGTAAGCATCTCGGCGGCTATCCGCGATGCGCCTTTCCCGCCATGGCCGTCATATATCTCGGCACCGAAAAGGCCTTCTCCGGGCCTTTCATAGATTGCATGCTCATCCTCCATGCTCTCCCGCCAGCCGATCGTTTCACTCACGCCGTAGTGGATGTTCACAATGTCCATATATCTATATATTCTATCATAAAATGGACGATGCTGGATGC
>MVRS01000084.1 GCA_002067975.1 Syntrophorhabdus sp. PtaU1.Bin058
TCTATTTTCAGCAGGACGGCATGGTCTATGTCCCGGGAAAGGCGATCACCCATAATCCGAACGATATCGGATTGGCATACGAAGAGGTCTCTTTAAGGACAAAAGACGGTCTTTCCGTATCGGGGTGGTACATCCCCGCCAGGGACGAGAAGGCGGTTGTCCTCTCCTGTCACGGAAATGCCGGGAACATATCCAACCGCCTCGATTCCATCAGGATATTCAATGACCTTTCCTTAAGCGTCCTTATCTTCGATTACAGGGGATACGGCAAGAGCGAAGGGAGACCGTCGGAAAAAGGCACATACCTTGACGCAGAGGCGGCATGGGATTACCTTGTCGCTGCAAAGAAGGTACCTTCCGGCAGGATCATTGTCCACGGCCGCTCGCTGGGTGCAGCCGTGGCAGCGGAGATCGCGGTAAGGAGATCGCCCGCCGCGCTGATCGTCGAATCCGGTTTCACCTCGGCGCCAGACCTCGGACAGAAGATGTATCCATGGCTGCCCGTCAGGCTCCTGTCGAAATATCATTACGCGACGATAGACAAGATAGGCGCTATCAGATGTCCGAAACTGATCATTCACAGCAGGCAGGATGACGTTGTCCCCTTTGAGCACGGCAGGGCGCTTTATGAAAAGGCCTCTCCTCCGAAGGAATTCCTTGAGATACGCGGCAATCACAATGACGGCTTTCTCCTCTCGGGGAAGATATACACCAGAGGGATAGAAGGGTTCCTTGAAAGATACGTGTATATTCACAGCAATAAACCCGTGAGGCGTTAGGCGTAAGGCGTGAGGGGACTACTGCCACATAAAAAAACGTATATAGTATTTCGTATATCGTATATCGAAATGGAAAAACCCGTGAAGCGGCTTAACGATTTACGGATTCAAGAAAGGACAGGAATATGAACGAACCGCATGTGCTGTATGAAGTGAAGGGACACATCGCAGTGATCACGCTGAACCGGCCAAAGGCGAAGAACGCCTTCAGCCCTGAGATGATAAGGCTCTGGCGGGAATATCTCGAGAAGGCAAAAACGGATGACAACGTGAGGGTCATCGTCGTCACCGGCAACGGCGACACCTTCTGCTCAGGCGGCGACATCCGCGACATGGCGGAAGGGAAGCTGAAATCATGGGACATGAAGCGATTCCTCTGGGACGGCGTGCACAGGATCGTCCTGACCCTCGAAGACCTCGATAAGCCCGTCATCGCCGCGATCAACGGGGCCGCCATGGGCGCCGGAATGGACATGGCGATCATGTGCGACCTGAGGGTGTGCTCCGACAGGGCAAAGCTCGCTGAATCGTATATCATGATGGGGCTTGTGCCGGGCGACGGCGGGGCCTATTTCCTTCCCCGGCTCGCCGGTCTGTCAAAGGCCCTTGAGTTGCTCTTTACCGGCGACGTCATAAACGCCGAGGAGGCGCTGCGGCTCGGCATCGTCAACCGCGTTGTGGCCCACGACAGGCTGATGAGCGAGACGATGGACCTCGCCGGAAAGATAGCCGCCAGGCCGCCGCTCGCGATCCGGATGACAAAACGCGCCATATACCAGGGACTGACAAGCAGCCTCCGGTCTCACCTCGACTATATCTCCTCGCAGATATCGCTGCTCTCAGAGACAAAGGACCACCAGGAGGCAGCCCTCGCCTTTCTTGAGAAGAGAAAGCCGGAATTCGAGGGAAAATAGATATACATACGTGAAGCGATAAACCCCGTAAGTCGTAAGGCGTGAGGGGTGAGAGCAAAACCCGTGAATTGTTAGGCGTTAGGCGATAAACCCTGTAAAAGTTGAAATGGGGAGATTTTTTTTGCGAACCGCAGGATGTAGCGTAGTGTCATTGCGAGCGGAGCGCGGCGCAGTGTCATTGCGAGCCCGCAGGGCGCGGCAATCTCATTAATAGTTTATACCCTCTGAGATCGCCACGTCGCTTCGCTCCTCGCGATGACAATTAAATCAAGAACAACATGAAAGGTTTTAAACATTTCACCTTTCACCTTTTACATTTCACAGGGGGTTCCCCCTTACGACTTACGATTCACGACTTACGAGGTTTAGTGGCTATTGCAATTCCTTCAGCAGTTCCATTGCCCTGCGGGCTTCCTGTTCCGTGAGGCTGCCGAGACCGCAGCTCGGCGTGATGAGGATGTCCTGATCCTTGACCCTGGCGTCGATCCCGGTTATGGAATCAATGAACTTTGTTTTTAATGCCTCGATCTCTTTCACGGAAACCTTAAGGACATCTTCGGAGGAAGGGACAAGCCCCGGCGCTATCCGGCCTCCCTTCGCGATAAACCGGGCAAGGTCATCCCCGTAATAAAAGATCGTGTCAAGGTAATTGTATGCATCGAAATTGATGATGTCGATATCGGCATTGAGCAGCACCGACCAGTCCGTATTCCCGCAGCAATGGATGCCTCTCTTCGCGTCAAGTCCGGCGCCGACCTCGTTGAACATCGCAACGGCATCTTCTTTCGGGATGGACACATAGGCCGAACCGAAGGAGACCATGTAAGGCTCGTCAAAAAAGATGATGATGTCCTTTTCCGGATAGGATGCCTTGATGGTCCTTATCATCCACTGCGCCTTCATGTGGAGCGCCTTGAGGATGATATCGAAGAACCCCGGGTTATAGATTATCGGCTTGTCCTGCTCGTCCTTCAGACCGAGACCCATGCTGAAGGGGCCCGTGATCTGGCACTTGATGAACTTCACCTGCGGCCTGATCTCCTGCAGCCTTTCAAGGAAACGGTAAAATCCCGGTGCAACCTTCTCCGATACGGCAAAGGTATCCAGGGCATTACTGGAACAGTTCTCGTAAAACTCTTCAATCCCCTCGGTCTTCGTCGTATCGACGAAAGCGCTGCCCTTCTCTTCGTCTATGACGACCGAAGGGACCGATTCGAGGAACGTTATGTACATATTCTCAACGGGAGACCTTTGGGGAAGCTGCGGCCAGAAGGGTATCTCCCCGCAGGATGCGAATATAACGTCAATCGCCTCATCGACGTCGGTAAATGGAAAACTTCCTATGCCCGTTATCATAAACCCTTTATTAACATACCCTGTGCGTCAAGTAAAGCGGTAATCCGCGATAGTTTAAAAACGGCGACCCCTTGGCTGGATATTAAAGACCGGGCGCAACGATATCGGAACAATCTGAAATATTTTTACTTGACATATTTTATTATATAAGTAATAATCCAGCCAGCCGGTTACAAACCGGCCAGCTGGCCGGTAATTATCATATAAGTCATTTAATTCAGGAGCTTTTATGAAAGATAACAAAACATCATTGACAAAAAAGATTGCCGGTATTTCCAGGGTCGGGGCCCAGCTTTTCAGCAAAAAAGGCTATATGGAGACAAGCCTGGCAGACATCGCCGTTGCGATGAAGCTGAGCAAGGGGGGCATATATCATTACTTCCCGAGCAAGACGGAGCTTCTGAGTTTTATCATACACAGTTCGATGGATCAGGTTCTCAAAGACCTGAAGGAAGAACTCGGCAAGATAGAGAGTCCCCAGGAAAAGATAAAAAGGCTGATCGTACGTCACGTCGAACTCTATATACAACATATGTATGAAGCAAGGACCCTGCTCAACGAAACACCCAACCTTTCTCCAACGTCTTTTAAAAAGATCGTTGTAAAACAAAGGGAATACTACCAGATTGCCGCCTCCGTGCTTTCCGATTATCTGGGCGCCTCAGCCTCGAAGGATGAGATAAAGGCCATTTCATTCACATTATTCGGCATGTGCAACTGGATCTATTCCTGGTACGATCCGAAGGGGCCCATTGCCCCGGAGCAATTATCCCAGATCGTCTTTGATCTCTTTATCAACGGGGTGTCCGGTTTTAAGAAAAGACACAGCAGTAAAACCAGGGGATAACGACAATCCTGCCGGCGGGGAGATGAGATGACAGACAGGGAGTCCATCGAGAATATCATCGTCAACATACGAAAAGGGAATAAGTGGTTTGCCTCAAAGCTGATGTCCATGGTAGAAGACGGCGCGTACGAAAGCGAAGAGTGTCTCAGGATCCTCCGCAGTACCCCCGGGCAGGCCCATATCATCGGGGTCACCGGGTGGCCCGGTGTAGGAAAAAGCACCCTGATAAGCCGCATAGCCCGTTTCTTTCTGGATAAGGACAAACAGGTTGGCATCATCGCCGTTGACCCCACAAGCCCCATCTCGGGCGGCAGTCTTCTCGGGGACAGGGAAAGGATGAGGGAGATTGACGGCGACGAGCGCCTGTTCATCCGTTCAATGGCTACCCGCGGTCATGCAGGCGGCATTGCCGCAAACGCCAACGCCTTTGTAAGGATAATGGAGGCCATGGGAAAGGACGTGATCATCATCGAAACGGTCGGTGTCGGCCAGGACCAGGTATCAGTCTGTTATGTGGCCGATACGGTTGTGATGACGGTAATCCCCGGCATGGGGGATTACCTGCAGGCCCTCAAGGCCGGCATCATGGAAGTCGGCGATGTCTTTGCGGTCAACAAGGCGGACAAGAAGGGCGTTGACGAGGTGGTGATGGACCTGAGGATGATTATCGGCATGAGTATCCGTCAGAACGACTGGAATCCCCCGATCGTAAAGACCGTGGCCGTTAAAGGCATTGGCATTGACGAACTGATGGCCCGGATAGAGCGCCACAGGGAACATATCGCACAATGCGGCAAACTGTTCTCGAAAAGGATCACAGCGGTGAAACTGGAGATTATGGAGGCGCTTGAGGCAAGGTTTTTCCGCCTCCTCAACGAGAAAATAGACTTTGAAGAGAAGTTGGAGGGTTACGCGCAGCAGGTCCTTGAAGGAAAAACCGACCGGCATACTCTTTTAGAAAGCATCTTCAGAGAAACCGGAATCGTTCAACAGGAAAGGAGCGACAGATGAGCAAAAAAGAAGAGGCCGTTTACACCCATCTGGAGGGAGAAAAGCTCCCTAATTTCAGGTCCCTCTCGGGCATTGAATACAAAGAGTATTATGATAGATCCGACTGGAACGGAGAACTGCCGCCTCCCGGCGAGTATCCTTTTGTCCGCGGTATCCACAGGAATATGTATCGCGGAAGGCTGTGGACGAGGCGTCAGCAGGCCGGTTTCGGCACACCGGAAGACGGCAATCAACGCATCAAATATCTTCTTGACGTAGGCCAGACCGGCATCAACATGGATGCCGACGTGCCGACGCAGACGGGCCTCGATCCCGATTATCCCATGGCGCAGGCCAGCATCGGCTTAGAGGGCACGTCGCTGAGCACTTATGAGGATCTGAAGACTTTATTTGAGGGTATCCCGCTCGACCGTGTAAGTTCCACGCTTATCATCCAACCCCCCCATTCAGCGGTCATCATGGCGCAATACCTGTTGATGGCCCAGGAGCGTGGGATCCCATGGGACAAGCTGATCGGAACGGTTATGAACTGCTCCATTACCCAGTATGTGGGGGGTACCCTTCAATCAAATATAGCATGGTTCCCCTTTGACCTGTCCGTCAAGATCGGCTATGACCTTATCGAGTACATCACGCCCCGCATCCCCCACTGGAACATAATCAATATAAACGCCTACAACATGCGCGGCACCGGGATCGACGCAATACAGGAAGCGGGCTTTTCCATGGCCCTTGCAGCCGATTACATCAAAGGGCTCCTGGGGAGGGGGCTCGATATCGACAGCTTCGCCCACAGGATGGCATTCTTCACGGCCGCAGATATAGACCTCTTTGAAGAGGTGGCGAAACTGAGGGCCATGCGGAGGATCTGGGCCCGGATGCTGAAGGACAAGTTCAAGGCCAAAAACAAACGCAGCATGCAGTGGAGGACCGCCATCCAGACATCGGCGCTCCCGCTCACCGCGCAGCAGCCGCTCAACAATATAGTCAGGGCCACGATCCAGACCCTGGCGGCGGTCCTTGCCGGCACGCAATCCATCCACACGACGGGATACGATGAGGCCTATGCGTTGCCCACCGAGGAGAGCCACAAACTATCCGTCCGCACCCAGCAGATCATCGCCTATGAGACCAAGGCAGGGAACAGCGCAGACCCCCTTGGCGGCTCCTACCTTGTGGAGCGCATGACCGATGAGATCGAAGAACGGGCCTGGGCAATAATGCAACTCATCGAGGACAAGGGCGGCTTTATCCAGTGCTACAAGGACGGCTGGGTGGAAGACCAGATCAATGAGGCCCGTTATAAACATGCCGAGGCCATAGAGAGCAATGATAAGACCGTTGTAGGCGTCAACAAATTTCAGGATGAGGATGAGGAGATAAAGATCAGCATCTTCAGGCACGCCGGGGATATGCAGGAAAAAAGGATGGAGTACATCCGGAATTATAAGAAGAACCGGGACCAGGATTCGGTGAAAAGGACGCTGGATACGATCTATGACCTGACAAAGAATAAGCCTGACGTGAACATCGTTGAGCCGATCATAGAGGCGGTAAAGGCAAAGGCCACGCTGCAGGAGATCGACGACGCGATGAGGCAGGCATTTAACTTTGAGATGCCGAAATAGAGTTCAAGAAGAGGAGGAAACCGGGTTATGAAAGCAGCTAAGAAGAAGAGGGTTATCCTTGCGAAGGTAGGTTTGGACGGCCACGACAACGGCATACGGATAGTATCGAAGTGGCTGATGGATGGGGGATATGAAGTGATCTACGCCGGGTTGTACAACACGCCGGAGCGGATAATCCAGATGACCATAGAAGAGAATGCCGATGCCATTGGGGTCAGCTTTTTGAGCGGCGAGCACCTCTTTTATGCGGGCAAATTCAAAAGTTTGCTGGGACAGAAGGACATGGGTCACGTGAAGCTTATCATGGGCGGTGTAATCACGCCGGAGGACGTCGAAGCGCTGAAAGGGCTCGGGGTCGATGCGGTCTTTACGCCGGGCACAAGACGGGATGTGCTGTTAAGCAAGATCGACAGCATCATGTAATAAAGAAAAAAACGAGGGGGGTGGCTATTATGAAGACAGAGAAAAGGATCGTCGAATATCTTTGCCGGGCGGCCTACAAAGACTTCCAACCGGAACCGTTAAGCATAGTTAAAAACCAGCTTCTGACAGTCATCGGGACCACCATTGCCGGGTCTGCTGCAGAGGGCTGCAAGACCCTCGCACAGATCTACAGGGAACTGGACGGGAAAGAAGAGGCTACGATCCTCATCCACGGCGGGAAGGTCCCCGCACAGAACGCAGCCTTTGTAAACGGCGCCATGGCGCGGGCGCTCGATTTCTGTGATGCCATGGCGCCCGGTGCCCACGTCGGGTCCGCCATCGTGCCAAGCGCCCTGGCGGCCGCAGAGCTGGCCGGCGGCTGCAGCGGTCAGGCATTCCTCACGGCGCTTGCGCTGGGGACGGAAATGGGCATACGGTTCAACCTTAACGAGTCGGCATATGACGGTTTCGATCCCACCGGCGTATGCGTCGTCTTTGCCGCGACGGCAACGGCAGCCAGAATACTGGGTCTCAATGAAGCGGAGACCTGGAACGCCCTTGCACTGGCATTTAACAGGAGCGGCGGGAGCTTCCAGAGCAACGTGGACGGCGCCCTGGCGGTGAGGGTGATACAGGGATGGGTTGCCGAAACGGGGATCATCTGTGCACGGCTTGCGAGCCGTGGCATAACGGGTCCCAAAAACTTCCTTGAAGGCATCTACGGCTATTTCCATCTCTTCGGCAGGGACAGGATCAAGCCGGAGGCGGCCCTCGAGGGATTGGGCACACCGCACGGGTTTGAGAAGGTAGTATTCAAAAAATATCCGAGCTGCGGCCTCACGCAGGGATGTACCGAGATGACCCTTTCACTGGTTCGGGAACATGATATAAACCCCGGCGAGATCGACCGCATCGAGGTCAGGGTGCCGTCTTACGCATACAAACTGGTGGGCCATCCCTTCGAGATAGGGGACAATCCGAAGGTCAATGCACAGTTCAGCATACGCTATTGTGTTGCCAATGCGCTGCTGAGGAGAAGCTCGAATCTCCGGCACTTCGAAGAATCGTCGATCAGGGACCCAAAGGTGCTCGAGCTTGCAGCAAAGGTCAGCGTCGTCTCCGATCCGGGAATGGAAAAACGGGACCACACATCCACCGACATGATTGTGCGTATGGCCGGCGGAAAAGAGCACGTGATGACAATGGAGATATCCCCCGGCGCCGCCGGCAACCCTTTAACGCAAAAAGAACATGAGGAACGGTTCCGGGATTGTATCGGGTTCGCGGAAACGCCGCTACAAAAAGACAAGGTCGAAAAGATCATCGAGACAGTGAATAACATCGAAACAATAGACGATGTAAGGGCCATGGTCCCCATGCTCCTTTTATAGTTGGAAAATTCGTTTATGGAGGTATTGTTATGAACATTGTCGAGGCAATAGCAAAGTTCGTGAGGATCTGTCCCCATGAGAACGCCTTTGTGGAGGTAAGACCGGTAACAGGGGGGAGAAAAGAGGCGACGTGGGCACAGTTCGATGAGAGAACGAACAGGCTCGCCCACAGCCTTATCAACGAGGGCGCCGGGAAAGGCGAAAAGGTCTTTCTGCTGGGAAGGAATTCAATAAACTGGCTCGAGGTATATTTCGCGGTCCTGAAGACGGGGGCATGGATAGCGCCCCTTAACTTCAGGTTCACCGACGACGATATCCGTTATTGCGCCAACGTGGCCGAACCGGCGATATTCATCCTCGATGAGGAATATGCGACAAGGGTGGACGGGCTTCGCAGCGGTCTGCCTACCGTAAAGCATTACCACGTCATCGGGTCTGATGTGACGGGGGGCATGGAGCCCCTGGAGGATCTCGTCAACAAGGGCTCGCCGATGCCGATGGACACCGGCCCGGCGAATGAAGATGAATGCGCCCTCTACTTTACATCAGGCACCACAGGGGCGCCCAAGCCGGTGCTCCTCCAGCATAAGAGCCTCATGTGTATCTCTATCACGGAAGCAGCAAACCACAATTTTACGGCCTCAGACCGCTTCCTCATGATGCCGCCGCTGTACCATCTGGCCATCGGACATATGCTGGGCGTGATGATCGCAGGGGGATGCACCGTGCTTCTCATAGAGCAGATAAGCCCCAAAAATATAATCGAGACGATGGCTAAGGAGCGCCTCACGACGGCCTTTCTCCTGGTGCCGTGGGCGATAGATCTCGTGGAGGCGCTCGATAAGGGCGAGATCAGCATAAAGGATTATGACCTGAGCAACTGGCGCCTGATATTCACGGGGGCGCAGCCGGTACCGCCGAGCCTGGTCCGGCGGTTGAAGGGCTATTTCCCGGAAATAACCTACGGTACGACCTATGGATTAAGCGAGGGCAGCGGACCGGGCATCATTCATCTCGGCGTCGTGGAGGATAAGCACGTGGGGGCAATCGGGAAGCCGAGCCTCATGTGGGACGCACGGATCGTGAATGATAACGGTGAGGACGTGAAGCAGGGAGAGGTCGGCGAGCTTATTGTGAAAGGTGAAGGCGTTATGAAGGGGTATTACAAGAACCCTGAGCTGACATCCAGGGTGATCAGCAACGGCTGGCTCCATACGGGCGACCTGAGCAAGGCCGACGAAGAGGGCTTTATCTATATTGTGGACAGGAAGAAGGATCTGATCATCACCGGCGGCGAGAACATCTACCCCGGAGAGGTGGAGGAGACCATCCTGCGCCACCCGAAGGTCCATGACGTTGCGGTGATCGGCAGCCCTGACGACCGTCTCGGCGAGATAGTGTGTGCGGTGATCGAGCCTCTGGCAGGAGAAACACTGTCCGAAGAAGAGGTCGGTAAATACTGCGAGGAGCACCTGCCGCGATACAAGAGGCCGCGCCGCATCATCTTCGACCATGTACCAAGAAACCCCACGGGCAAGCTGGAAAAGCCGAAGCTCAGGGCAAAATATGCCGGAAAGAATTGAGCGCGTAAGCGCATGGAGGTGCGATAGATGAGGTCCGCCTTTAATACCATTCAGCTTGACATGAGGGACGGCATTGCAATCCTGACCCTCAACCGGCCCGGGAAGCTCAATGCCGTAACACCTGAGCTGGAGGACGAACTCGGGGAGGCATTGAACGACCTTGCCGGCTCGGACGAGATCAGGGTTGTTATACTTACCGGCGCCGGTGATGCCTTTTCGGCAGGCCAGGACGTGAACATCCTCTGCGCCGGGCCGACAGACACAAGGAAGGAACTGAATAAACTGAAAAGACCGGCACTGATCTTCTTTAATAAACCGGTCATCGCTGCGGTGAACGGGGTTGCCGCCGGTGCAGGGGCCGACTTTGTACTTATGTGCGATATTATCGTCGCATCGGAGACGGCAAGGTTTTCCTTTCCCGGGGCAAGGCTCGGGATAGCCTGCCCTTATGCCCTGGTCCGGCT
>MVRS01000085.1 GCA_002067975.1 Syntrophorhabdus sp. PtaU1.Bin058
AACGACACAGGCACGGGCGCAGTCCATACGGCACCGGGGCACGGTGAAGAGGACTACGAGACGGGCATCGAATACGGACTCGATATCTACTCCCCGGTCAACGAAAAGGGGCAGTTCATCGAGGAGGTCGAATTCTTCAGGGGCATGAACGTATTTGAAAGCAACCCCGAGGTGATAAAGAAACTCGAGGAACTCGGACTCCTTCTCCATAAGGAGGAGATCGAGCACTCCTACCCGCACTGCTGGCGCTGCAAGAAGCCGGTCATCTTCAGGGCAACGGAGCAGTGGTTCATATCCCTCGACAAACACAACCTGAGACAGAAGGCCCTCGACGAGATAGACCGGGTGAAGTGGATACCCTCGTGGGGACGGGACAGGATCTACAACATGCTCCAGGTGCGCCCTGACTGGTGCATCTCCCGGCAGAGGACCTGGGGGATCCCGATCACGATCTTCTATTGTGAAAAATGCAGGGAGCCTTACTGGAGCAAGGAGACCTTTGAGAACGTGATCAGGACCGTGAGGGAAAACGGCGCAGATATCTGGTTCGAAAAGGATGCCGCCTTCTTCCTCCCGGAGGGGGCCACGTGCAGCCATTGCGGCAACAACTCCTTTGTCAAGGAAGAGGACATCCTCGACGTCTGGTTCGACTCGGGCGTGAGCTGGTCCGCGGTCTGCAAAAAGCGGGAGGAACTCAAGTTCCCTGTGGACCTCTACCTCGAAGGGAGCGACCAGCACCGGGGGTGGTTCCACAGCTCGCTCCTCACCTCTGTGGGGAATGAAGACCGGGCGCCGTACAATGCAGTCCTGACCCACGGCTTCGTCGTGGACGGCTCCGGCAGGAAGATGTCCAAATCCCTGGGCAACATCATCGCGCCCCACGAGATCATCGAAAAGTTCGGCGCCGAGATCCTGAGGCTATGGGTCACCTACGAAGACTACAGGGACGACATCAAGATATCGAAAGACATCATCAACAGGCTTGTGGAGACGTACCGCAGGATCAGGAATACCCTGCGCTTCCTCCATGCCAACATCAACGGCGATTTCCACCCTGAGCGCGACGGCGTCCCCTACGAGAAGCTCTCCTACCTCGACAAATGGCTCTTGTCGAGGCTCCAGCGGCTCATCGAACGGGTCACCGAGGCATACGAAAACTACACCTTCCACGTCATATACCACAGCATCCACAACTTCTGCACCGTTGATCTAAGCGCACTCTACTTAGATATCGTAAAAGACAGGATCTACGTGGAGAAGCGGGACGGCGTGAAGCGGCGGGCATCCCAGACCGTAATCTGCGAGGCGCTGATCACGCTTCTGAAGCTCATCGCACCCATCCTGTCTTCAACCGCAGACGAGATGTGGTCCTATCTCAGGGATTTCGTCAGGGAAGAGAGCGTCCTATTAACGACCTTCCCGGCGCCGAGAAAAGAGTGGATCGATGCCGGGATCGAAGAGGAATGGGACAGCATCTGGAACGTGCGGGAGATCGCAAATAAAAAGATCGAAGAGAAAAGGGCTGCCAAGGTCATCGGCCATTCCCTTGACACGAAGATCATTGTCAGGGTCCCTGAGAGGGAATACAGGCTCCTTGCAAGGCTCGGCGATGAGCTGAAAGACGTGTTCATCGTCTCGCAGATCGAGCTGCAGGCCGGAGATGAAATCGACGTGACGGTCACAAAGGCGGAAGGCGCGAAATGTGAGCGGTGCTGGCAATACGCGACGGACATCAGTACAACGGGCAGATTTCCCAACGTGTGCAAACGATGCGAAGATACCTTATCTTCCTGATCGTACCTTTAGTTTTTGTCCTTGACAGGTGGACAAAGCTCCTCATTATGGAGCGCCTGAACCCCGGAGGGTCCATCCATGTCACCTCCTTTTTTTCCATCGTCTATGCGGAGAACTACGGGGGGGTCTTCGGTCTTCTCTCGCGATACGAGTTTGCCAAAGCCGCCTTTACCTATCTCCCCCTCCTCATCATCACCGTCCTCGTTATCGTGCTCGTCGTCTCCAGGATGGGCTTTGCAAAACGGTTTGCACTTACGTCGATCCTCGCCGGCGCCGTGGGTAATCTCTATGACAGGGTCTTATACGGAAGTGTCGTCGATTTTCTCGACTTTTACTATGGTACCTACCACTGGCCTGCATTCAACGTTGCCGATATATCAATCTCCTTCGGGATCTGTCTGTGGCTCTTTCTCGAACTCTTTTTTGCGAAGAAACCGGCCCGTAACTAAATGAGAAAAAACCTGTTCAACGTTCTATGTTCAACGTTCAAGGTTAAAAAAACAGATGCTGGATACTCGTCGCTCGTTACTCGATACTAGATACTGGATACTGGTTGAACCTCGTAAGGCGTAAGGGGGCTATGACAGAAAAACCGGATACCAATTACTCGATGCTGGATGCTGTTCAGGCACATTACGAGAAACAAGTATTGTCATCGCGAGGAGCGAAGCGACGTGGCGATCTAATCCGTTGAATGAGATTGCCACGCCCTGCGGGCTCGCAATGACAAGACGCACTTTATGATACGGAGCATAAAGTAGCACCATGGATGATGATCTTTTAGAAGAAGAAAAGAAGCTCAGGCGATTACGGTTCATCGTCGATTTCGCGATCCAGTTCATCCAGTCGCAGGATATCGATCACGACCATGCGATAAAGATCGTCGAGGGGGTAAAGAGACAGGCCCTGAAACTCTTCCCGGGGAAGGAAGAAGCCTTTGATATTATCTATGCACCGCGCTTCAAACGGGCGCTTAACGAAAAGTTCAAAAGAACGTAATAAGCATCCGGGTTTATTATATATGACAGCGTAATGCGGAGGTGAACCATGAAAATAATAATATGTTGTGTTATAGGATGCCTTTTTCTTTTCGCCGGCCTCGGTTGCGAAAGGACCGACAAGGCAGTGGAGACATACAAAAAGGTAAAAGAAGATGCCCGGCAGCGGGCACAGGAAGTAAAAGAAGGCACGCAGAAGGTTCTGGAAGAAAGGGCAAAGGAAGCCCTCAAAATGCAGGACAACAAGGTAGATGATCAGCAGGAACAGGGAAAGGACAAGTAGGGCCGCCAATGAAAAAATTACCTTGTAATAAGTGATAAAATGTATTAAATTACCTTGATTCAGGCACAATGAAGTGCTCTTTCCTCAAGGTCTTGAGGATTTTCAATATGCAGAACAAGGTGGTTCAACGAACGTCAGCGTATTACAATTACGATCTGATAAAACTGAAATTTTAATTTTATTTTCAGTATAAGGAGGAAGCCATGGTGCTTACAGAAGTTTTTGGTTCAAAGGTTTTTAACGACAAGGTCATGAAAGAGCGGTTACCCAAGCAGGCCTATAAGGCCCTGAAAGAGACGATTGAAAAAGACATACCACTGCAGCCCGATGTTGCCGACGTGGTCGCAAACGCCATGAAAGATTGGGCGATCGAGAAAGGGGCAACACACTATACGCACTGGTTCCAGCCTCTGACCGGCATAACCGCCGAAAAACATGACTCCTTTATATCTCCCTCTCCGGACGGCAGCGTGATCATGGAATTCTCAGGCAAACAATTGATACAGGGCGAACCGGATGCCTCGTCTTTTCCAAGCGGCGGCCTGCGCGCGACATTCGAAGCGAGGGGTTATACCGCCTGGGATTGCACATCGCCGGCATTCCTGAAAACAGACGAGGCCGGCAATGTGACCCTCACGATCCCTACTGCATTCTATTCATATAACGGCGAGGCCCTCGATAAAAAAACCCCCCTTCTCCGGTCCATGGCAGCTTTGTCAAAACAGGCCGTCAGGGTCTTGAAGGCGCTCGGCAACACTACCTCCGCGAAGGTAACCTCCACCGTTGGTCCCGAACAGGAATATTTCCTGGTTGATAAAAAATTCTACTCAGAGCGGATAGACCTGATGCTGGCAGGACGGACGATCTTCGGCGCACCGGCCCCCAAAGGGCAGGAGCTTGAAGACCAGTATTTCGGCGCTATAAAAGACAGGGTTTCCGATTACATGCAGGACCTCAACAAGGAACTGTGGAAGATCGGCATTACATCGAAGACACAGCACAACGAGGTGGCGCCGGCGCAATACGAGATGGCGCCTATCTTTGCAACCACAAATATCGCCACCGACCACAACCAGCTTGTTATGGAGACCATGCAGAAGGTCGCCTTCCGCCACGACCTGGTCTGTCTCCTCCATGAAAAACCCTATGCCGGCATCAACGGCTCGGGGAAACACAATAACTGGTCGCTCTCATCGGATGACGGCATCAACCTGCTGGAACCGGGTAAAACGCCCAGCGAGAACCTGCAGTTTCTGTTATTCGTAAGCGCACTGCTCAAGGCCGTTGATACCCATGCCGATATCCTTCGGGCAACCTGCGCGACCGCCGGCAACGACCATCGTCTGGGTGCCAATGAGGCGCCCCCGGCAATCGTCTCGATCTTTATGGGTGAGGAGCTGACAGAGATCCTTGACAGGATCTCAAAGGGTGAAAAGATCACCTCAAAGGGCATCCAGTTTGTCAACGTCGGCGTCGATACGCTGCCCATGATCCCCAAAGACAATACGGACCGCAACAGGACGTCCCCCTTTGCCTTCACGGGCAATAAGTTCGAATTCAGGATGGTCGGCTCGGCGCAGTCGATTGCCGGACCGAATGTGGCATTGAACACCATAGCGGCCGATGTGTTCGATGAAATAGCCACCCGCCTTGAAAAGGCCAGGGACAAAAACGCCGAGGCAGGGACGATCATCAGGGAAATCTACAAAAAACACAGCAGGGTAATCTTCAATGGAAATAATTACGCTGAGGAATGGTTAAAGGAGGCTGAAAAACGCGGCCTGCCGAATGTGAGGAATGCCGTTGACGCGTTAAAGGCATTTATTACCGATAAATCCCTCAAGCTCTTCGAAAAGCACGGTGTCCTCTCGCACAAAGAGCTCCATTCCCGTTATGACATCTACGTGGAGCATTACGCGAAACAGATCAATATCGAGGCGCTGATAGCGATCGATATGGCGAAAAAGCAATTGCTGCCTGCGGCGATCGAATACGCTACCTTTCTCGCGGACTCGGTCAGCAGCTTCAAGGCAGTATCAGTGCCGTCCCCCGTGCAACAGGACATCCTGAAGAAACTGAGTTCTCTGATCGCATCGTCCTACAAGGGTCTGGAAAAGCTTGAAGCAGCGGTTGCAAAGGCCCAGGGGATCGCCGATACCGTGAAGAAGGCGGAGAACTACAGGGACAAGGTCGTCACGGCAATGCAGGCCCTGCGGACCGATATAGACGCCCTGGAGATGATCGTCCCCAGGGATATGTGGCCCGTTCCCACGTACGCGGAGTTGTTGTTTAAACTGTAA
>MVRS01000086.1 GCA_002067975.1 Syntrophorhabdus sp. PtaU1.Bin058
TGTAAGCTTTCCCGTTTGCGCCTTCTCCATTTGCAGCTTCACTGCCCGTGATATCTCGATGAGGGATTTCCGGTCGGCGTTTTTTACTACGGGCACGATCAGCCCCTCAATCCCGATGGCAACGGCGACCCCAATATTTACATCCTCCCATATCTTCAGTTCATTCCCGATCAATGTACAGTTTATATCAGGGTGGGCCCTGAGCGCCTTTACTATCACGAAAACCAGTATATCGATATAGCTTATTCTCACCCCTACGACACTCTCCTGCCTCACTAAGGATTCCCTGAAATCCACCATCTCTGCCATGTCAAATTCACCCATGATCGTCATCTGGGCGGCCGTGGCAAGGCTCCTGTACATATGCTCGGCGATCGACTTTCTCATTCCCCTGAGGGGTATCGTTTCTCTTACCTTTTTGCCCTGGAAGGTTTCCGTTGTTGTCTCTTCAGGAGGAGGCGCCGCTTCCTTCCGCTCCTCTATTGCCTTCTGGATATCCTCCCTGGTAATCCTCCCTCCCGGACCCGTCCCCTGTATTGTCGTTATATCAATCATATGCTCTTCCGCCATCTTGCGGGCTACAGGGGTAATCCTGATCCGGTCTTCCGGTCTGTCGGAGGCAGCCCCGGCAGGCCGTGTCTCGCCCCGGGACCTCACCGTTTCCGAAGAAGCGGAATCTGCATGTTCGGGCAGCTCTTTCCGGAGACCTTCATACTCTTCCTTTGTTCCTGCAATAAGGCCCACCACGCCGCCTACCTTTGCCTTGCTCCCTTCTGCTACAAGGATATGGAGAAGGCCCGCTTCTTCAGCCTCAATGTTCCACTCCGTCTTCTGGGTCTCGATGACAAGGACAACGGAACCTTTCTCAACATGGCCCCCTTCTTTCACCTTCCATTCCACGAGATTCACATCATCCACGGTCATGCCGAGTTTTGGTATCACTATCTGTACTGCCATGTCTTTATCCTCCCGGGATATCTATATTTTACTCTTCCACAAGCACCGCGTACTCTTCCGACGACATGAGGGAGCCAAGCTCGGAAGGGTTCGTCAGCTCAACGACGATCATCCATCCTTTCCCGTAAGGGTCCTGATTGACTATGCCGGGGTCATCCTTCAACATATCGTTTACCTTTACCACCACGCCGCTCACAGGACTGAAGAGGTCGTTTGTTGCCTTAACAGACTCAATCACCCCGAAAGGCTCCATGTGGACCACTTCGGCGCCCACCTCGGGGAGTTCTATAAAGACCACGTCTTTCAACTGTTCCTGTGCATAGTGGGTTATGCCAACCCGTCCCAGCTTTGTCTCTTCAACAAGAAGCCATGTATGCTCTTCGTTGTACCTGAGCTCATCGGGATACATCTCGTCTCCTTTCGAAATCCTTCATGCTTCCATTTATTTAAAGCGTCCGTTTCACCGCCCGGATGATCGAATCCTTGTTGGGCATATACATGTCCTCCAGGGCGGGGCTTCCCGCGATGGGGACCATGGGGGCCGCAACCCTCTGCACCGGCGCGTCGAGGAGGTCAAAGTACTCCGAGACGGCAAGGGCCGCGATCTCTGCCCCGATACCACCCCTGATCCTGCCTTCCTCAACAGTAATGAGACGACCTGTCTTCTCAACGGAATTGAAGATCGTTTTTTTGTCAAGCGGCACTATCGTTCTCGGGTCTATGACCTCCACGTCAATGCCTTCGTTGGCCAGCTCCGAGGCAGCGCTCAGGGCCTCATACTGCATGAATCCGAAGGCAACCACCGTTGCATCCTTGCCCTCTTTCCGTATTGCCGCCTCACCAAAGGGGACAATATATTCCTCTTCAGGCACCTCGCCCGATACGCCTCCGAGGATCAGCTTCTTATGCTCAAAAACGATCACCGGGTCGTTGCTCCGTATCGCCGATTTGAGGAGCCCTTTGGCGTCGTAAGGGGTCGACGGTTCGACCAGTATGAGCCCCGGCGCCTGAATCAACTGGGACTCAAGGGACTGGGAATGGCCGTAGCCCATGCGTATCCCTCCGCCTATGGCGGTCCTGATGGTAATGGGTATTGAATACTGGCCGCCGCTTACGTACCTCCACTGGCCGAGCTGATTGCAGATTTCATCCATCGCAAGCATTATAAAGTCACAGAACATGATCTCCAGGACGGGGCGCAAGCCGAACATGGCGGCCCCCATGGCTACCCCGGTAATGGCATTCTCGCAGATAGGGGTATTGAGTGCCCGCTCTGTGCCGAATTCCTTGACAAGTCCGGCTGTTTGTCCGAAGGCCCCCATCTGAACATCCTCGCCCATCACAAAAACCGAGGGGTCCCGCCGCATCTCCTCTGCCATTGCCTCATTCAACGCCTGCAGGTAACTGATCGTCCTACCCATTAGAGCACCCCCTTCTGTTCATAGATGTCGGTTATAAAATCCTCTGTCGTGGGATCCTGGTCGGACAATGCCGCTTCTACGGCCATATCGACCTCCTCCTTGATCTCTGCCCAGAGCTTGTTATCCTGCGCGGGGGTTATGATCTTTTTCTCGAGGAGCTTCTTCCGGCACAAATCAATAGGGTCTCTCTTCGCCCATTGTTCAAGGTCCTCAGGTTTGACGTACCCGCCCGGATCACCCGAGAAGTGGAGCGCCATACGGAATGTCTTGTATTCGACGCAATAAGGTCCTTTGCCGCTCCTCGCATGTTTTATTGCCTTCTCTGTCGCCTTATAGGTCGTTTCTATGTCCTGTCCGTCGACGATCTCATAAGGGATGCCGTACCCTGCCGCCCTGGGGGCAATGTCTTCCGTCGGACAATGTTCACTCATGTAGGACATCTCGCAAAACTGATTTGTACAGACTGCGAACACGATCGGGAGTTTCCAGAGGGCGGCCATATTCATCGCGGGGTGGGCATCGGCCTGATTGCAGGTCCCTTCCCCGACAAAATACAGGGTAACCTGGTCGGTCTTTTTCATTTTAGAGGCAAGGGCTGTCCCTACGGCAATAGACCAATCCGCCCCCAGGCTGCCGACGACAAAGGGGATATTAAGGTCCCTGTCGGCAAGGTGCAGCGTTCCTTTACCCTTGCTCAGGCCTGTCCTTTTCCCCAGGTATTCGGCCCAGATATCCTTTGGGTTCATCCCCTTCCCGATATACTCGCCAACCCCTCTGTGCGTACCGAAGAGAATATCTTCCTTTCTTAAAGGTCCCGTAACCCCGATGGACACAGCCTCCTGCCCTGTTCCAAAATGTCCCATGAGCTGGATCCTGCCCTCTGCCAGAAGCTTTGCATGTTTTTCTTCTATGGTTCTTACGAGCAGCATATTTCGGTACAGTTCAATAATCTTTTCGTTTGATAAAGCCACGGCCCCTCCTTATTTTTCGTAATCTTTTTCTACAGATACATTTATCTAATCAAACAACCCATGCCTCAGCGCAATCTATATTCTGCAAAATGCCCGAATAAATAACAATAGCGGGAACTCGTCAATTTTTATAATCCCAGATAATTCATTAGCACGGTGTCGGGATGTCCTGTAGCAAACCGTCGTGAGGCGAGGAAGCTCGGTCTTTTGCCGTCAGGCAAAAGTTCCGAAGCCGAACGCGAGCGA
>MVRS01000087.1 GCA_002067975.1 Syntrophorhabdus sp. PtaU1.Bin058
AAAAGGAAGGCAAAGGTAATTGAAGTATTAAACAAGGCCCGCTCCATGGAACTCCATGCCATTCACCAATACATGAACCAGCACTATAACCTGGATGATATGGATTACGGTGATATGGCAGCAAAGGTCAAGCTGATAGCAATCGATGAGATGCGCCATGCGGAGATGTTTGCGGATCGGATCAAGGAACTGGATGGTGAGCCGACTTCGGACCTTGCAGCAAAGGTCGAAAAGGGCCAGAAGGTGGAGATTGTCTTTCCCTTCGATGCAAACCTCGAAGATAACACGATCAGCACCTATAACCAGTTCCTTCTCGTATGCAGGGAGAACGGCGACAGCATCAGCCTGAAGCTGTTCGAGGCGATCATCGACGAAGAGCAGATACATTACAATTACTTCGACAACGTGAAGGACCACATTGAACAGCTTGACGGGTCATATCTTGCCCAGATCGCCGGGACGCCGTCGACTACCGGCTTGCAGACGCAGGGCTTCGTTGCCCGGCAGGGCGGCGGCACACCGCAGGGAGCATGATACATCAGCTGTCAGCGATCAGTCCTCAGCGGTCAGCTTGAAGCATTTTTTGTTTTAACTGACGGCTGTGTGCTGAATGCTGACAGCTTTTTTTGCGATCAACCGTCAGCGATCAGCTTAGAGCCTTTTTGTTTCTGGCTATTCGCTATTCACCATCGACCATCGACTGTCTTTCTGCTATTCGCTGCCTTATTCATCCGAATCTGTGGCTTATGCCGTACCCTCCTGTGGGGAACCGCCATTCGATGTTGAGATGGGGACACCCGATGCGGCATGAGCCGCATTCCAGGCACCCTTCGTAGGCTACGACGATCCGGTCTTTTTCAAGCCTGTAGACATTGGCAGGGCAGAAATAAAGACAGGGCTGGTCTTCACATTTCTCCATGCACATTGTATTATCGGCGATACGGATGTGGGGCTCCTGGTCAACGCGGAAACGGTCTAAAAAGAGTTTGTCTTCGATCTTCACGGTCATTTTACGCTCCTTATGCCGTCCCATAAAAGCCGGAATATCCTGCAGAGGGAGATGTCCTTCTTCACCTTTTTCCAGATGGCCTTCTGTTTTTTCTTCTTGGAGATCCCGTCAATTGTCAGCATCTCCCTGGCGGCAAAACCCCCCAACTCCGGGAGCGTGGTGAAGAGTTCGTGATGGCGGAGGCGAAACGTATTGAACCGCCGGTACTTCTTCAGGTCATCCGTGATATAGGACCCTTGCAGTCTGGAGACATAGCCCGCAAGACCGTTGCGGCTGAGGTCGCCTTTCTCGAGGGCCTCCATGATGGCCTCTGCGGCAAACCGGCCCGATGTCATGGCCATGTTGGACCCTTCGCGGTGAAGGGCGTTGAATAACATGCCTGAATCGCCGGCGATGAGGTATCCGTCGCCGCATAACCGGGGGATCGCATCATAGCCGCCTTCTGCTATCCAGTGGGCCATGTATTCCTTCGATTTCCCACCTTTAATCAAAGGCAGGACCATGGGATGGTTCTTGAATCCCTCCAGCATCTCGTAAGGTCTTACCCTGTTTTCCATGAAATCGGAAAGGTTGGCGCCGATACACAGGGAGAGAGAATTTTTATTGGTATAGATTACGGCGATGCCGTCCATGCCGCCGGTGATCCCGCCGATAATCTCGATGGTCACCCCGTGCCCTGTCTCTACGTTAAACCTCTCGTTGATCATCTCCTCGGGCAACTCGACAACGTCTTTCACCGCCAGGGCAACATGGTGCGGCTTCGGTTCAGGACGGAACCCCGTCTTTGCCGCCAGGGCGGAGTTGATGCCGTCAGCCAGCAAAACGACCCTGGCCCTGACGTCCCCATCGATACGGTCTGTCCTGACCCCGATGACGCGGTTGTCGCCGTCCCGCAAAAGATCCGTTACGACCGTACTGCACACCACAAGCGCCCCTTTCTCTCCTGCCTGTTCTGCAAACCACCGGTCGAACCTGGCCCTTCCCACCGTAAACGCGTTGGGCGGCATCCTGTCATAAAACAGTTGATCACGGAAGGCAGCGCTGTAGCCCCCGTCTCTGGAGAGGTACCACAGCCGCGATTCAACGATATTCCGTTCAACAGGGCAGCCCCTTTGTGTAAAATCAGGTATGATCTCCGCTAAATCATGCCCGTAGAGGACGCCGCCGGAGATGTTTTTTGATCCGGGATATTCACCCCGTTCAAGGACAATGGTTTTAATCCCTCTCCCGGCCAATGTGTACGCCGCCGAGATGCCTGCCGGTCCTGCGCCGACTATAGCTACTTCAAATTCCTCCTGCATGTCTCAGCATCCCCTTCAGTCCCTTTTTAATTTTGTCCGCAGCTGTTTGATCAATGCCGGCACCACGTTCTTATAATCCCCGATTATACCTGCATCGGCAACATTAAATATCGGGGCATGGGGATCGGAATTGATTGCTATGACCTTCCCTGCGCCCTGCATGCCTACAAGATGCTGGACGCTTCCCGATACCCCGACCGCGAGATAGAGCTTCGGCGCCACGGTCTTTCCTGTCTGGCCCACCTGACGTTCATAAGGCATCAGCCCCGCTTCCACAACCGGCCTCGAACAGGCTATGACACCGCCCACCAGATCGGCAAGCTCCTGAAGCAGCGGCATCGTTTCCGGATCACAGGCCCCCTTCCCGGCAACAACCAGGGCGGGAAAGCGTGTAATATCAACGATACCTTCGCCGGAGGCGTCTTTGATAACGTCTGTAACCTCAGGAAGCTCTTCGTGGGGCGGCTCGAAGGGATGACGATAGATATTACCCGTTCTCCCGGCATCTCCCTGGGGGAGTTTAAAGACCTTCGGTCTTACCGTACTCATCTGGGGGCGATGACGTTCGCAGAAGATGGTGGCCATGATATTGCCGCCGAAGGTCGGTCTCGTCATGAGGAGCAGGCGCCTTTCCTCATCGATGTCAAGTCCCGTGCAATCTGCAGTAAGGCCTGTTTCGATATGCGTCGCCACGATACTTGCCAGGTCCCGGCCCACCGGAGTTGCGCCTATCAGCAGGATCTCGGGTCTGACCTCCCTGCAAAGGTCGGCCAGCGCCTTTCCGTAAGACCCGGATACGTAGGTCTTGAGCAAAGGATCATCGATCACGTGGATATCGTCGCAACCGTACGCTATCCCTTCGTGTGCGGGCTTATCCACCCCGTGCCCCGGCAAAAGCCCTATTACCCTGGTATCCAATTTTCCCGCAAGCTCCCTTGCCTTGCCGGCAAGCTCCCAGGAAACCGTGGCTGCATCTCCGTTTGCGGTCTCTATAAAGACGGCAACACCCTGGTAACCGGCAGAGGCGGCTTTCGCTGTCTCTGTCTTTTTTGCAGCGCCCTTGCGCCTTTTCCTTTCGAACTGCACTGCCTCGACGGGACAGACATCAAAACATTTGCCGCACCCGATGCAGACTTCCGGGTCGATGCGGGCCGTACCCCCCGACATCTCAATGGCCCCCACAGGACATTCGGCCACGCAGATCTGGCACCCGATACATTTATCAGGGATGATCCCGGCGACTTCAATACCTTTTGTGTTTTTAGCCATAGATCTCAGCGCTCCCAGCGGCTCAGTAATCCGGAGGCAAAGGCTTCATCGGTTAAGAGTGTGCCCAGGCAGTCTTCCACGGCCTGTTCCGGGTCTGTCCGGGCATCGAAGGTGGGTCCGCCTTCTTTGAGAGGGGGAGAGAATATCCTCCGCACCCAGGTTGGCGAGCCCTTCAAACCGAGTTTTGCCGGCTCGGCACGGATGGCATCTCCATTCCATACGGTAATCCCGGTGCGAAGGGACTGAATGAGCCGGGGGAGGGAGGCCCTCCTTGGTTTTGCAAGGTCCAGTTCAACGGTAAGCAGGGCGGGAAGGGGACCCCGGATAACCTCCAGTCCTCCTTCGACCTTCCTTTTTACGGTGATGTATTTCCTGTCTTCGCTGATACCCTCTATCTCCGTCACGTAAGTAAACTGGGTGTATCCGAGGCGCGTGGCAACGCCGGGCCCGACCTGTGCGGTGTCGCCGTCGATCGCCTGTTTTCCGCAGAGCACTAAATGGACAGGGGCATCCTGTTCCAACCTTTCGATAGCCCTGGCAAGCGTATAGCCTGTAGCAAGGGTGTCGGCACCGGCAAAGGCCCGATCGGACAGGAGTATGGCCCGATCGGCCCCCATCGAGACGGCCTCCCTGAGGACCTGTTCCGCCTGGGGAGGTCCCATGCTTATCGCGGTAACCGTGCCGCCGTATTTATCTTTCAGGACAAGGGCCGCTTCCAGTGCCACCACGTCGTAAGGGTTGGAGATCGACTCAACCCCTGAGCGGATCAGGGTGTTGGTTTCAGGGTCAATCTTGACATCAGCGGTATCCGGAACCTGTTTTAT
>MVRS01000088.1 GCA_002067975.1 Syntrophorhabdus sp. PtaU1.Bin058
CTATTCGGTATCCGGCGTTTTCCTTTTAGACCGGACGACAAAGCTGATCGTCATGAGGATAACGACCAGCAACAATAATGCCAGACTGCTGTAGTCGGTTTTTAGTGAAACGAGGTTCAGCCTTGCGAAGTAATCTTCTTTTACGGCATGGATAAAGGTGATGAAGAACGCTGTTGCCCAGAACCTGGCAAATCGCGAGATCTCGTTGGCGGTTATCCGGTGCTTGGAAAACCCGTTGATGATCGCCCGCCAGCTTTTGATGGAAAAGGCGTCGGGAAAGATCTGGGGCACGTCCAGGCTGTATCTCAGAAACGCCTCACCATGGATCTCGGCAAGGACATTCTCCTCTTTCCGGATCGTCGGCCCGTAGGACCAATAAAAGAGAAAAGGATACACAAGCAGCAGATAGACATTCCCGCTTAAGAGGCAGAAGGCGGAATCAATAAGATAGTTCGCCATGTAGTAAGGGTGTCTGACGACGCTATAGGTGCCGTCCTTGCAGAGGACAACATTGCGGATCAGAACGCCTTTCGTCACGTAATGAAAGAAACAGCCGAAGCTCAGCAGCAAAAACGAGAGGATAAGTCTGACGATATCGAGATTATAGACAAGCGCGGAGATAAGGGCAACGATTATCGTAATATCCCGCAGGTTGCTCCTGTTCAGAAGGGGGTGCTTTTTATCTTTCATGCTGTTTGCCATTATAATTGGATATTACTCTATTGAATTGAGTTCTTCCAGTCAAGAAATTTCTCCGGATATTGATTTTTGCAGCGCTCAATGCTATTCTTGTCATACATAGAAAGCCACAAACGCCATGATTTTACAAATAATTACACAGTGGAAGGTGCTCCATGAAAAGATTCAAAGTACTCATCACGGAAAACGTCGCCCCGGAAGGTATCGACATCCTGAAACAGGACCCGGACGTCGGGGTAGACATAAAGATCGGCATCAAACAGGATGAACTGAAAAAGATCATCGGTCAATACGACGCGATCATTACAAGGAGCGGCACAAGCATCCCTGCAAGCCTCATAGAAAACCCCGGGAAACTGAAGATCATCGGCAGGGCGGGTGTCGGGGTCGATAATATCAACATAGAAGCGGCAAGCAAGAAAGGCATTATCGTCCTCAACGCGCCGACGGGTAATACCCTCGCTGCGACAGAGCTGACCCTCGGGATCATGCTCGCTGCAGCCCGCAAGATCCCCCTGGCGAACGACTCGCTGAAGGCGGGGAAATGGGACAGGAAACGTTTTCTCGGCATAGAACTCTACAACAAGACACTCGGTATTGTGGGGTTGGGCAGGATCGGGAGCAATGTCGCCATCAGGGCAAAGAGCTTCGGTATGAAGGTGATCGCATACGACCCGTATATCAAGAAAAGCAAGGCCGACTCCCTCGGGGTAACGCTCTACGAAGACCTGGGCGACCTCTTGAAGGAGGTTGACGTCATAACGTTCCATACACCGCTGACAAGCGCTACAAAAAACATGATCACGGCGAAAGAGATCGCCCTCATGAAAAACAATGTAATCTTCGTCAATTGTGCGAGAGGCGGGATCGTTAACGAGAATGATCTCTATGAGGCCCTGAAATCCGGTAAGGTCTTTGCGGCCGGCGTGGACGTCTTCGAAAAGGAACCGCCTGAAAGCAACAAGCTCCTCCAACTCGAAAATGCCTTCGCCACACCGCATATAGGGGCAAACACAATGGAAGGTCAGGAGGCGGTCTCCGTCATCGCCGCCGAGCAGGTCCTCAACGCCCTCCACGGCCGTCCGTACCTCAATGCCGTCAATATCCCCTTCATGAAATCCCAGCTCCCCGAGCACATGCAGCGCTATTTCAACCTCACGGAAAAAATGGGGAAGCTCGCTGCCCAGATTACCAAGGGGAGGCCGGAGAAGATCGCCATCGTCATGGTGGGGAAAAACTTTGAAGAAGATCTCTGCGAGCGGAAGTTCGACGTCCCCTTCAGCTATCAGCCCTTTACCATCGCGGGCCTGAGGGGCTTTCTCGAAGTGAGTCTGAAGGAATCCGTCACCCATATCAATGCGCCGTACATTGCAAAAGACAGGAATATCGTTGTCGAAGAATCAAAGACCGACCAGTTCGATAAATTCAATGATCTCATAATCTTCGTCATCAGGACAGACAGGGAGGAAACGAGCATTGCAGGCACCGTCTTCCCCGATAAGCTTGGGAGGATAGTCCTTCTTGACAGGTTCCATCTGGACGTCGTACCTGAGGGAAACTTCCTCCATTTCAGGATATTTGACCGTCCGGGGATCATAGGCAAGGTAGCCACGATCCTCGGCGACCACCATATCAATATCGCAGGGTTCGGATTGTCCCGCCAGAAGACAGGCGAAGAGGTTGCCTTCGTCTCCGTCGATGATCCCATCGGACAAAAAGTACTCGATGAGATACTGAAAATAGACGGGATGATCGAGGCAAAGGCCATCGACCTGTAACAACTAAAAACATGTTCCAAAAGAGATTGAATTTTGATACACTGTAACTATGCGAAAGACAAGAGGGAAGACAAATAAGGAAAAAGGCAAGGGCAAGAATATCTTTCTCGAGATAAAGGGCGGGAATAAAGAGAAGGAGAAAAAGACAAAAGGCTTTACCCTCCTCTATTTTGTTATCGCCTTTATCGCGATCATCGCCATCAACAGTTACTTCTTCAAAACAGAGGTAAAGACTGTCCAGTACAGCGAATTCAAGGAACTGGTAAATAAAGGAAAGGTAAGCGACCTCGTCATCGATACCGAAACGATACAGGGTACCCTCACCCTTGACGACGGGAAGAAGACGCGATTTCTCACGAGCCGCGTTGAAGACCCGGACCTCGTGAAGGACCTGCAAAAAAATAATATCAAGTTTACCGGCCAATACGAAAACAAGTTCGTAAAGGCGATCATTTCCTGGGTGCTTCCATTTGCCATTATCATACTTATCTGGAACCTGCTCATGAAGAGGATGGGCGGGGCGCCGTCAAGCATCCTCAGCTTCGGTAAAAGCAGGGGCAAGATATACGGTGAGGATGAGATCAAGATCACCTTTGACGACGTGGCAGGGGTCGATGAAGCAAAAGAGGAACTCAAGGAGATCATCGAATACCTTGAGTACCCGCAAAAATTTCTTGATATAGGCGGTAAGATCCCAAAAGGGATCCTCCTCGTCGGGCCCCCCGGTACCGGCAAGACCCTTCTTGCCAAGGCAGTTGCCGGCGAGGCAAAGGTGCCTTTCTTCAGCATGAGCGGATCGGATTTCGTTGAGATGTTCGTGGGCGTCGGTGCTTCACGCGTCAGGGACCTCTTCGCGCAGGCACAGGAAAAGGCGCCGTGTATCATTTTTATCGATGAGCTTGATGCACTCGGAAAGGCACGGGGTATGAACCCCCTCTCCTCTCACGATGAACGGGAACAGACGCTCAACCAGCTCCTTGCAGAGATGGACGGCTTCGATACCAAGACCGGCGTTATCATTGTGGGGGCGACAAACAGACCTGAGATCCTCGATCCCGCGCTTCTTCGCCCCGGGAGGTTCGACCGGCATATCCTCGTTGACAGGCCTGATATCAAAGGCAGGGAAGAGATACTGAAGGTACACATCCGTGACGTAAAGATGGCCAAGCATATCGACCTGAAGGTCATAGCGGCACGTACGCCCGGGTTCGTAGGCGCAGACCTTGCGAACCTGGTCAATGAAGCGGCCCTCCTTTCCGCACGGAAAGGCAAGACCTCGGTAACCATGGAGGAATTCGAAGAGGCCATAGACAGGGTAGTGGCGGGGCTTGAAAAAAAGAAAAGGGTCATGAGCAAACACGAGAAGGAGATCGTCGCCTACCACGAGACAGGTCACGCCCTGATGGCCGAATTCCTCAAGACGACTGATCCCGTCCACAAGATCTCGATCATACCGCGGGGCATAGCAGCCCTCGGGTATACCTTGCAGCTCCCGACGGAAGACAGGTATCTCATGACACGGCAGGAACTCCTTGACCGTCTCTGCGTTCTCCTCGGCGGAAGGGTGGCGGAGGAGATCGTCTTCGAAGAGATCTCTACGGGGGCCCAGAACGATCTCGCACGGGCAACGGATATCGCAAAATCAATGGTAAAAGAATATGGGATGAGCGAAAAGCTCGGCCACATGACATTTGAAAAGGAACGTAGACCGCTTTTTCTCGATATCAGCCCATCCTTTGGAGGGAAGGATTACAGCGAAGCGACCGCAAAGGAGATCGATGCGGAGGTCAAGAGGATCATTGAAGAGTCTTACACAAGGGTAAGGATCCTTCTTACTGAAAAAAGGGTATTCCTGGAAAAGGTCGCCCGGACGCTGCTCGACAAAGAATCGATCGACGGAGAAGAACTGAGGACGCTGCTTAAGGAAAACGGGGAAACGAATGAAACCAACAAACCTGGAGAAAAAACAGATTGATCTTGTAAGAGAATCGATCTGTGTATACGAAAAATGTATGGAATGCAGGGGGCTCTTTAAGGCCGGGCAGCTTGGCTTCGCGAGTATTGAAGATTTTGTCGATGACAGGGGTAAGAGTTGCCTTTACCGTCTCAAGGAGATGTGCCACGAGCTTTATCGAAACTCGGACGACGCCGGCTACAAGGAAAAATTATACGATATAACGGTCGGCTATATATTCCACGAGGCAATGAAGATGAGGGAAAGCCTTTATCAGCTTGAGTATTATAAACCTCATTGCGATATCGCCGTCCAGGATCTCACCGAGAAGGAGAAAAAGATCGTCCACGATATAAGCATTCTGATCAAAAAGGCTGAGGTGAGGCTCAGGGAAGGTCTCAAGGAGACAAGGACACTCCTTCATGAACTCGTCGAACAGCTCAAGGACCTTATCATCACATATCGAGGCAACTACCTGCTGCCTCGTTTCATCTTTGAGAACGAAAAATCACTCGTCAGGATATACGGCAAGAAAGGCTTCAGGGAGCTTCTGATGGTTATGTATGCAGACGGAAAGTTGCTCCTGTACTTCAACGCAGCCCGCAGCTATCTCGAAAGCGAATATTATGACCTTGCGCGGAAGCTGTTCCATAAGATCACAAGGCTTGACAACAAAAACGGGGAGGCATTATTTTTATACAGGTATGCATCGGCGTTTTATTTTTATTTTAAAAACATGTTTACGAAGGCGATGATGTTTACAGAGAGTGCCCTTTCCATGGATATAGACGATGCAATAAAAAAACCTTACAGGGGAACCCTGCAGAAACTGTTGACCGATCTCACGGGAGAGATCAAGAAGAAAAAAGAAAATACAAGGAGGAGACATTAGATGCCTATATACGAATATACCTGCGAAAAGTGCGGTAAGGATTTCGAAATGCTCGTCTTTAAAAACGATGAGCCTGAATGCCCGGCCTGCGGAGCAAAAAACCCGGTCAGGAAGATGTCGTCCTTTGGTTTTTCCGTCGGCTACAAATTCAAATCATCCTCATCAGGCGCAGGTTCTTCCTGTGCGCATTGCGGCTCCTCAAACTGTTCGAGCTGTTCATAATCCCTTGGACGGGATTTAATACGGTGTCGGGATATCCCCGCAAACACACCGGATAAAGGCAGTGAAAGGTGAAAAGTGAAAAAGAATCTCGCAAGTCGTAAGGCGTTAGGCGTGAGGCGATTAAACCCCTTACGACTTGCGACTCACGACTCACTAGTTTTATCTTTCCGCTCTCTGCTGTGGTTCCACCTTACGACTTACG
>MVRS01000089.1 GCA_002067975.1 Syntrophorhabdus sp. PtaU1.Bin058
AACGAGCCGAGATACGTATCGATCATGGGTATACGGAAGGCCTCAAAGGTAGAGAGGAAATCCTTTAAGGGAAAAGAATACGACGCCGGCAAGGAGGCACATATCGAGCTTGTCAAGTGGGTCTACCCGCCGAAGAAAGGCGGGGCGCAAATGCTCGGCGGCGAGCTTGGCGATGTGTGCAAAAAGCTTATAGAGATACTGAAGGAAAAGGGGGTGTACCAATGAGCTACGCATTGATCGTTGCCGAAGCGAGGCGGGGGATTTTTGAAGAGAGGAACCTTGATTCCATCGGTATCTGCACCCTTCTCGGGAGAGAGACGGCCATGCTGCTGCCGGACAAACAATATTCTTTTAACGAAAAGCTGGTTGACAGCATCATCAGGGTGAAGGCCGATGAAGAGGTCTTTCTCAACCCTCTCAACATGGCCGCCATTATCGGGAAGGTCTCCGAGACCCGCGGAAGGCCCGATTTCATCGTATTTACCCACTCGTCATCCGGCGCCGAATCGGCCGCCTACACGGCAGGTCTCTTTGGTTTCCCCATCATCACCGACGTGAGCGGCTACGATAAGGAACGGGGCGTCTTTTTCAAGAGTTATTATTCGGACAAGCTTTTCGGTGAATTCAAGGCCGCAGGGGACGGGGCCCCGATCCTCACAGTGAGGAGCGGGAGCTTCAAGGAATTCGCCGCAGAAAAGGCCGCAGCCCCCCGTGAGGAGGTTGTCGAGGGCTTCCCTGTCAGCGACAGCAGGACGTTCGTGGAGTACGTGGAAGAGGAAAAGACCGATATCGATATCACCAAGGCAGATTTCCTTCTCTCCGTGGGAAGGGGGCTCGGGAACAAGGATGAGATACCCTCTTACGAAGAGCTTGCAGGTCTCCTGAAGGCCGTAATCTCCGGATCACGACCCGTCATCGACAAGATGTGGCTTCCAAAGGCGCGTCAGGTGGGTACATCGGGCAAGACGGTAAAACCGAAGGTATATCTCGCGATGGGCATAAGCGGCGCCTTCCAGCATATAGCCGGTATGAAGGACGCCGACTGCATTATAGCGGTCAACAAAGATGCCGAAGCCCCCATATTTCAATATGCGCATTACGGGATTGTGGGGGATATGCATAAGGTAAGGGATGCGCTGAAGGGTATATTAAAAGGTTAGAGAGTCGGTTCAACGTTCTATGTTCAAGGTTGAAAACACAGAACATTGAACATAGAAAAATGGCGGCAAGTAAAGTGAATGAAAATGGTTCGCAGGAAAAACATGTTCTTGTAATAGGCGGCGGCATCGGCGGTATCACCGCTGCCCTCGAGCTCGCCTCGTGCGGGGTCAAAGTGACCATGCTTGAGGAAGGTCCATCCATCGGCGGCAGGATGATACAGCTCGACAAGACCTTCCCTACCCTCGACTGCTCTACCTGTACCCTTTCGCCGAAGATGGTAGAGGTGGCGCTCAATCACAACATAGAGATCCTCTCGTGGTCAAAGCCGATGGCGGTCAGGAAAAAAGGCACAGGCTTTCAGGTTACCATCCTGAAAAAGGCACGGTATATCGATACAAATAAGTGTACTGCCTGCGGCTCCTGTTCCCCGGGCTGCCCGGTGGTGATGAAGAGCGAATTCAACATGGGCACCGGTCCGCGAAAGGCGATCTATATCCCTTTTCCGCAGGCCATACCCAACAAGGCCAGCATCGATAAACGTGAAGACCGTCCCTGCAAGGCAGCATGCGTTGATGTATGCCCTATCCATACGAACGTGCTCGGATACCTGAAGCACATCAGCGAAGGAAGATTTAAAGACGCCTACATGCTTATCAGGGAGGTAAACCCTTTCCCCTCTGTCTGCGGAAGGGTCTGCGACGCCCCATGCGAGGAGGCGTGCAACCGGGGAGAACTGGATGACCCGTTGGCGATCCGGGAGCTGAAGCGGTTTGCAGCGGACCAGGTGGACCCGGCGACGCTGGAGGTGCCCGATATCCAGCAGACCGGGAATAAAGTGGCGGTGATCGGTGCAGGGCCTTCGGGGCTTACAGCCGCCTATGAGCTTGCGCTCAGAGGACACGCGGTGACCGTTTTCGAGGCATTGCCCGAACCGGGCGGAATGATGCGGTACGGCATTCCGGCATACCGCCTGCCCCGGGAGGCGATCAACAGGGACATAGCCTATATACAGCGACATGGTGTGGAGATAAAGACAGGGGTAAAGGTAGGTCAGGACATTACGCTCGAAGAGATAACGAAATCGTACGATGCGACATACATCGCCGTGGGTGCCCATGTGGGCCTTTCGCTCGGGATGGAAGGCGAAGACCTGCCGGGGGTTCACGACGGGATTACCTTCCTGAGGAAGGTGAACGCCGGCGAACCGGTGCAGGTAGGCAAGAAGGTCGCCGTTATAGGCGGAGGGAATACGGCAGTGGACTGCGCACAGGTCGCCAGGCGGCTTGGCGCGGAGACCGTGACCATCGTCTATCGCCGGACCCTCTCGGAGATGCCTGCAAGCCATGAAGAGGTGGAGACCGCACTTCAGGAAGGAACGATGATCCAGTTCCTGACGGCCCCGGTAAAGGTGACTGCCAAGGGCGACGGTTCCCTGTCATTGGTCTGCCAGAAGATGGAGCTGGGCAAGCCGGATATGAGCGGCAGGGCTCGGCCCATTCCCATCAAGGGGTCTGAGTTTGCCATGGACGTCGATGCGGTGATCAGCGCAGTGGGGCAGGTCTCCGACACCCGTTTTGTGGCCGAACTGGGCGTTGAGACCCTGAAGACGGGTACGATCCAGGTAGACCCCGCTACCCTGGCCACGAACGTTCATGGTGTCTTTGCCGGCGGCGACGTGGTCACTGAGCCGGCCTTTGTCGTTGACGCAATCGCGGCAGGGAGAAGGGTCGCAGGCTCAATAGACTCGTTCCTGAAAGGTAAGATAGTGGTCTCCGAGAAGACCTGGCAGAAGGACCGGATGTTCTGGTCGAAAAAAGAGAAGGCGGGCGAGAAGCTTGACGAAGACAAGGTGGAGGCACTCAGGGAAAAGTATGGTGAAGAGCACCGGCTTAAGCCCCGGGAGGAGCCCCTGGAAGAGCGGACGAAGGATTTCCGCGAGGTGGTAACGGGTTATACAGAGGGCCAGGCGCGGGCCGAGGCCTCGCGGTGTCTTGCAGGCAAGATAGAAGGATGCATCCAGTGCGGGGAGTGCGATAGGCGCTGCGAAGTAAAGGCCGTGGATTACAACATGAAGGACGAGATTGTGGACATGGAATTCGAAAGCATCGTCCTGGCGCCGGGTTTTGATCTCTATGACCCTACCGAAAAAAGAGAATTCGGTTACGGCACGCTGGACGGGGTGATAACGGGCATAGAATTCGAGAGGATCTGTTCGGTGACGGGACCGACGGGCGGCGACATTCTACTCAATGGGAAAGTCCCGAAACGGTTCTTTTTTATTCAGTGTGTCGGATCGAGAGACAGGCAAAGCGGGGCGCGGTTTTGTTCCCGGGTATGCTGTATGTACACGGCAAAACATGCGAGCATCGTGAAAGACCGGATTAAGGACGCCGAGATCTACGTATCCTACATAGACGTAAGGGCATACGGCAAGGGTTATGAAGAATTCTACAAGAACACGCAGGAGACCGGCGTCTTTTATATAAGGGGAATCCCCGGAGAAGTAACGCAAGGCAAGAACGGTCTCCTGGTCAGGGTAGAGGATATGCTGAGCGGTGAATTGCGGGAGATCGAGGTAGACCTCGTTGTCCTCGCAACAGGGGTAAGACCTCGAAAGGGGATAGACGAGCTGTGCGATATCATGTCCTTAGAGAAGGACGAATACGGTTTCATCAGGGCGGACTCGATAAGTCCCTCGCGGACGAATGTGGAAGGCATCTTTGTATGCGGCATGGCCTCGGGACCGAAGGATATCCCCGATACCGTTGCCTCCGGCGGAGAGGCGGCAGCACGGTGCATGGAGTATATGAACAAGTGAAAAAACTGAAAAAAGATAAGTCCAATATGTCCAATAAGTCGTATAGGACCTATAAAAAGAGGTTTTTTGCATGAAAACCGGGATATTCATCTGCCACTGCGGTCACAATATCAAGCACACCGTTGATGTGAAGAAGTTGAGCGAATACTTCAAGACATTGCCCAATGTGACTGTTTCGGAAGATTACGTCTTCGTATGCTCGGAGCCGGGCCAAGACATGATCAGGGAGAGCATCGAAAAGGAAGGGCTTGACCGCGTCATTATCGCGTCCTGCACGCCTTCGCTCCACGGAGAGATGTTCAAGGACGTTTTGAAAAAATCAAATCTCAACCCATTTCTCCTGAGAAGGGTAAGCATCAGGGAGCACTGTTCCTGGGTGGGTGATGATATTGAGGCAAACACAGAGAAGGCAAAGAGACTGATACTTGCAGGACTCTATTCGGCAGCCCACTATGCCCCCCTTGAGGAGAAGATCGTAGATGTGAAGAAGTCCGCCCTCATCGTCGGCGGCGGTGTATCGGGCTTAAGCGCAGCGGTGTTCCTTTCAGGGATGGGCATGCAGGTCTACCTCGTGGAAAAGGAGGCTGAATTTGGCGGCCATGTGAGGACCCTCAAAAATATATGGCCCTCAGGAAGGGACGGCAAAGATATTGTCGATGAAATGGTCAAGGAGCTGGAAGGACGGGAAAACGTCGAGCTCTTTACCTCAACGACCATCAGCAGCTTTGAGGGTTTTTTCGGTAACTACGAGGTGACGCTTAATACCCCGGCAGGAGAAAGGAAGGTTACGGCCGGCGGTGCGATTATAGCCATAGGGTTTTCACCCTTTGATCCGGCCATGAAGCCGGAATTAAATTACGGGAAAGACAAAAGGATTATCACGACCCTTGACTTCGAGCACAATGGGGACGCCTTGCAGCTTCCCGAGAAGCCGAGGGTTGCCATACTCCACTGCGTCGGATCGCGTGATGAGCAGATAGGAAAACCGTATTGTTCAAGGGTGTGCTGTGTCAATGCCCTGCGGGTCGGCGATGCAATTAAGACAAGGTATAAGGATTCTTACGTGGAGTCCTTTTACATGGATGTGAGGGCCCATCCAAAGGGTGGAGAAGAGTTTTTTGAGGACACGCAGGACAAGGGTGTTCTTTTTACAAGGGCGAACGTAGCGGAGATAATGCCCGCGTCCACAGGCGTTATGATCCGCGGAGAGGATACGCTTTTTGGCGAGACCTTTGAGAGGGAGTTCGACCTTGTCGTACTCTCCATCGGTATGTCTTCTCCTGTGGACAGCAAGTTGATCGCCTCGCTCTTCAAGATTACCCTCGATAAGGATAAATTCTTCCTGGAGGCCCATATCAAGCTCCGGCCTTTTGACACGGCGGTGAAGGGTATCTTCATCGCGGGGTCATGCTCGGGTCCCAAGGATGTGGAAGAATCGATCAACCACGGAAGGGCCTCGGCGGTGAAGCTTTTCGGGTTCCTGAACCTCGGCTATGCCTATGTGGATCCCTTCATTGCGCATGTCGATCCCAAAAGGTGCAGCGGTTGCCGCATGTGCGAACAGGCCTGTGTAGCAAAGGCCATCAAATATGATGAGGAAAAAAAGGTAGTCCATGTGGAGGATGCGGCCTGTATGGGGTGCGGACTCTGCAATGCCACGTGCCCGTCATCCGCAATCGGGCTCACGGGGTATATCGACCGTATGATCGATGACGAGATAAGCGCGTTTATGGAAGCAATATAAGAACAGTAGATAGTGAATAGTATATGGTGAATAGCAAAAGGATGAAGACTAAAAAAAGAATTATTATTGGGTTTTTTAACTATTCACTATTCACTAACGACTATCCACTGCACTTATGGAGGTAAGATGGCTGAAGACGAAAAAAACAAGAACCCGGAGATAGTAGGATTCGCCTGTTCGTACTGCACGTTCAAGGCGTCCGAGATGGCAGGGAGCCTGAGGATGAAGTACCCCGAGGGGGTGAAGCTGATACAGGTCCCCTGTTCGAGCAGGGTCGATCCTGCCTTTGTGATCAAGGCGATCTTCGAAGGGGCCGACGGCGTCTTTGTTGCCGGGTGCCATCCAGGGGACTGCCACTTCATCAAGGGCAATTTCTATACCCGCCGAAAGATAGCGGCATTAAAAGAGATGTTCGATGCCTTTTCGATGAAAGACAAGCTCAGGCTCTTCTGGGTCAGTGCGGCAGAGGCCCGGCGTTTCATAGAGAAGGTGACGGGCATGTATAACGAGATAAAGGAAAAGAAAAATGCAGGGTAAAAAGATCAAAGACGGGGATATACAAAATGCTCT
>MVRS01000090.1 GCA_002067975.1 Syntrophorhabdus sp. PtaU1.Bin058
TCCTTGAGGTCTAATTTTTCAAGGATCTCCTGCTTTTCGGTGACGTTGATATTAATGGTGGAGGCGATCAGGTCGGCTAAGTTCCCCGGGCTCTCTACCTTCGTTGCGATCTGTGTAAGCTCCGACGAGAGGTAAGGGGCCATCTCGATCGCTTTTCTGTAAAGGTTTTTGAGATTGATGTACATCGCGTCGATCTCGATGTCCTTCAGGTATTCTTCAAAGATAGGAAGCACCTTTGCCTTGAGGTTCGGTTCCCTGTCTGTAAATTCCACCAGTTTGCACCTGCATAGTCCCTGGACAACAACCCTCTGGCTGCCATCGACCATCTTTACCATCTTCATGATCGTGGCCACCGTGCCTACCGTATAGAGGTCCTCTATCCCGGGGTCTTCAATATCGGGATTCTTCTGCGTTATGATGGCGATCATCTTATCCCTGCTCATCGCTTCATCAACAAGCCGTATGGATTTTTCCCGGCCTACAATAAGCGGCATCACGAGATCGGGATAGGCTACGGTACCCCGGAGGGGTAATATGGGCAGCTCAGCGGGAATAAAGACCCTGTCTTTAACGCCCTTATCGTTCTTAAAGCCAATTACCATTGATCCTCCTATTTTTTCACATCCTCAAACTCAGCATCGACGACATCGTCGTCTCTCTTCTGGCCTCCCTGGGAGGACCTTGCCTGTTCCTGCCCTGGACCCTGGGAGGTTTGGGCAGTCTTCTTATATAATGTTTCGGCAAGTTTGTGAGAAACTTTCGTTAAATCTTCGATCGCCCTCTTTATCCGTTCGGATTCACCGCTCTTCAGGGCGTCTTTTGCAGGTCCCAATGCGTCTTCAATAGGTTTTATATCATCAGCCGAAAGCTTGTCTTTATTATCGTTTATCGTCTTTTCCGTCTGATAGATGATGTTGTCGAGCTGGTTCCTCTGGTTGATATCCTCTTTCTTCTTCCTGTCCTCTTCGGCGTGCATTTCGGAATCCCTGACCATATTCTTGATCTCTTCCTCGTTCAAACCTGTTGACGCGGTTATCCTGATACTCTGTTCCTGGCCCGTTGCCTGGTCTTTTGCCGATACGTGGAGGATGCCGTTTGCGTCTATATCGAAGGTCACCTCGATCTGGGGTATGCCCCTTGGTGCAGGCGGCAGACCGATGAGGTGGAATTTCCCGAGGGTCCTGTTGTCGCGCGCCATCTCCCTTTCACCCTGGAGCACGTGTATCTCGACGCTTGTCTGGCTGTCTTCCGCGGTTGTGAATATCTGGCTCTTCTTTGTGGGGATCGTCGTATTCCTCTCGATGATCTTCGTCATTACCCCGCCCAGTGTCTCGATGCCGAGGGAGAGAGGTGTAACGTCGAGAAGGAGCACGTCCTTTACCTCGCCTGCGAGGACCCCTGCCTGGACCGCTGCGCCGAGCGCGACGACCTCGTCGGGGTTAACGCCCCTGTGGGGTTCCTTTCCAAAGAATTCCTTTACCACTTCCTGTACCTTCGGTATCCTTGTCGAACCGCCGACAAGTACGACCTCGTCTATCTTGCTCGATGTGAGTTTCGCATCTTCAAGGGCCCTTTTGCACGGATCGATGGATCTCTGGATCAGCGCGTCGGAGAGCTTCTCGAGCTCTGACCGTCTCAGCTTCATGTTGAGGTGTTTGGGGCCGGAGCTGTCCGCAGTGATGAAGGGCAGGTTTATCTCGGTCTCGATCGTTGTGGAGAGCTCGATCTTTGCCCTTTCTGCGGCCTCCTTCAGCCTTTGGAGTGCCATCCTGTCCTTGGAAAGATCGATGCCCTGGTCCTTCTTGAATTCCGCAACGATCCAGTCTATGACCATCTGGTCAATATCGTCACCACCGAGGTGGGTGTCGCCGTTCGTTGACTTGACCTCAACGACGTTGTCCCCAACCTCCAGTATGGAGATATCGAAGGTGCCGCCGCCAAAGTCATAGACCGCTATGGTCTCATCCTTTTTCTTGTCGAGTCCGTAGGCGAGTGCCGATGCCGTCGGCTCATTGATAATGCGGAGCACGTTGAGGCCTGCTATCCTGCCTGCATCTTTTGTTGCCTGCCTCTGTGAATCGTTAAAATAAGCGGGAACGGTCACGACGGCGTCGTCGATCGTCTGACCCAGGTATGCCTCTGCGGACTTCCTCAGTTTTTGAAGCACAAAAGCCGATATCTCCTGGGGTGTATACTGTTTTCCGCGTACATCGACCCTCACGTTGCCGTCCTGGTCGCTGACGACCTTGTACGGTACCGTTTTGATCTCGCCCTGTACCTCGCTGAACCTTCTTCCCATGAATCTCTTTATCGAGAATATCGTGTTCTCAGGGTTTGTGATTGCCTGTCTTTTTGCAGTCTGACCCACAAGTATCTCACCGTCCTTTGTGAAAGCGACAACGCTTGGCGTCAACCTGCTCCCTTCCTCATTTATTATTACCTTCGGTTCACCGCCTTCCATGATCGCTACGACGGAGTTGGTCGTTCCAAGGTCTATCCCTATAACTTTCTTGGCCATCTTCAATCCTCCTGATTGTATTCAAAACTAACTAAATATAATTCCCGGCTATGGGGTTGTCAACGCAAAAGCAGGAGATTTTTTAGGACTTTTTTTCTTTTATTTCCAGCGCCTGTAAGTGAATGAAAGGAGGAAAAAAATGAAGTTTATGACAACGATCGTTGCCCCTGTGGGGAGGTTTGCAATGAAGGAGGTAACGATGCCGAGTATCACCGATGTTATGCCGGCCAAGGAGGAGATCACGATCGTTGCCCTGAACCCCCGTGCCAGTTGTAAGGCTGTTACGGGAGGCAATATGAGGAGTGCCGAGATAAGCATGATCCCCACGAGTTTCATGGCAAGGACAACGGTCAGCGCCGTGAGGAGCACAAGGATCTTGTTGATCCACTCCGTCCTGATGCCCGACACCTTTGCAGACTCTTCATCGAAGGTGATGGAGAGTAACTCCTGGTAAAAGAAGAGGATAACGATCACCAGAATGATAGAGAGTGCGATCGAGATCGTCACTTCGGTTGTGCTGATCGCCAGTATGTTCCCGAAGAGAAAGCTGAAAAGGTCGACGTTGAACCCGCCTGCTATGCTTGCGATGAGGATACCGCCTGCTATGCCCAGCGAGGATACGATCCCGATTGCCGCATCGCCGTACAGGCGTGCCTTTTCGACGAGCTTCAATATTCCCAGGGCGCTGAGCATGACAATGGGGACAGCGGCATAGAACGGATAGGTCCTGAGGAAAAGACCTACGGCAACGCTGCCGAAGGTGACATGGGCGAGCCCGTCACCGATAAGCGAGAGCCGCCGGAGCACGAGAAAGACCCCGAGCGTCGAGCAGAGGACGGCTATGAACGAGCCTGCTATCAATGCCCTCTGGATAAAGCCGTGGGTGAAAAGGTCTAAAATCTCCATAGTAATCAGTTCGGAGTTCGGAGTTCGGAGTTTAAAAAAACCTCCGCCTTTACTGTTAGCTCATTACTCATAGCTTATCACTCGTCGCTGGTTCAGCATCATGTCTGTGGCAGATTATGTGCTGGGAAAACTCACCGAAGTAATCTGTCATATCGCTGGACAGGCAGAAAGAGCCGAAGGTCCCGTAAAAGATGATCTTCTTGTCGAGATAGAGAAGACGGGATGCATACCTGCCGATGGTGCCGATATCATGGGTGATAATGATTATGGTGACCTTCCTGCGCTCGTTCAGCGATTGCAGGGTATCGAAAAACTTTTCCCTCGCCTCCGGGTCGAGCGCCGTTGTCGGCTCGTCGAGGATAAGGAGCTCGGGCTCGCTGACGAGGGCCTTTGCAATGAGTACCCGCTGCTGCTGCCCCCCCGACAGCTCGCCGATGAGTTCGTTCTTTATGGGGGATATGTCCATCAGCGAGAGGGCGCTGTCTATTGCGGCGTCATCGGATTTGCCGATCCTTTTCGGAAACTCCTTCCTCGACAATAATCCGAGGGCCACTATCTCCCTGGCAGTAGCCGGGAAATGGGGATTGAAGGAGTTGAGCTTCTGCGGGAGATAGCCGACCCTGCGCCACGCGGTAAACTCCGATGGCCTGCATCCGAAGAGGGAGACCTCGCCCCCTGAAGGCTCCAGAAATCCGAGGATTACCTTGATCAGGGTTGTCTTGCCGGAACCGTTCGGGCCGACGATACCCACATAGTCCCCCGCTGTCAGGGAGAACGAGATATCCGCCAGTATTTCTGAAGAATTATACCTGAACGACAGGTTCCGGATAGAGACTATTTCTGCTGACATTGGAGACCAACCTTAAGGTTTTCGAGGTTCCGTTCCATAAGCGACAGGAAGGTAGCCCCTTTATCCATATCTTCCTTGCTGATATTGTGCACGCCATGCAGTTGCAGGAGTGTGGCGCCGGTTTCCCTGGAGATGACCTCTGACACCCTCGGCGTTATAAGCTCTTCGAAGTAAACATAGTGTATGCCGAGTTCCTCCATCTTCTTTTTAAGCTCGATGATCCGTTTCGGGGTAGGCTCCGAATCCGGAGAGCCGTGGTAGGCCGAGAAATACTTCAGGTGGTATCGCCTGGCAAGGTAGTTGAAGGCAAAATGCCCGCCGTGAATAAAGGTGTCCTTTTTACAGGTCGACAGGGAGTCCCTGAACCGTTTGTCGAGTTCGTCCAGTTTGGCCTTGTAGACCTCTGCGTTCTTCGTGTAGTAGTCCTTGCCGGCAGGGTCTTTTTCTATAAGTCCGTTGGCAATGTTATCGACCATCTTCTGCGCGTTGCCGAGGTCCAGCCAGATATGGGGGTCTATCTTTCCGTGATCGTGATTATTTTTGTGTCCTTCGTGACGCGCCCCCTCCTGATCGTGGTGGCCACCCGCCTCTGTAGCTTCAAGGAGCGTTACCCCTTTGCTTGTATCGACGACGATGAGCTTCTTGCTGTCTACGCCCTTTAAGATATCTTCGACCCACGGTTCCATGTATTTATCGGTATAGATGAAGAGGTCCGCAGCATTTATCTTCACCATGTCGCCTGCTTTCGGCTCGAAGCTGTGCGCCTCGACACCGGGAGGCAGGAGGAGGCTTACATCAGCCCTGTCGCCGGCAATGTTCTTAGTAAAATCGTAAAGCGGGAAGAGGGTGGTGATTACCTGCAGTTTTACCCGGCCGGTTACGGGTTGTTCCTTTTTCTGGCAGGCGCCTGCACTGAACAGGACGGCAAGGGCGATGATGGAGCAAAAAAGTATTTTTTGTTTCATGTCGTAGCACCTCATGATGAAATTGTCTTTGAGAGAGAACAGTCTTCGCATAGTCCGTAGACCTGCAGCAGATGCGAGACGACATGACCTTTCAGACTGTCCCTCACCTCTTTTTCTATTTCATCGGCACCGCAAAACGAGAGGTCCTCGACCTTTTTGCAGGAGACACAGATAAAGTGATGGTGATGACCTGTGTTCCCGCAGAAGTAGTAATAGAGCTTGCGGTCAGGGTGGATGATCTTGATGAGGACGCCGCCGTTGGCAAGGTCTTCGAGGTTGCGATAGACCGTCGGAAGCCCTATGCTCTTGAAACGTTTCTTCATCTTCTGCCATACCTCTTCGGGCCCCAGGTATCCCGGTTCGGCAGCGAGGACCTCGAGGATGGCAAGACGTTTCGGGGTGACCTTCAGGTTGAGGGTCTTCAGTCTCGTTTTAAGGTCTCTGTCCATGTGTCAGGTGCCAGCTTGTAAATAGAATTTATTTCTATTTAGATAGTATAGATCGCAAAGAGGATGCAGTCAAGGAGGAAGGTAAAATATTCAAGATAGGTGACGATACAAGCATTCCGTAAATCGTGGGACATTAAAATCCGTAAGGCGTAAGTCGTGAGGCGTAAGGGGAAAAGGCAGCGGAGAACTTAGAGCGAGGAGTTAAAAAATCGCAGAACGCCGAACAGCCTTCTTTACGATATACTAAAATATGACATACGGCCTCACAAAGCTCGACACCGATGCCCTACGTGAAACATCCGGTATAAATAGAAATTTTTTTTATTATCTAACTCGCTGCAAACTATCAGCGTTTAGCCGATAGCTTGTGAAATTTGATTTTCGTGTTTTATCCCCTCACGCCTGACGCCTTACGACTTACGGGTTTGCTGCTATTTCTCCACCTCATATCCCTTGCGGACCCACTCGGGAAAACCGGCGGAGAAGAGCATGATGTTCGTATAACCGAGCTTTTCTGCTGCGACCGCAGCCTGTGCGCTCGGATCGCAATTGTATCCCCTGCAGTAGAATACGATCGGCGTATCCTTTGCCTGCGGGAGGAGTGTCGCAAGGGAGGAGAATCTTTCCTGGGGGATATTGACGGCCTTTGGTATGCGGCTGTAAGAGAATTCAAACCCGCTCCTGTTGTCTATGATGACCAGCCCCGGTACCTCGGCAATCAGCCTTTTCAGTTCCTCTGCATTGATCTTTGTTATGTTGGAGTCAAGATCGCAGGCAGCAGGAAGCAAGGCGACAAGGACGATGGCAATGGCGAGGAATACTGACTTTGCTGTCTTTTGCATGAGACCTTTCTTAAGCTATTAACTGTCTGCACCAGGCGAACGGCTGTTAGTGCGCGAATATCGCCCTGATCTTTTCTTTTGCCTCTTTGACCTGTTCATTGGAGAGCTTCAATCCTCCCGGCGTCTGTTCGGGCTTGCCTGCGATGCCGTAGATCCGCTCTTTCAGTGCTGCCTGCTTTTTCATGCCCGCAGGGAGCGCCGGGACTACCCCGATTGCCGTTACCACGTCTTCAGGGAACTTCCCCGGATCGGCGGTCTCATATACTACGGCCGGCCTGTCATGTTTGCCGTTGAGGTAGAGATCGAGCGTTCTCCATCCGACGGCGCCGTGGGGATCGAGGATGATCCCGTATTTCTCAAAGACGAGTTTCATCGTTTCATAGTGCAGGGGATTGATGACCCCCATTGAGACGATATCCTTTCTCATGCTGTCCATATCGGGCATCCTGTCGATGATGCCGGGTTTTGTCACATTCCCCGTTACAGGATCACGTTCGTCGTACATGTGCCCGCCGTAAAAATCGATAAGCCGCACTAAGTTGCTCGGATGGGATACGATCATCGCCGATGACGGCGACTTGATAGACGGCCGTACGACGTACTTTCCCGTTTCGAGGAATTCCGGGAATTCGGTATTCTCGTTCACGCCGGAGATGAGCCTCGCAATGGGGAGCCCCATCTGCCGCGCGATCACCGTCCCCATCATGTTGCCGAAATTGCCTGAAGGGACGCTCGCAATGAACGGCTCATCCGCTGCATCGATCTTCGAGTACGCATAGAAAGGATATACGGCCTGGGGCAGAAGCCTTCCGAGGCTGATCGAATTTGCCGATGTGAACCGCTCGCTGTCATGGAAAACTTCTTCGGCAAACCCTTTGTCTCCCAGGATGTTCTTCGCGAGCGCCTGGCAGACGTCGAAATCCCCGTTCACCTCAAAGGCATAGATATTGTCTCCGAGCGTTGTCATCTGCCTCCGCTGCCCCTCGCTGATCGAGCCCTTCGGGAAGAAGACGATATTGTCCACGTTGTCAAGGCCAAAGAGTGCATCCGCAACAGCCCCTCCCGTATCGCCGCT
>MVRS01000091.1 GCA_002067975.1 Syntrophorhabdus sp. PtaU1.Bin058
ACCGACTTTGGTATCCCAAGAACGGCCTGTCCGTGATATCCCGATACAACAGCACCTTTTATCTCTGTGCCCGTTGTCCACGCCACATTCCAGACGACAGGATCATAGGCTGTCATAACAAGGACAATATTTTTATTGGGCATGTTTGCCAAGACATCTATTTTTTTAACATCGTGCCCGCTATTGTCCAGTTCAATGGCCGCGCCCAGTTCAGAAGTTCCTTTGTAGGTGCCGATATGGTAAATTTCAACATCTCCGGTAATCCGATCCGCGATAGAACAATCTTGGTATCCTGGAGATTGTGCTGCGACGGTGGAGCACATACAAACAAAAAGCAACACTATACACTGCCGCATGATATAAGTCTTACTGTATATACAATACATATTTAATGTCCTGAGCGTAATTATCTGCCGGATACCTGCCGCCGAATTCGATCTCATGTCGGCCCTTCTTCAGCGGCTTTATAAAGACCCAGTAGCCCGTACCCACCGCAAGCCCCGTATTCCCCGATGCAGCATCGCGCAGCCTGAAGCAGCCTGTTCCTAAGAAAAAACTCTCCGGTCCCTTCATGGGTACACCATCTACTTTGATGCGTAAGTCGGTAACGCTGCTGCCATACTGGTGAAGCGAAACATGCAGTCTATCGCAATCAGTCTGCTCTGTTGATTTTGACTGGGCCAATACGTTAAGGACTGGAACCAGTATTATCTTTCCCTCCGGCACCTGGCACTCACGCTTTATAGAAGCCGACTTTCTACTGCCCGTTAAAAACCAGACCGGCCCTGATTGACCGGCGCCGCAACGATAGCCGCTTGTGTCTGCTGATGGGCTGTCGTCCAACGTGAATGAACGTATCCACTCCCAGTAGCGTTGAATCCATTGTATCTGTGTGCTGCCGGCAACATGTCCGCGCGGCGAGTAAACAGCCGGAAAAACTGCCGAGCGAGATGTTCCGGAAACGGTCTTCTGCGCGTCAAAACCGTTATAGCCTACGGGTAGCTGAGTTTCAAACGGGGAGTCGCCGAAGTTGATCTTCACTATTCCCTTTTGTACAAGCGGTGCCAATTCAACGTTTGAGGACAATTCAGCCATAAACTCCGCCCCAGGGCTTAATTCTATTCCTTTCGGACTACCAGGAAGTGCGTCGTTCTGCCATACTCCGTCATAATGATAATATAGTCGCGATGTATCGAGATCAGCCGCAATACCGATTACCATCTTGGGAAGACGGAGCTTTCCCATGTCGCCCCCTACAATAGTTACACTGGATTTGTCATCGAAATGCAACACAAGGTTACGAGGCCGCAGTTGAAAGGATACACCGAACCATCGCTGACCGTCGCTTACGCGCGCGATCAGATCGGCTTCCAGCTTTTTCGGAATTCCTGCCTGTTCGATCAGAACTTCGAAATAATATTTGCCATTATGATGGGAACGCATTGATTTAATAAAGGACCCAACGGCAGTCGAATCATTTTCCGTCGTGAGTTCGCCCGACATTGGGGAAATTTTTTCAGGTGTTGGAGCGGTGGTTGCAAATACCGGAGGTGTATCCAGTTGGTACTCCATCTCCTCCAACTCCGCAACTCGTTTCTCCGTGGCCTTAAGAACGCAACTTGTGCGCGTTATACTTTTGGCAACGTACCTCAACCAGGACTCGCGGCTTCGTTTCTTTGCATCAAGCGAGCATAAGGCATCACGTCGCCTTATCCATTCACGTTGCGTGGAAGATACAGCTGAGGCTTCGCCAGGTTTCAGCTCCTTGCGAAGTGCATGGTAAAGCGTGTTCATCCTTCTATCTATGTAACGCAAATCGGCTATTGCACATTTCCTTCCGGAGACCTCGTCGGTCACTACAGCGCCGCAACCGAAGCTTGGCCTGACTACACCAGCTGGCACATCACCAAAGGGAAGAGGTTGGGCAATCGCACTAAATGATATTGAAACAATTAGAAGAAATAATAAAAAAAGGATTAAGATCGGACCTTGAATCATCAGTTTTTTATAATCCATTCCTTCCCTCGTTTTCTTTATCTTCCTGCCATCTCAATAAGCTGTCAATGGTTTTAGCTGCAAACAATTCAGTTTGAACCTTTGCACCTTTACGCACCTTCACTTTTGGAAATCGGTGCCCTTCCCTTATCCACTATAATCCATAATAAAATGATACGTAGGCTTCAACAAATCCGTTATCCTTCAAGGTCAGGACCTCATAGTGCCTGCCTTCATACTGCCTGACCCTGATGACTATCTCGTCGAGCCCGTCCCCGTCAAGATCGACAGCCGCAAGAAAATATACTCTGTACAGCTTGTCATACATCCCGCTGTCATCTGCCGCCTTTGAGATATACAGGGGCACGAAGCCTCCTTGTACCACTTTGAAAATACCCCATACGTTTTCTTCGTATGACCAAGCCCCGGGTTTCGTCCGCCACTGGATCAACCATAGTATATCGGGTTCCCTGCGTTCTTTGTCCACAACCGCTTTGATGGCATTGCCGCTGATTATTGCTACGGATCTTTTAAACTTATCATATTGTTCGCCGAGGTTTCTTTTCATTTCCGGCAGGTCTAACAGGCCCTGGTACCCTTGAGGCAAAAAATATGGATCTTCCGTAGTCATTGTCACGGGTAAGCGGAGTTCCGGTCTCCTCTTGACCTCGCCGGCAATCCCAAAAATAAGATTACTGTCATCAACATCGCTTACCGGATAAAATACACGATTTTTTTCGCCCAGAGACTCAGACCCCATATACCAGCACCCACTGTATGCCTCGGTGTAATGAGCAGCTAACTGTGTGAACGAGATTTTATGAAACCGGCCCCCCATGTCAATCACCGTCCACTTCGGCGGATTTGTGATTGCAGCACCCTTCAGTTTTGTTGCCTTTGAAAAGGGGAACGAGACGGCAGTCGGTACATCTTCAGGGTATCCGTACGCCTTGAGTGATTCACTGACCAGGCTGTCCATCTCATCGCAAACGACCCGACTGTCCGGCGTTAGCTCGAGAAAGTAGACGTAGGTGTGTCCTCGAAAACCGATTCGCCATTCCGGTTTGTCCGTATCGGCGCTAAACGGGATCGGGTCATGGACCTTGCCTTGTTGTCGTGCCGGTTTGTCCTGGCCGGCAACGGTCTCCTGAGTCCCGGCAGCAAGCAACAGCGCCAGTAACGCAGCTGCCAGACAGATGCCCCTGACTGGTCTTCTCGATCGCATTGCCGTATGATCGTCCACCCCGTTATATATCAATGTGTCTTTCCAATATTACACCTGCGTAACAGGAATCGACAGAGGCTTCCTCCGCCAGGTCGTTATTTTGCTTTC
>MVRS01000092.1 GCA_002067975.1 Syntrophorhabdus sp. PtaU1.Bin058
ATCCCTATTTGATCTGCCGCTTAGATGGAAAACACCGCGAACGATCTTCGTAAACTCCATGAGTGATCTTTTTTTAGAAGATTTCCCTGATGAAATCATACAACAGCTATTTTCAGTGATGAAGCGCGCGCACTGGCACACCTTCCAGATCCTTACAAAGAGATCGGACAGGCTTTTAACAATGAATAGAAAAATCGCTTGGCCGCCAAACGTCTGGATGGGAGTAACGGTGGAAAGTGGCGATTACATTGCCAGGATCGATGACCTAAGGAAGACGGCTGCCCACGTAAAATTTCTCTCTCTGGAACCCCTTCTTAGTGCTTTGCCTGATCTTGATCTTGCGGGCATCGATTGGGTCATTGTCGGCGGCGAGTCAGGTCCAAATGCCCGCAGCATGGCCCGGGAGTGGGTAACAACAATCCGGGACCAATGCCGAAAACAGAACGTGCCGTTTTTCTTCAAGCAATGGGGTGGTACAAACAAGAAAAAGGCAGGACGGCATCTGGAAGGCAAGCTGTGGAATGAAATGCCTTGCAGCAACAAAATAGAACGATCCGCTTCGTTGTTCTGACAAGGAACAAATGCTGTTCAACGTTCCATGTTCAACGTTCAAAGTTAAAGCCTTCCGGCGGAAGAAACTATTCAAATGGCATCTCCAATTTCTGAAATGTACTTCCTGCGATCAATCGGCTGTCATATTTATAAATAATGAGATGCTTCATGAAGTATTCCATTCAATCTACCCTTTTCTCACAAAAACCACAAAAAAGTATATTTACTTTTAACCGGTAAAAACCATTTAACAGCATTTTAAAGGGGTCTATTATTTTGAAAATACAGGAATATTTCGTGGTTATTAACTTGACGCAAAGAAGGTGTGTGATATGATGAGGATATGGTTAAACAAGATACGAGTTGGTTTAAAAGAAAAGATGTTATTGTTCCAGCATTGGTTGGCATTATCGTTGCGATCCTTTTGGTGGTATGGCCTATGAACTGGATTGTAATGATTGTTTATTGTCTTGCATTAAGTGTTTGTAGTATATGGCTTATTTTCATACTTATTCCATCAAAAAAAATACGATATTTCATTTTAATAATTTGTATTATTTTTCTAATATTTATCGGAATTAATCGAACATTAGACCAACGGACAAAAGATCATCCACAAAATATGCCCATTCCTTCGGAACAACCGGAGGCCAAACAATCAGAACAACAAAAATTGGAAGCGGATAAGACAAAAATAAAATCACAAATTAAAATTAAGATAATTAAAAATAAGAAAATCATTAAAGCATTGTCTCAATTTCATTTGCAAGGAACTATTATTCAAGAACAATGCAGGGGAGTTTATTTAGATCAATTAAAAGGAAAAATACCTCACGATAGATGGGTCGAATGGTCTGAAGACATAGATAATTATTTTCGTAAAGAGTCAATATATGATACACACCACCCGTGGGTTGAAAATAATGATTATGGTTCTTGGAAGCCCAAGGCGGGGATGTCAGATAGAGATGCAAGGACATGGGATTTTGTCAGACAAAAGAAAGATCGTCTTCAAGAAATGATTGACGATTTTAAAAAACAATTATTGTTTCAAGAATCAGAATACAACAAATATTAGGCTGGTTTCTGTATGAGTTCTTTAAACTCCATCTTCGGTGCATTGAGTAACTTCATGAGCGTATCTCTGAACAAATACGGATTCTCTCCACCGTTGTGTCAAGTATATAATCACGGAATATTTTGATTGACATTTTTCCTGTCCGGTATATCATTGAAGAAAATAACAAGTTGGTATATTAAGCGTTGGGCAAGATTGAGAGCGATCATATCAAGGACACCGCATGAGCACCTCTAAATTCCAGCAACGTTTCATAGCCTTCGTCGATATTCTGGGCTTTACCAATATTGTTCGCAGAATGTCTGAAGAGAGTCGCCTTTTTGTTACCATTCGGGACTCTCTCAAGAGTCTCGATCTCCAGTCGCGACGCTTCCAAGAGTATCGGAGACGGCTTCAAGATAAGAGGAAGCAGATTATCCAAAAGGGTCTTGTTCCACTTCTACCAAACATAACCGACCTTCAGATGACGGCTTTTTCTGACTGCTATGTCATATCAGAAATTACTCCCGCCTGGCATGTACTTGCTGCCATCCAAACCCTCGGGGCCAATCTCCTGAAAGAAGGTATTTTGACACGAGGAGCCGTAGTTTATGGAGACGCTTATCATAAAGGTCGTGTCCTCTTCGGCCCAGGAATAGTAGAAGCATACAAACTCGAGTCTGAGGTCGCTAAGTATCCGCGCATTCTCGTCACAGATTCGGTTCGCCAAACTGTGTGGGGTTATCATAATGGCTTGTGCAAGGGGCGCTTGCTTAAGCAGGATATTGACGGATGCTGGTTCGTGAACGTTCTCACGCCCCCATTGTCATCCTGGGCGGCTGTTTCAGATAAAACAAATGATCGAAATGCTCGTTTGTTCTTACAAAAAATAAGGCAGAGCCTCACTACGGAACTGCGTCGCGAGCGAGAAAACTTGTCCCATCTTTCAAAAGTGAGATGGCTGGTTCACCGATTTAACGAGGAAGCTACAGCCGAAGGGGTGCGGACAATAACTGGGGATAAGGGGGCGCTCTTGAAATGTTGACATGTTAAATAGGGCATGGGGGTCAGGTCTTTTATTATCAGTTTCCCTTGGAAATTACTTGACTGTTTCTATCCAGTTCGAGGTGCCCCGTTACTTCCTTACCACTCTGATATTCGTCGATGGAGCCCGCTTCTTAAATTAATCGTAAGCATTTGGGGTCACGTAAGCATTTGCGCATTTGAGCATTTGGGGTCAGGTCTTTTATTATCAGTTTCTCTTGGAGATTACCTGACTGTTTCTATCCAGTTCGAGGTGCTCCGCCACTTTCTTGTCACTCTGATATTCGTCGATGGAGCCGGGATAGAAGTGGGGTGCTTCTTAAATTCATCGCGAGGAACGTCGCCACTCTCACTGAGCCCGAGTCTATGCAGCGTGGAAACAAGCATATAACGCGCAAAGCACCTATGCTATACTTAACACAGCAGATATATGCTTGGAAAAATAAGGGCTTTGATCAGAGATAATGATGCAAAACATTATCAGGAAAAGGCGGTGCTCACTGCCATTAAGGAGGTGCAAAAATGACCGCTGGTTCAAAGTACGTAAAAATCATCGAGTGGTCGGATACCGATAACTGTTTCATCGGTAGCTGTCCTGAGCTTTTCTATGGTGGTTGCCATGGAAGCGATGAGCGTAAGGTATTTAACGAGCTCTGCGAGATTATCGAGGAGATGGTGAAGCTCTATAGAGAGGACGGCAAACCGCTTCCACCGCCCATATCCGGCAAAGAACTTGTGAATAAATTACAAAAAGTTGCATAGCAAAACAATCCAACCAACCTTTTTCAGCGGCTGTCGATAGGAATAGCCTCAAGCATACACAAAAAGCCTTTAGCCTGATTTGAGCATCAGTCCGTCAAAAACCCTTGATTAACCGCGTATTATGCAGTAATTTTAATCTGTCGGACATCAGCAATCAACACACAGCAGGCAGCATTCGGGAAAATCCATAAGAGTCCGGTTTAGCTGACCACTGAAGGCTGATAGCTGAAAGCTATTTTCTACAAGGAGTCATAATGCTGTTCTCGAAGATGTTTATCCCCACTGTAAAGGAAGATCCGAAAGAGGCTGAGGTGATAAGCCACAGGCTCATGCTCCGCGGCGGTTTCATCAGGCGCCTTTCATCGGGCATCTATACGTGGCTTCCGCTGGGCCTTAAGTCGCTGCGAAAGGTAGAGCGGATCATACGCGAGGAGATGAACAAAAAGGGCGCCCAGGAGATACTGATGCCCGGAGTGCAGCCGAAAGAACTCTGGGTGGAAAGCACGCGGTGGGAGAAATATGGAAAGGAACTGCTCCGTTTCAGGGACAGGAACGACAGGGAACTCTGCCTCGGTCCCACGCACGAGGAGGTCGTCACCGATCTCGTGAGGCGGGAGGTGCGGTCCTACAGGGAACTTCCCGTTACCCTCTACCAGATCCAGACAAAGTTCAGGGACGAGATACGCCCCCGTTTCGGCGTCATGCGCGCCCGCGAATTCTCCATGAAGGATGCTTACAGCTTCGATGCCGACGAGGCAGGCGCCGAGAAGAGCTACATGGACATGTACGACGCCTACATGAAGATCTTCGAGCGGTGCGGTTTCCGCTTCAGGGTCGTGGAGGCGGACACGGGACAGATAGGAGGCAGCTTCAGCCACGAGTTCATGGTCCTCGCGGAGACCGGCGAGGACACCATCATCTCCTGCGACACCTGCGGCTATGCGGCGAACCTCGAACGCGCTGAGGTGGGTATTACGGAAAAAACGGTCAGCACAAAGAAAGGAAACTATAAACGCGTTGAGACGCCGAACCAGAGAAGGGTTGAAGAGGTCGCATCGTTCCTCGGCGTGACGGCGCAGCAGCTCCTGAAAACGATCATATACAACACCGACAAGGGGACGATCGGCGTGCTGATACGCGGCGACAGGGAGATCAACGAGACAAAGCTCAGGAACCTCGTCGGCCTTGAATATTGCGATCTCGCCGATGAATACCTGATCCGGGACGTAACCGGCGGGCCGCTCGGGTTCTCGGGGCCGATCGGATTGTCCATCCCACTTTACGCAGATAAGGATGTGGCGTACATGGAGGATTTTGTCACCGGCGGCAACGAGAAGGACGTGCACATCGTCAATGCCAACACCGGTGATTTCATTGTAAAAGGTTTTTACGACATCAAGGTCGCCGTTGCCGGCGATAAATGCCCGCGATGCAACGGCACGCTTACATCAACAAGGGGCATCGAGGTAGGGCATATCTTCAAGCTGGGCCTGAAATACAGCAAGGCGATGAACGCCTCCTTTCTCGACAAGGACGGAAAGGAACAACTGATGGTCATGGGCTGCTACGGCATCGGCGTCGGCAGGACCCTCGCCGCTGCGATCGAACAGGGTAACGACGATAACGGCATGATCCTGCCCATGGCGATCGCGCCCTTCGAGGTAAACGTCCTGCCCGTCAACGGCTCCCACCAGGAGAGCATGGAGCTTGCCGATAGGGTATACCGGGAACTCACAGACAAGGGTATCGACGTCGTGATGGACGACAGGAACGAGAGGCCCGGCGTGAAGTTCAAGGACTGCGACCTCATCGGCATACCACTCCGCGTGACGATCGGGGAGCGGAACCTGAAGGAAGGCCTCGTGGAGATAAAATTGAGGAACGAGAAGGAATCGCAGAAGATAAAGAAAGAGGATATTACAGGGAGGGTCGTCGGTTATGTTGAAGAGCTTAAACGTCGGTGAGCTGACGCCGAAAGAGGAGATACACGCCCGGATCAATAAGCTGAAGGCGAAGATGGAGGAACAGGGGATCGCGCTCGCGATCATCCTCCAGAACGTTGACCTCTTTTATTTTACCGGTACCCTCCAGAAAGGCGTCCTTGCCGTATCCGTTGACAAAGGCCCCGTATTCTTTGTAGAGAAGAGCCTCCAGAGGGCCGCGGCAGAGACGCCCCTTGAGATCACTCCGATCAAGAGAGACAAGGATATAAAAGATATCCTGAGCGGCCTCGGGATGCTGAAGGGAAGGTGCGGCATGGAGCTCGATGTCCTGCCGGTACTTGTATTCGAGCGGTGGAAGGGCATCCTCGGGTACGACAACATCGTTGACGTCTGGCCGCTGATACGGGACCTGCGGTTGATAAAGAGTCCCTTCGAGATACGGCAGATCAAACGATCCGGGGAGATCGTTACGCAGGTCTTTAAAAGGGCAAAAGAGGTCATCCGTGAAGGCATGCGGGAGGTAGACATCGCCGCCCTCCTCGAATCCGAAGGCAGGGTACACGGTCACCAGGGGTTTTTGCGGATGAGGGGACTGAACCAGGAGATGATGAACGTATATATTGCCCATGGTCTTTCAGGGACTGTCGTTTCGGGCGCCGATGTCCCCATCTCCGGGGCAGGCGTCACCCATGCCATTCCCCAGGGGCCGTCGGAGAACAGGGTTCAGAGGGGCATCCCGCTCCTCGTTGATTACGGCGGCGGGTACAACGGCTACATCACCGACGAAACCAGGGCCTTTACCATAGGGGAATTAAAGGACATATATCTGAAAGGACATGAGGTGGCGCGGGAGATCATCGAGGAGACAATGGATTTTGCGAAAGAGGGCATCGTAGGGACCGAGGTCTTCACGAAGGCGTTCCTCAGGACAAAACGTGAAGGTCTTGACGAGTATTTCATGGGCTATGGCGAGGGGAAGGTAAGCTTCATCGGCCACGGACTGGGCCTTGAGATAAACGAGCTTCCCGTGATCACGCCCCGGCACGAGATCGTCCTCCAGGAAGGCATGGTCTTTGCCTTCGAGCCGAAATTTATCATACCCGGAGAAGGTTCCGTCGGTATCGAGGTCGATTTTATCGTGAGAAAGGACGGACTTGAGCGCGTGACGGATTCGCCGATAAATATAGTATACTTGTAGTCGCTGCGCGAATGGGAGAGGACTGATGGATTTAGGAAAAATAGAACCCTTTGAGATATGCTCGATCAGGCCGCCGACGGAGAATTTCAGTCTTACCTTCCGGCTCTCAAGGAACTGCGGATGGAACCGGTGCAGGTTCTGTCCTGTGTACAAGGAGGGTGTGAAATTCAGCAGGAGGAGCATCGAAGAGGTAAAAGAGGATGTAGACAGGGCAAAAGAACTTGATGACCTGGTAATACGTTCCCTTCCCTCCGCGCCTTCCTCAGGACGCGGGGATTATCAGGAGGCGGAACGTCTGATAGCGGAGATAAAGATCGCGCGGGCAAGGGCGGGAAAAGGAGATCCTGCCCGGAAAAAAAGGGATACAGGGACAGAAAAGGGCAAGGGCGATGCCGGGCCCGGTGAAGTCGATGAACGCTCTTCCTGGTTCTCCACCTGGTTTAAAAATGAACCGACGATAGAGGACAGCATATATCACCTCCTTGCCTGGCGGATGCACGGGGCGCAGACGTGTTTTCTCGGTGATTCGGATTCCCTTTTCCTTTCACCGGATTTTTTCGCAGAAGCGCTGAGCTATATCAGGGACAGGTTCCCCACGCTCAATCGCTTTACCGTCTACGGCAGGACACAGTCGGCGGTCAGGAAAAGACCCGAAGAGCTCAGGGCCTTCCGGGAGGCAGGACTGGACCGCATCCACTTCGGCATCGAAAGCGGGAACGACACGGTGCTGGAGTTCATGCGAAAAGGGGTCACCGGTGAAGAGCATATCATTGCGTGCCAAAAGACAAGAGAGGCGGGCATCTCTCCTTCCGTATATATAATGCCCGGACTGGGCGGGGCGCAATGGTCCACGGAACACGCCCTGGATACGGCGCGGGTCATCACCGGGGCCGGGGCAGATTACGTACGTCTCCGCAGCCTTGAGATCTTTCCCAATACAGGTCTCGCAGAGGCAGTAGCAAAGGGTGAATTTACCGAAGCCTCCGAAGAACAGGTTGTCCGGGAGATAAGGATGCTCGTTGAGAACATCAAGACCGATACGACAATTGTGAGCGACAGTGCATCGAACCTCCTTGATGTGAGCGGGAAACTGCCTGAAGACAGGGCGAAGATGCTGAAGGTCATCGATGAATACCTCGCCCTTTCGCCGAAAGGCAAGCTCGCCTTCAGCCTCTCTTCACGTCTCCGTTCATTCATGGGCCAGTACGGCGGGCTGACGCAGGATATCGTCGCCGCACTCCAGCCGTACATCCAGGGTGATCAGATCAATGTCTCCGGGGCCTCGGAAAAGGAGATACAGAGGATCATCAGGCACATCCGTTCAAAGCTGATGCCGTAAGAACAAGATCGTATATCGTCATTCGTATATCGTATATCGTGATTATAAAGAAAGCGTAAGGCGTTAGGCGATTTTTTGACGCTTCGATATCGGTAATTTACCGCCTTCCTCCCCTTACGCCTTACGACTTACGGCGGGCGTACCGGTAACGGCAGCCACTGAAGCGTATGAGCGTGTTTGCAAATAGGACCTATAGCGAGTTCACGAGCCGGGTACCCACGAAGTGGGTGTGGGAGGCTCCACGGGCCGGGGTACCCACCCGGTAGGTGGGTCGCGTGGGGGGGGCGACCGGGTACCCGCTTGCGGGTGTACCGGTAATGTAAAATCCGGGTTGAAAGTTATGTATTGCTTGGGTATAATGGTGCGATGGACCTTGATGCCTTTGTCAACGCCCTCCGGACATTCCTGAAAGACGATCAGATCATCC
>MVRS01000093.1 GCA_002067975.1 Syntrophorhabdus sp. PtaU1.Bin058
CGACATGTGAAGGGTGAACGACATGATCCGGTTTATTCAAACAAAGAGATACATCATCACGATTATCCTTGCCCTTATTGCCATAGGCATTGAGTATTATTACAGTACCTGTGAAACCACCTGCTCATACCTGAGGGGCGATCTCCTCGGTATCGGACTGCAATACATAGGCATCGGCTACATGGCGGCCATAATCGTGCTTGCCGTTTTAAAAAGAGATACGTTCCTGCTTATTTTGCTTTCTGCCGGCGTGGGTGTAGAGATTTACCTCGTAGGGTTTCAGATCCGGTACGATACCTACTGTCTTTACTGTCTTGCATTTGCGGCTACGCTTGTGCTGCAATTTTTTGTGAATTGCGATTGGAAAAGAAAAAAACTGATCTTTGCATCCATGGCCGTAGCGCTTATCCTGTTTTCCATTGTCTTCAGAGGTTCCGTTGTGCCGGTGTACGCGGATAACACCCCGCTTTTGAGCCATGGAGGAGTTTTAAAGAGAGGGATCCTGTGAAGATGAGCACCGGACAGGGTCAGGTTAATAAATAATGTGAGATGGGATAATCAAAAACGTCTTGCCGTCACCTTCCTCGTAACCGTCCTTATCCTGGCCGGTGAGCTGGTGGGCGGCTATCTGAGCAACAGCCTTGCCCTTCTGAGCGATGCCGGGCATATGGTCACCGATGCCCTGGCGATAGCCATGGGGTTTGTAGCTGCACGTATCAGCAAGAGACCGTCGGACAAGAACGCCACCTTCGGCTACCAGCGCGTCGGTCTCTTGGCTGCCCTCATCAATGGTATAAGCCTTCTCGTCATCGCCGTCCTTATCTTCTACGAATCCTACGGACGGCTTGTGTCTCCTCCCGGGATCGATATCCCCGTTATGCTGGGCGTCGCCGCCCTCGGCCTTGCAGGCAATATTGTCATGGCCTTCATCCTTGGCCACGGCCATGAAGACCTTAACGTCAAAAGCGTCTGGCTCCACGTACTCGGTGATACCCTTTCTTCAGTAGGCGTCATCGTATCGGGCATTATCATCTATTTCACGGGCTGGACCTATGCGGACCCCATTGCAAGCACCCTGATCGGCGGCATCATTATCTGGGGAGGGATAAGGCTTGTGCGCGACACCGTTTCGATCTTTCTCAACCTGACCCCCAGGGGGTTCAGTGTCGAGGCGCTGACAAAAAAGATTATCGACATGCCCGACGTCATAGACGTCCACGATGTCCATCTCTGGCCCGTGGCGCATAATCATGTAGCCTTTTCGGCCCACATACTCGTGGATGACAAAACCCTGAGCGAGGTGGAGACAACAAAGAAGAACATTGAACGGATGTTAAGGGAAAACGGGGTCGATCACAGCACCTTGCAGATCGAGTCCAGTTGTGCAACGTGCGACAACAACCTTTATTGCCGGGTTAAAGATGATGAAAAGGGCGAAGCGCATAATCACTGATGCGGAGAAGAACGGAAATGTATCAGCGCGTACAGTTCGTCTGTTGAGGCGTTCCCTTGTTCGATTGCCTCAAAAGGGTTTCTTCCCATCTTCATTACTGCTTCGAGCGCCTTCTCAATAGAAAATCCTCGTCCAGAAACAAGCCATGCAGCGTGGACAAAGCCTGTCCTTCCCCTTCCGCCTGCACAGTGGACAACGACAGGCTGGCCTTCCGAATCCGATTCTGTCAAGAAAAGGAGAATTTTCCCCAGCATTTCTACGCTGCAAAGATGATAATCTTCTATGGGCGCACTGAGGACTCGGGTCTCTCCAAATTCCTTCCTGTATGTCCCTGCCAGGTCTACCGTATAGTACCCGAGTTGGCTTGGAGGCAGAAGGGAGCACACCCGCGTTATACCCTTGCCCTTCATGAAGGAAATCCACCGTTTTACAACGCCTTCCGGTATTGATCGCGCGCCGTAGCCCGGCATCTGAGCGCCGAATACGATGTGTTCTGCCTCGCATGCCGGACCAAATGTCGATTCTACGGTTCGTCCAAGGGATCGGATGATATCAAGTAATTTCTTATCCGGTACGTTTACCATTTTAATAGAAATCCTGCCAGGCCGGAGTGGCGGTCAGGACAGGGTGCTTATTATCCCTTATTCCCTTGCCTCTCAACGTACTCTTCGTATTCCTTCAGCAGGAGATAAGCGTACTCCCTGCGGGCAACCACCGAAGAGGGGATAAAGTTCTTACTGACCTCCAGCCTTTTGATGATCTCTTCCGCGGTCTCACTGTTCGCCTGTCTGCCTTCAGAGTAAAGTCCGGCGAGTATCTCGTCGAGACCTGTAACAGCGACCTGTGTACCGTCAACAAATCGTAACGTACGCCGGCTAACTGCCGGCGCATCGGGATCGACTCAGGTAATTCATCCTATCTTTTGAAACAAAGACATAGTGTGCCTCCCAGTTGCCTCATACATAAATGTTATCGGAAAAGGTCATCAGACCGTGATCCATCGTTATTATTGTTATAGCAGATAAAAATTAACTTGACAAACTGTATCGCTAA
>MVRS01000094.1 GCA_002067975.1 Syntrophorhabdus sp. PtaU1.Bin058
TCGCTTCCCGCCCGAAAGATCAGCGGGGTATCGTTATCATAGACGACGTTGTCTGATTTCTGATGGCCTGTCCGATCAGGACTTTACTGCTTCACTGCAGGTGAGAGGGCTCCGCAGGTCCCATATGACCTGCCGGGCTCCGGAGGAAATATCATATTCCCCCTTAGAAACTGAATACGAAGTTCGCACCTCCTACGAAGACCGTACCGAGGTATCCGTTAGGATTGTATGAAACGGCTCCGATCTTCTTCTTTGCATCGCTGGACAGCGGGAACCAGTACTGGGCAACCGGCTGGAATGAGATGGCCTTTGTGATGGGGATGGTAAACCCGGCCTTCACCATGCCGTCATGGAACCCTTTGTATTTCGATCCGGTATATCCGCCGGTAGATTCTTCGTATGTCTTCCAGTACCTGTTCTGTCCGATAAAATAGCCGGCCGACGCACCGAGATCAAGGGTCACGTCCTTATACACCGGGATTGAGTGTGAGAAGGACAGGTTTATGTAGGTACCGGTATACTCCGTGATGTCCTGGTTGATGGCCAGGGTCGGCTTTGTGAGTATATCGTACGTCGCGCTGATGAAGAGCTCTTCGGTCTCATTGGTATACTTCGTATTGTAGTAGATGTACCCGCCGGTGAGGGAGAGCTTGTCAAAGGCACGGGTGTAGCTGAGCGTCAGGTCAGTCTCGTTGAACCACTTCATCCCGTCCTTATCGAAGGCGCTCGGAAAATAGGACTGCGTGTCGTGGGCGTTGCTGTCCACGTTGCCCCAGTAGGTGGCGGAAAAACCTTTATAAGAGGCGGTAATGGCCGGTTGGACCACAAAACTGCCCCTGCTCAACTCATAGCCGCGGAATACGTACTTGTTGAACACACCGAGGGTTACGCTGCCGGTCACCTTTTCTTCAGGCGCCTTCTCCGGTGCCTTGGCCTCCGGCGGCTTTGCCTCTTCGGCAAAAAGACCGGTCGTTGCGATAGAACATAATAGGAATACTGCACACATCAGAATTTTAACGAAGTTCATTGTAACCTCCTGTCAATGTAATAAAATGCAGGAACCATGGTCTGTTCCCTGTTCTCATTGCTCCTTCCTTGCTGCCCATTCATCACCTCCTTCCTCTGTCCGAAATAAAAAAGGCGTCTCGAACCGTCATTGGTTCAAAGACGCCTGCGTCTCGATCTATTCTCTAAAAAAACAGCGTTCGAACTATCTTACTCGAACGCCATTGTCGTGTTACACACCGTTGTGTCTTTATCCTTACTCAGGATATCTGTTTTCTATATAAGTATATAAGTAAGAAATTCGTTGATCTGTTAACCGCCGTCGCTCACAACCCGCTATCGCCCCCATTCTTTTCTCCCGTCAGGCATAAGAAAGACAAGGGGAATCGAGAACATAAGGGCAAGGGCAAAGGATATGAAGGCGGTCCTGAACCCGGTGTGCGGATTGGAACTGAGGTGAAGGACAAAGGTAATCACCGGTACTCCCAACGCCCCTCCGACGGTTCTGAAGGTGTTCCTCAGGCCCACAATGGTGGCTACTTTATCCGGCATCAGCTCGATGCAGGCGTTGTTGGCAGCCGGGAGCATAATCCCTATGCCTATCCCCACGATCAGTATCAGGAAGGAGAGCATCTCCACCGTTCCCCATCGCTTGCCCATCGAGCCCCACAGGAGATCGTCCCCGAGAAGGATAGTCCCGAAGGACATGACGCAGATGCCGGCCACCATGGGCAACCGGTATCCGTATCGCCGGAGCTGGAAGCTCATGATCATCGAGGCGGCCATCGATCCTAAGGAACGGGGGGTAAGGATCATGCCGCTCATCATCGTAGAGAGCCCGTGCACCGAGGTGGCATAAAGCGGTATAAAGGAAAAAAGCCCGAATATCACCGCTCCCAGCACCATATTCATGATGTTTGCCGCAAGAAAAGGGCTCGACCTCAACAGGGCCAGGTCCAGTATGGGCTTCTCCTCTTTCCTTTCCCGGCGGAAGAAGAAAAGGAAAAAGAAAAAGCTCGCGGTCAGGAAGGCTGCAGTAAGAAAAACCCCTGCAGGAGAAGGGCGTTCGCTGACGATATTCAGTGCGAACATGAGGAAGAGAAGGCCGCCGCTCATCAAAGACGCTCCTGCAATATCGATGCGCCGCCGGTGAAACGTCTTTGAGTCCGAAAGGAGGACCATCGTCAGACCCGTCAAGACTAAGCCGATGGGTAGATTGATATAAAAGATAGACCGCCATGAGAACCTGCTTACGATCCAGCCGCCGAGGTTCGGCCCCACAATGCCCCCTATCGGGTATATGCTCGTGAAAAGGCCTATGGCCCTGTCCCTGCTCTTCGGAAAGGCGTCGCTCACGATCCCCGAGGCGGTTGGAAGAAAGCTCGACCCCCCTATGCCCTGGAGGAACCTGAACACTACCAGCGTATAGATATTGGGCGCAAGCCCGCAGGCCAGGGAACTGCCCGTAAAGAGCCCGAGAGAGATCAGGAAGACCTTCTTCCGGCCGAAGGTGTCACTCAGGCTGCCCGCCAGCGGCATGGCGATAATGACCCCGATGAAGAAAACCGAGATAGTCCACGCCGCCCAGAGGACGTTGGTGTCGAATTCCCTTATAAAGTTTGGAAATGCTACAGCCACGATCGTGCTGTCGATGGAGTGCATAAGGAGGCTGAACCCGGCAATAACGAAAATCAGGTAACGTCGCATATCAGGAGTGAAGTATAAATCAGGTTACGGCTGGAATCTACTCAATTATAACAGCGCTTGACGTCTTAATGTCTCCACGCCGGACAATCCTGTCCGATGCCTTTTACCTCTTATACAACCCCACGATCCGGCCCTCTGCAAGGATATGGCCTTTCATCTCCTTTTCGAGACGAAATTTTGTCGAGTCGGGACTGAGGTTCAGGACTGTGTCAAGGGCGTAGAATTTAAAGAAGTACCTGTGGGTGCCTGACGGCGGGCATGGTCCTCCATAGTTGTTCTTTCCGAAATCATTTTTACCCTGTACGCTCTTTGGCGGGACAGAATTCTCTTTTATCTCTTTCAGCCTCGGGTCGATATTCCAGAGCACCCAGTGGACCCAGGTGCCTGCCGGCGCATCGGGGTCATCGACGATCAGCGCGAGGGACTTCGCTCCGCCGGGAACGTTTTCGATCATGAGGGCGGGGTTCACGTCCTTCCCGTCACAGGTATACAGCCTGGGGATATGCCCGTTGTCCCCGAAGACAGGACTCGTTATCCTTAACGTGCCCATGCCGATCACCTCCCCCGGCATACCGCCGGAACAGAATAAAAAGATACAGATAAAAAATAAAACCAATAACCGGCATCTCATGGTCGCCTCCTTTCCCACAGTATATAACACCTTTTGCTATGATTTCTCTTGCAAAAAATCTCCCGGAGTTGCATTATACAACGATTAAGATTACATTATTCAAAAGGAGTGATCGGCTCAATAGGCAGACATTAAATCAAAACATCATGGATTCGGGTTCACGCAAAACTGACAAGCTGGCAACATTTAAATTTATCGTAAGGGCCTTCCGTTACAGGAATTACCGGCTTTTTTTCGGGGGGCAGGGCGTTTCCCTTATCGGGACATGGATGCAGCAGATCGGGATGAGCTGGCTGGTCTACAGGTTGACCGGCTCCGCCTTTCTCCTCGGCCTGATCGGATTCACCGGCCAGGTCCCTACGTTTGCCTTTACATCCTTCGCCGGGGTCTTCGCCGACAGGATTGAACGCCGCAAGCTGCTTCTCATAACGCAGGTTTCCGCCATGATACAGGCCTTCATACTGGCATTTCTTACCTTAACCGGCACGATAGCGATCTGGCACCTGATCGTTTTAAGTATCTTCCTTGGACTGATCAACGCCCTCGATGTCCCTGCCCGCCAGTCTTTCGTCGTTGATATGGTCGAAAGCAAAGAAGACCTGGGGAACGCCATCGCGTTGAATTCCTTCATGTTCAACAGCGCGAGGCTCCTTGGGCCGTCGATCGCGGGTCTTTTGATCGGCATCGTCGGGGAAGGTGTCTGCTTCCTCATCAACGGGATAAGCTTCCTTGCCATCATCATTGCCCTCCTGGCCATGAAGATCCCGAAGCAAAAAATAAAATCCAAGCACGCGCCTATCATCCAGGGGCTGAAGGACGGCTATGCTTACGCCTTCGGCTTCCCGCCGATCAGGTACATCATCCTCCTGCTGGGTCTCGTGAGTTTTATGGGGATGCCGTACATCGTCCTCATGCCCATCTTTGCAAAAGACATCCTTCACGGAGGACCTCACACGCTCGGATTCCTCATGGGGGCAACGGGCATCGGGGCCCTTGCCGGCGCGGCGTTCCTTGCCTCACGAAAGAGCGTTCTCGGCCTCGGGAGGATCATCGTAATCGCGTCAAACATATTCGGCCTGGGGTTGATCGCCTTCTCTTTCTCCCGCCACATACAGCTCTCGCTGTGCATGATGTTCCTCACCGGCTTCGGCATGATCATGCAGATGGCGTCAAGCAACACTATTCTGCAGACCATCGTCACCGAGGACAAACGGGGCCGCATTATGAGCTTTTATGCCATGGCGTTTATGGGGATGGCACCCTTCGGGAGCCTGGCGGCGGGAAGCCTTGCAAGCAGGATCGGCGCCCCCGCGACGCTCATGCTGAGCGGCATAGCCTGCATCATCGGCTCTCTCCTGTTCCTGACAAAGCTCCCGCTGATACGGAGGATCGTGAAGCCTATCTACATACAGATGGGCATTCTCAGGGAGATGCCGTCAGAGTTCCAGTGAGCAGCACCCTGGACCTTACTCGTCCTACCTGTCCAATATCTCCCTGATCTTTACAAGGAACATGTCCGGGGACAACGGTTTGGTGATAAAATTAGCCTCTTCACCATGGATACCCTTATCGAGAACGATATCGCCGGTATATCCGCTGGTAAAGAGGACCTTGATATCGGGCCTTATCTTCCGTATCGCCTCGTAGACCTCTTTGCCGTTTTTCTTCGGCATGACGACGTCGAGGATTATAAGGGATATACTGTCTTTCCGCTCTATAAACCTCCGGACGGCATCCTCACCGTCGATTGCCTCGATCACCGAATATCCCGACAGCAGGAGGACCTCTCTCGCGAGTTTTCTTACCTCTGTGTTATCCTCTGCGAGGAGGATCGTCTCCGTCCCCTTTTCCGTGTCAAAGGAGGTCTGTTTCACGTCCTCCACCGTTGCCTCCACCATGGGGAGATAGATGCGGAAGGTCGTTCCATGGCCCGGTTCGCTTTCCACGCTGATATACCCGTTGTGCTGTTTGATAATGCCATAGACCGTGGAGAGACCAAGACCCGTCCCCTTCCCCACGTCTTTGGTGGTAAAAAAGGGATCGAAGATCCTCTCCTGCGTCCCCGCATCCATGCCGATACCGGTATCGGAGACCGAGATGAGGACATACCTGCCAGGACGACCGAACCCCTGGCTCATCACAAAGGTATTGTTCAGTTCAACCTCCTGCGTTTCAACGGTCAGCACACCGCCCTTTGGCATGGCATCCCTCGCATTCGTTGCGAGGTTAAGCAGGACCTGGTCCATCTGCGTCAAGTCTGCCATGATGGTCAAATTCCTGTCAGAAAGGATAGCCCTGAGATCTATGTCTTCGGTAAGGAGCCTTTTCAAGAGTTTTTCTATGCCTCTGATGATCGCGTTGACCTTGTTCGGCTTCAATTCCATCAACTGTTTCCTGCTGAAGGCGAGGAGGCTCTGGGTAAGGTTGGCGGCCTTCTCCGACGAGGCAAGCATCTGCTCTACGTAGACCCTCAAAGGATCATCCTCCTCCATCTTCATCAGCAGGAGGTTGCTGTATCCGATGAGCGCCGTAAGGATGTTGTTGAAGTCATGGGCGATACCGCCCGTCAGGGTGCCTATGGCCTCCATCTTCTGGGCCTGGAGAAGCTGGAATTGAAGGTGCCTGCGGTCTGTAACATCCCTCAGGTAGACCAGGGATACCGTCTCCCCCAGGAATGTAGTCTTTGCCGCAGAGATCTCTATATCCACGTGCGTCCCGTCTTTTCTGATGCCTTTGAACTCATACTGCGAGGGAACCGGTTCACCCCCCTGACGCTTCCTGTTCATCTCATCTACCATCGCAGAGTCGTCAGGATGGACCACCAGGGATACGGGCTTCCCGATAATCTCGTCGGCATTGGTATACCCGAAGATCTCCACAAACTTCTTGTTCACGTACACGTGCTCAGTGCCCTTCATGATAGCCACGCCGTCGTTGGAGTTTTCTATGGCGATACGGTAACGTTCCTCGCTTTCCCTTAATGCCTCTTCCATCCTCTTGTGGTTCGTGATGTCACGTATGATGCCCTCTGTACCGAGAAGACCGCCCTGGTCGTCATAATAAAAATGCGTTGTAAGCGATGCGTTAAACGTCGTACCGTCCTTTTTTTTCAGTACTGCCTCGAAGTCCTTTGCAGCACCCATTGCCTTTACCCGAGCAACAAGTTTCTGGCGTTCCGCGGGTTCCAGCCAGAATGAATCGAGCGGCAATCCTATCATCTCATCAACCGAGCCGTACCCGAACATCCTGACCCCTGAAGGGCTCGCCATGAGGAGCCGTCCCCTTACGTCGGACCGGTAAAACACATCCTGGATGTTTTCGATAACGCTTCGGTATTTCCTTTCGCTTGCCCTTAGGTCTTCCTCTGCCTTCTTCCGCTCGGTGATATCGTTGCCGACACAGAGTATCTCAACGACCTTACCATCCTCTCCGTATACCGGTTTGTTTGTCCACGCCACCCATACCCGTTCACCGTTTTTACGGATGTTCTCATTTACGCTGTTGATGTAGAGGTCCGGGTTCCTCCCGATATCCCCGATAAGCCGCTTCAGATCACGTCCGGAGGTCTCATTGTCGGGCACTATGGTCCCGACCATGTCTTTTCCTGTGATCTCTTCCTCGCCATACCCGAAGAACCGCTGCGAAAACTCGTTGAAAAAGGTAATTACGCCGGTGACATCCATCCTGAGTATAATGCTGTTTGCGTCTTCCACCAGCTCACGGTATTTTGCCTCACTTCGACGGAGGGCCTCATTCGCTTCCCTGCGATTCTCCTCTTCAATGATAATTGCCCGGGCCTCTACAAAGAAATAAACGAGGATCAGACCGCCGGATATCAGAACGGCCATAATAAGAAGCCACCTGTTCCTGAAACCTTTTACCGTCCTGAGTATCGCGTCTTCGGGTGTAGCCACTGCGATTGACCAGAAGGTATTGCCGATCGGTATGGGAAGAAATATCGCATGATACTTCGTACCGTCCTTTCCATTCCCGCCGGCCCCATTATCCGTATAAACAGACGTCCCCTCTTCCCCGTTCATCATTTTACCGGCCACGGCAATAATCTCGGGGGACCTTTTATATACCTCAAAAACCGTTTTCCCTATATACTCGTTAAAAGGTGAGTGCAGGATAATTCCGCTCGCGCTGATCATCCAGGCATATCCGCTTCCGAGTATCTTGATACTCCCTACATACCTCTCCGTCAGGCTTTCAAAAGGTATAAGGACTGCGATTGAGCCGGCGTAAACCTTGCCCTTAAATAAAGGCATATGGACCGACACGGCCTGGCGGCCCAGGCTGGTCATGAAAACATCGCTTATTACAGGTCTCCCGGTCCTCACGGCCTCCCTGAAATGGCGCCGGGGAGAAAGGTCCTTACCTATCAAATCCTTACTATACGGAACCGTGTAGAGGATCCTCCCCTTTGCACCAACCCTTGTTACCGCCCATATCTCCTCGGAATTGATCCTGTAGAAGGCGTTCATGGCCTCTTTCCCTTTGCCGTCCATTGCAATCAGGGAGTGGTTCATTGAAAGGTAGCGGAGGTCGTTCAGGTAATGTTTGAAAAACCCTTTAATGCTCCTTCCTGCCTGCTTAGCATAAATTGTTTGGTTGTTGTTTATCCGGCCGATCGCCTCTTTTTCTATCCTGCGGTATGTGTCATAGAGCAGGAAACCACATAATGTCGTTAAAAACAGAAGAATAACGAGGTATCTTTTGTAACGCATGTCGGAGCTGTGACCTCTCTTTGTTGTGACATTACATAGGAGTGCCTTTCATACTTAATATTATGTATAGCGCAAAAACAGAATAACACAAGTTCTATTTATTATTTATCGCGGCAATACAGGCCGGGAAGGTATCTTGTGGACATTACCATGCTGATTTCTGTTGCAATTGCGGAAATTACATGTATCATATAAGAAAAAACCGCCAAGGGAGGACATTATA
>MVRS01000095.1 GCA_002067975.1 Syntrophorhabdus sp. PtaU1.Bin058
GAGCCGCAACTCCGCTGGTCTCCCACGAAATGGGGAAGGAAGAGGTACCACGTGGGTTTCATCAGGCATCCGAGGGCAAAGCGGTGGGAAGGCAGAGAGGTCCTCGGCGCCCTCGGCGAGATGATCCTCGACAGCGAAGAGGAGAGGGTCCTTCCCGAGGTGAATGAGGAGCGCTGCAGCGGCTGCGGCTCCTGTAAGAATGCATGTCCGGCGAGCGCCATCGAGATGGAGATAATGGAAAGACAGATTGCCATCTTCGGGCCGCACACATCGACAGGCGTGCCCATTGCCCACGTGAAAGAGGATGTATGCATAGGGTGCGGGCTCTGCGCCTCAACCTGCCCGTCAGACGTGATCTCATTTTCCGCTAAAGGCAGTGAATAACCCTCAACTATCAGCAGACAGCCGTCAGCAACAAACCCGTAAGTCGTAAGGCGAAAAGCTGTTCAACGTTCAAGGTTCTGCATTCAACGTTTTTTAAATTCATAGCTTCCACTGTTCTGTCCGGCCCATTCAGTCTCTCTGCCCTGTGTTAACATTGAACGTTGAACATAGAACCTTGAACGGGTGTTATTTTTCCCCTCACGACTTACGCCTCACGTCTTACGGGTTTCTTAGAACCTCGATATACGATATACGAACTACGATATACGATTCTCTGTGAGTTGATTTATACAGCGATTTGACACTGTCATGGGGCGGGGGTTAGAATGGATGCGTGCTCACGATCGGCAACATCACCCTTTCCATCCCCTGCATGCTTGCCCCCATGGCCGGAGTGAGCGACCTGCCTTTCCGCCTGATCACCCGTTCCTTCGGCGCCCCTCTTGCCTTTACGGAGATGATCGACGTGAGCGGTCTGTGTCACATGGACAAGAGGACCCGCCACATGCTCTCGTCAACCCCCGATGATCGCCCCCTGGGAATTCAGCTTCTGGCGAACGATGCGGAACTTATTGCAAAGGCCCTCGGCTCCCTTGAAAAGGATACCTTTGACCTTCTGGACCTTAACGCTGCCTGTCCTACACCAAAGATAACGAGGAAGGGAAAAGGGGCGGCGCTCCTCAGAGAACCCCGCAAACTCAGGGAACTCCTCAAGGTGCTCGTTGACCGTTCAACCGTCCCCGTGACGGTGAAGATCAGGACAGGGTGGGACCAGGATTCAATCAACGCCCCGGAGATTGCCCGCCATGCCGAGGATGCGGGCATCAGCGCATTGTTTATCCATGGAAGGACAAAGGCCCAGGGGTACAGCGGGGCCGTTGATTACCGCGTCATCAGAGAGGTAAAGGAGGCGGTAAAGATCCCGGTGATCGCCAGCGGCGACAATATCACGGCGCCGCTCATCAAAAAGATGTTCGACGAGACCGGCTGCAACGGCGTGGCGATCGCACGGGGCTCCCTCGGTAATCCCTGGATATTCAGGGAGGCGATCCAATTCCTGCTGGGTGGCGTGCAATGCGGAAGACCGGGCATCGATGAGCGCATAACGGTGATGAAAGACCACCTTGACCTTCTGTTCCGGCACTACGGCGAGAAAAGGGGAGTGGGCATCTTCCACAAGTTTTTCATATGGTACACGCGGGGAATCCAGGGTACGAAGCCGCTCCGCGACAGGGCCTTCAGGACAGAGACAAGGGACGGGCTCATCAGCGCAATCGATGAACTGCGGACCTTCGATAAGGCAGACAGGGGGACGTTTACAGCATAGGGATCCGGGTTTGTTTGCATCCGGGAGATAAGGGCGATTAAGGCTGGATTGTTAAAATCGGGGCGACTGGATTTGAACCAGCGACCTCTTGCTCCCAAGGCAAGCGCGCTAAACCATGCTGCGCCACGCCCCGAATATGCTTACGATACCACATGCCCGGGCACTTTTCAATATCAGCCCCTTTCCCAGCGTGTGCCCTTCTTCCGATACCCCCGTTTATCGAGGACCTTCCTTGCCTTTTCGATAATGTCGAGGGGTACCTTGAAGGTAAACTTCTGACCGGGGGAGACGCCGGGTCTGTCCCGTTTGAAATCGTCTGCGAGCATAATAAGGTAATTATCGGGCAGCATGTCGATGCGCTGCCCCTTGTATTTTCCGAAAGGCATGCTGTCCGGCGAGACCTGCGCGTCTTCCTTTTTTCCGCCGGTGTTATTGAGTTTATATATCTTCATTGTATTAACCCGTCCTTATGGGATTCTCGCTGTGGCGCTTACGGCGCAGTGATGTTATACAACAAATCGTCCTGAATATAAACCATATATAAAGGCAGTCGATAGTCGATGGTGAATAGTGAACAGTAAGAAACATAAAGAAATCTGAATACCTGATGCCTTCCAGGATGTTTTGATTTCTGCTCTTCTGATTTTCGTCGTCCCTCGTCCTGCGTCCCTCGTCCCTCGGTCCTTATCTCTCCGCTCTCCGCTGCCTTTCTCACCTTCTGCTTTTCATTTATTGACGCCCGTATGCGGTTTTGTTATACTGCGAAAAATCGTGGTGGGCTATCACAAAAAAGGGGGGACCCAATGGAGCGGACAATAAAGGCGGCAATGCGGTATCGCTGGGTTGTTTTCACAGTCCTGGGGTTGCAGTACCTCTTTGTCTATTTTCACAGGGTCTGTCCTGCCATAGTGGCCCAGGACCTTGTGGAGGCCTTCTCGATCAACGCCACCTCTCTCGGCGTGCTTGCTTCAGGTTACTTTTATCCTTATGCCATTATGCAGGTGCCTGTAGGGCTCTTGGCCGATTCCTGGGGTTCCCGGAAGACGGTGACATTCTTTTCACTCCTTGCCGCGGCGGGCGCGCTCATGTTCGGGCTTGCTCCTAATTTTGGGATCGCCACCGCATCGCGTGTCATCGTAGGATTGGGCCTCTCAGGGATCTTTGTGCCTGCCATGAAGACCCTCGCCGAATGGTTCAGACCAAAGGAATATGCAAAGATCTCCGGGGCGCTCATGGCCGTTGGGGGTGTCGGGTGGCTGTCGGCCTCAACACCTCTTGCGCTGGCAACGAGGAGCTTCGGTTGGCGGGCCGGTTTCATCGCCATCAGCGGCATTACCCTTATATTCTCTATCCTCACGTGGCTCCTGTTAGTCGATTCACCGACAAAGAAAGGGTTTCCTGAGATCAATGCGCGCGTAGGCTCCGCGGGCACCCAAAAGAATATACCCCTTCTGACAGGGATAAAGATGGTCTTTTCGACCCCACACTTCTGGCCGCTTGCAGCCTATTGTTTCTGCAACGGTTCCATCCTCTTCAGTTTTAACGGCTTATGGGCAGGACCCTATCTCAGGGACATCTATGGCCTCTCAGGGCCTGCCATCGGAAATATCCTGTCCATGGTCGCTATCGCAATGGTGGTGGGCAGTCCCTTGCTGGGATACCTTTCCGACAATGTCCTGGGAAGCAGGAAAAAGGTCCTCTTCGGATGCAGCCTCGCAACCGCTATAGAATGGGCCTTCTTCTATTTCTTCTATCAGTCCCTCTCCGTCCCCATCCTTTATGTGTTCTTCCTTATGATCGGACTCTGTATCGGAGCGTCGATCATTGTCTGCTTTACCGCCACAAAAGAGCTCTTTCCCCTTGAGATAGCAGGCACCTCGGTAAGCTGTGTGAACCTCTTCGGGTTTATTGGAGGGATCATCTATCAACCTCTGATCGGGTATTTCATGGACATGGGCGGCAAGGTCAACGGCAGATACCTCCCCCAGGGATATAAGATGGCCTTTCTGCTCCTTTTTGCCACGAGCATAGCATACGCCCTCTGCTCATTATTCGTGAAAGAAAGACCTGCGGATTAAGGACCGCTTAGAACTCCACCCTGCCCTCTTACTCCCTTGTACGGCGGTAATTCACCAGGTCCTCCACCGTTACAACAGGGATAGAATGTTTTTCCGCAAAGTCTATGATCTCGGGCAAACGCGCCATGGTGCCGTCGGGGTTGGTAAGCTCGCACAGTACGCCGTACGGCCTCAGTCCGGCCAGACGCGCGAGGTCCACGGTAGCCTCGGTATGCCCCTGTCTTTCCAGTACGCCGCCGGGGCGGGCCTTCAGGGGAAATATGTGGCCCGGACGATGGAGATCTTCCGGTCTTGCATTGTCCTGAACAGCCGCCTTGACGGTTGTAACGCGGTCAGCGGCCGATATGCCCGTTGTAACGCCTTGGGCCGCTTCTATCGATACGGTAAAGGCAGTCTGAAACCGGCTTGAGTTGCGTTCCACCATCATGGGGAGTTGGAGGGCGTCCACCTTTTCGCCGGTAAGGCACAGGCATACGATACCGCTGCATTCGCGGATCAACATGGCCATCTGGGCCTCTGTGAGCGTCTCGGCGGCAAAGATCAGGTCGCCTTCATTTTCCCGGTCTTCATCGTCGGTTACCAGTACGCCGCAGCCCATTCGCAAAGAATGAAGGGCGTTTTCTACGCGCCGGAAGGGATTTCCGAACCGGGTCAGGAGAGTGTGATTCATGGCAATACCTCCTCAAATATAACTGGCTTACCAGAATCAGGGCTGAGAGATGACAGGCGTCCGGTTCACACGGACAGTTGCTCGCCGGGGAAGAATTCCGGCGGGTTGCAGGCTGTCTTATCCTCTTCCATCCGGACTTTAACCGTCGGCCCTGGCCTTTCACCAGATCTACTGACCTCCTTTCGGATTGAAAGGAGCGTTCGCGGGCTCCCCGGTGCAATGATCCGGGATACCGCCGGTAGGGATTTTCACCCTGCCCTGAGAATAAGCTCAATAAGCCTATACCAACCGGAGGGCTGCTGTCAATGTATGATATCCAACGGCATACTAAATTTTAAAAAATTCTTTCAGCATCAGGATGATGCCTTTCCGGAACCGGACTTTCAGATAAAGGTCTCCCGGTCTTGCCCCGTACCCGCTATTCATGACCGTTCCTTTCAATCTGATCGTCTGCCCTTCCTTTATCCCCTGCGGGACCGTGATGATGATCTGGCGTGAAGTCTTCCTGTCGATATAGGACACCTTGGCCCCCCGACGGGCATCATCGGGGTCAATGGTTATCACGTCATGGCGGTCTGTTTCCTGTGTCCCTGCCGGGATCCCGGACGCCTTCTTTAAAAAGTACCCGGCGAGCATGCCAAGCAGCTTCGGGAGGATCCCCGGCTGCGAGGAGACCCTCTGCTGATGCCTGTTTCCACGCATCGGGCCGAAGAATATGAAACCCTTCCCGAAGACCCCGGGCCTGCTGAACTCGAAGGTCTGAAATCCCTGGCCGTAAAACTCCCTGAAGACCTCGTCAAAATGCCTGAAGCCGAAGTTCCGTGCCATCTCTTCAAGGATCTTGTTGATATCGGAGCCCCTGAAGAGGTCCTGTTCCGAATATCGCTGCCTGAAACGGTCGTAGGCATACGAGCCGTACTCCTCTCTCATGCTGTCGTATCTCCGTCTCTTTTCAGGGTCCGAGAGCACGGCGTATGCCTCGTTCAATTCCTTCATCTTTTCGACGGCCCTTCCATCCCCTTTATTCCTGTCCGGATGGTACTGAAAGGCAAGTCTCCGGTATGCCGCTTTGATCTCTCCGGGGCCTGCATCCTTCTCTACGCCGAGTATCTCATAATAATCTTTCTGTGTCATATATATTCCTTCTGCTCCGGGCTGTCAGCCTCTACGCTCACGGCATGGCCCGATTGCCGCTCATCGTTCCCTTATTTTTGTCACTCTTTGCATCACGATGTTGCCTGCGGGGTTTGAATGATATTATGTGCAGCAGACCGACCGCCTGTCAATGCTGAATCAAATAACAGCGATCATATATGTTTCAGACTGAGATACAATCACTCCTTAACCGGCATCCGGTATCCGGCGACCAGTGTCCAGGTTAAACGAAATGCCGCTTGCCCTTTTTTTGCTCATACATCAGGGTATCTGCCCGGGTTATGAGCTCATCGATGGAAGAGGGTGTTTCGGGGTCATAGTGGGCTACGCCTATACTCAGGAAAAGCTTGTAGGGCCTCATTGAGCGATCATTGAATGTGTCGAGATTGTTCTGTAACCGTGTGGTAAGTATCTTTTGCGTTTCATCGGTTGTATTGATGGCAAAGACCGCAAATTCATCGCCCCCCATGCGTCCGATGATATCGGATTCCCTGAAGGTCTCTTTGAATATCCCTGCAACGTCGATGAGCGCCCTGTCCCCCTCCTTGTGACCCAATGTGTCATTGATCTGTTTCATATTGTCCAGGTCGGTAAAAAAGAGGAGCATGTCCTGTTTTGCCCTCGTCTCTATCTTCAGTTGTTGCTGGGTGAGGGTAAGGAATCCCCGACGGTTATAGAGCCCGGTAAGCTCGTCCGTGATCGACATGGCAGAGAGCCTTTGCTCCAGCCGCTTGCGCTCGGTAATATCCTGGGAAATGGTTTCATAGTAGAGTATTGCGTCTGTCGCATCGCGGACAACGCGCGCATTTACGGAGGCCCATATGGTGCCCCCGTCTTTTGTATAATGCTCCACCTCGTAGTCCTCAATAAACCCGTTGCGTTCTACCAGTCCTGTAACCGTTTTCCGGTCTTCCGGGCGGACATATATCTGGTGGGCCATGTCGGTGACGGACTGCATCATCTCCTCCGGTGATCCATACCCGTACATCCTGGCCCCGGCCGGATTAATCATCAGATAATGACCGTCCTTGCTGGTCCGGAAGATCCCCATGACGGCATTTTCAAAGATACCGCGGCATTCCTGTTCGCTCTTGCGGAGTGCGTCCTCCATCGCTTTGAGCTCGGTGATATCTTCACCCATGCTCTGGTAATAGAGGAATTTACCCTGTGCGTCATGGACACTCCATATGCTGAAAGAGACCCATATCTTGCTTCCGTCCTTTTTATAGAACTGTGTCCTGAACCTTCCTGCCGCACCGTACTGCTTAACGACCTCCATAATACGTTGACGGTCTTCGGGGTTCACGTAGAGATCGTTGTAGACGTTTGTGATCGAACGGGCCATCTCATCATAGGAGTCGTATCCCAGCGTACGAAAAAACACAGGGTTTGCCATGAGGATATTTCCCTCTCTGGTTGTCTGGCAGATGGCCTCTACGGAGTTTTCGAAGATGGAGCGATACTTGGCTTCACTCTCTTGCAATGCCTTTTCTATTTGTCTGTACTTTGCCTCTGACCTTTCCAGATCGGCAACCCGCCGGCGCATTCCTGCCAGTTCTTTGATGAGTTGCTCTTGTGCCTTTTCGTGGTTTTCCATACGGCACCGATATCGATATGTTCTAAAAATAATGATACTGTATCTTGTGAAAAAAACAAGAAAAATTTATCCGGTCCGGTGTTGTAGGGCGTAGCATATAACGTCTTGTTGACTTTTTTCCGTTTTATGCACACAATTACAGAATGATCGGTATTTCAAAGCTCTACTGCGGGGCCGTGGAGGCATCGGATCCGCTCCGCTACGGCAGGGAATCGGGCAGGCTCCCCTCCCACCTCCTCCAGTTCTCGAAGGACAAAAAACCGGTTGTTGTCTGGAACATGACGAAGCGGTGCAACCTGCGATGCATCCACTGTTATGCCCTTGCCGAGGGTGAAGATTATAGGGGCAACGAATTATCGACCGAAGAAGGCAAGAGGCTCATCGACGACCTCGCGCAGTTCGGCGTGCCGGTGATCCTCTTTTCCGGCGGAGAGCCGCTCCTGAGGGAGGACCTTCCGGAGCTTATCGATTACGCCGTCAAAAAGGGCCTGCGGGCCGTGATCTCCACGAACGGGACGCTCATTACGGAAGAGAAGGCGCAGAGGTTTGCCCGATCGTCGCTCTCCTATATCGGTATCAGCCTCGACGGCATCGGTCATGTCAATGATCTTTTCCGCGGCTCGTCAGGCGCCTTCGAAAAGGCCCTCGCAGGCGTGAGGAACGCGAAGAAGGCAGGGATCAAGGTGGGTCTGCGGTTCACGATCAACAAGAGAAACTACCAGGAGATACCGAAGATATTCGACCTCATCGAGGAAGAGGACATTGAGCGGGTCTGTTTCTATCACCTCGTCTATTCGGGAAGGGGATCGAAGCTCAGGGACGACGACCTCGTACACGACGAGGCCCGCAAGGTCGTGGACTACATCATGGACCGGACAAGAGACCTTTTCGATAAAGGCAGGCCGGTCGAGGTGCTCACCGTCGACAACCATGCCGACGGTCCCTATGTGTACATGCGGCTTCGGCAGGAAGACCCCGCAAGGGCCGAAGAGGTCTACGAACTCCTCATGATGAACGAGGGGAACGCGTCAGGGGTCGGGATCGGATGCGTCGATGAGGAAGGCAATGTCCACGCAGACCAGTTCTGGAGGCACTACAGTTTCGGCAACGTAAGGAAGCGACCCTTCAGCGAGATCTGGACGGACACGGGCAATGAGCTCATGGCCAGGCTGAAGGAGAAAAAGAGGTACGTCAAAGGCAGATGCGCCCGGTGCAGGTGGCTGAGTATCTGTGGGGGCAATTTCCGTGTACGCGCAGAGGCGGCAACAGGTGATATATGGGCAGAAGACCCGCAGTGCTATTTAACGGACGATGAAATTGCCCTTACGGGCAAGTAGTGAGTAGTGAGTTATGAGTTATACATAAGCATCAGCATCTCTAATCTCCGAACTCAGAACTCCGAACTACTCCGAAGGAGTAAGTATGAACTTTCCTGAATACAGGCCGAGAAGGCTGAGAAAGAACGAGAAATTCAGAAAGATGATCGAAGAGACCACCGTCTCCCCGCAGCACCTCATCTATCCGCTCTTTGTCAAGGAGATGCACGAAGAAAAGATTCCTGTCCCGTCCATGCCGGATATATACCAGTTCTCCATTGAAGGGCTTATGCGCGAGGTCGAGGACGTGGTGGGCCTTTCCATACCTGCGATCCTCCTTTTCGG
>MVRS01000096.1 GCA_002067975.1 Syntrophorhabdus sp. PtaU1.Bin058
GTGAGATACATGACATCTTTTTCAGGAACTTCGAGGGTGCGGCTACGCTCTATGAATACGCGGAAAGCCTGGAGACGGCCCTTGAATATGTACTGGATCATACGCCTGTCCGTTCCTATATCCTCTCCGGGGAGGTCTTCAGGTCAACGCTTGCAGCGCTGGAAGGTATCAAGGGCCTTTCCTTCAGCAGGACGGGGTTCTATGACGACAAAGAAGAGAACAGACGCTTGATCTGCGATTTCACCCTCCGTCTTCTCCAGCCAATGAGCCTGCCCTTTGAGACCAAGCCCATAGAGTCTCTTGAGATCATCGGCGTGCTTGAATCAAGGAACATATCCTTCGACACCGCCGTCATACTGGATGCGAACGAAGGCGTCTTGCCGCAGCAAAGGAGTGTTGATCCGCTGATCCCCGCCGGCGTCCACGAGATGCTGGGGATACCGTCGCCGCGACAGAGCGAAGAGATATACCGTTACTATTTTGAACGCCTTGTCCTGTCTTCGAAAAACGTGCACATCCTGTACGTCGACTCCGAGGACAGGCCGCGGAGCAGGTATATCGAAAGGATCATCTGGGACGCGGAAAAGACACAAAAGGCCGTTGACGTCATTCCCATCGATCGCTCCGTTTACCCCATCAACTTAAGGCCCGGCACAACGATGCCTGTCATAGAAAAGACGCCCTTTGTCATGGAGCGTTTGCAGTTAAAATCCTTTTCACCCTCATCGATCGACCACTACGTCTTCTGCCCTGTCTTTTTCTACTACAGGGATATCCTCTCCTTTGAGGAGAAGAAGACGATCAGCGACGATATCGAGGCAACGGAAAGGGGCACCATGATACACCGCATCCTCCAGGAGACATTCGAAGGGTATCTGAACAGGGAGATATCAAAGCCCATGCACAGTGAGATCATCGCGAGACTGAACAGGGTCATCGACAGGCAACTGAACGGGTCAACAGAGAGCGGGGACTATTATCTATTCAAAAAGCTGGCTGCCTTCAAGCTGCAATCGTTCCTCCAGAAGGACCTGAACAACGCCCCCGACCCCTTTACCATCGTCCACTTAGAGCAAAGGCTTGAGCATACAATAGATGCAGGCGGCACAGCGGTCAACCTCATTGGCAAGGCAGACAGGATCGATCTCGATCCCGGCACAGGACAATATACGATCATTGATTACAAGACCGGCGGTTCAACGCAGTACCGGAGGAATTTTCCCCAAAAGATATCTCTCAGCCGTATGAACGACATTCATGACTATGTCTCCTCTTTTCAACTGCCTCTCTATGTCTACCTCTTCCACGGGCAGAACAACGTACCGGTCGCCACCGTCAACGCCAGATTAATACTCCTCAGAAACAATGTTGATGAATATCTCTTCAGGGAGGCCTCCGTGGAAGAAAGGGAGGCGTTATACGAAACATACCTGACGGGTATACAAACGACCCTCCTCGATATCCTCGACCCTGCCAGGCCCTTTACGCCCTTCGATGACAGGGGATGCGCGGAATGCCTCTTCAACCACCTGTGCCACGTGTAAAGGCAGCAGAGAGCTGAGAGCGAGGAGCGGAGAGTTATAAGCTGTTCTAACCACTATTTGTGTCATTGCGAGCGGAGCGTGGCAATCTCATTCAATAGATTATACCCTTGGATCGCCACGTCGCTTTGCTCCTCGCGATGACACAAAGAGGTTTTTCTGCTCTCTGCTCTCTGCTGGTTGTCCTCCATTGCAGCGTAACGTATTATATGTTATAAAAAATCATGTTCGTCGATTCACATTGCCATCTCGAGATGGAGTCCTTTTCACAAGACAGGGAACAGGTCATCACGAAGAGCATCGATGAGGGTCTGAAGTACATACTCACCGTCGGAACAGAGGAACGGTACTTTGAGAAGGTCGCCGAGATCATGAACACGAACCCTATGGTATACGGGGCCATAGGGATACATCCCCACAACAGCACTGACTTTAACAAAAACGTCGCCGAAACGATCAGGACCTGCCTGAAGCAGAAGAAGATCGTCGGCTACGGTGAGATAGGCCTCGACTTTTTTAAGAATTACTCTCCGAGAGATGCACAGATCAAGGCCTTCAGGGAACAGCTTTCGCTTGCGGCAGATGAAGGCCTGCCGGTCATTATCCACTCGAGGAACGCCCGGACGGAGACCCTGCAGATCCTGGGCGAAACGTACCGGAACGGAAACGGCGGGGTAATCCATTGCTACTCTTACGATCTTGAGACGGCAAAGCGGCTCCTCGATATGGGCTTCTTTATATCCATACCCGGGACGATAACCTACCGGAGCGCAGAAGAGCTCACCAAGGTCGTCGAATACATCCCCGATGAGAGGATACTTGCCGAAACCGACGCACCTTTCCTGACGCCCCATCCCCACAGGGGCAAACGGAACGTGCCCTACTTTGTAAAGCTCACCGTCGCGAGGATCGCGGAGATACGGCATCAGGAGATCGGGGAACTCGCGGCAACGATGTGCACAAATTTCACCGGACTGTTTTTGAAAGACCAGGAGGTGCCTGTAGAATGAGACCGGCGGTTATCATTGTCGATATGCTCCAAGGGGACTATGACGGACCAAGGAAAGACAAAAAAAAGGAAGAAGAAAAGATCGTGCCTCTTGTGCGCGACTTCCTGAAGATATGCCGGGGCGCCGGCATACCGGTCATCTTTGCCTGTGACAGCTTCCTGAAAGAAGACTTTATCTTCCGCGGAAGGATGAAACCCCGCTCCCTGCGGGGAACGGAAGACACGAAACCCTTATCCGACCTCGAGCCGCAGCCAACGGATATAATCCTTGAGAAAAGGAGATTCAGCGCCTTTTTCAAGACCGACCTCGACCAGACATTGAGGACCTTGCAGATAGATACCGTCGCTATCGGCGGCGTCAACACCCATTTCTGCGTCCTCGCCACTGCCTTTGATGCGGTATGCAATGACTTCAACACGATCATACTTGAGGATATGAGTGCAGCATACAAAAAAGAGATCCATGATAATTTTCTCGACGCCTACCGGAATTCAGCGATATACCCCTTATTACGAGTTATGCGCTCCACCGAATTCCTTGAAGAGGCGAAGAAAAAACCGTGAATAGTATATCGTATATAGTAGATAGTGAACTGCACAATGATCCTTGCGACTTGCATTTTCTTGTCATCGCGAGGAGCAAAGCGACGTGGCGATCTCATCCCCTGGGATCGCCCTTTTCCATTCACGGGCCACGAATTAGGAATTACGGGTTTAACAGATGATGTCACCGAGACGAAAAAAGACCCCTCCTGTGCTGCCCTATGAAAAACGACAAAGACCGGTACGGCCCGTCTTTATCGTACTTCTGGCGATCGTCGTTGTCCTTGCCGTACTCGTTACCGGATATCGCGTAAAGGTAGCGCTGGAACCGAAGACAATCTTTACGGCCCCCGACAAACAGATGGTCTCGATATTTTTCCCTGCGCAGGCCAAACTGGTCGAGAGAAAATTTGTTGTCAGGAATAATATCTCAGATAAAGAAAAGGTCGAGATGATCATCAATAAGCTGAAGCAGGGAAAGCACCTCGCCCAGGGTTTCAGACTTTACGAATATACAACCGACACGGATGGGGTCATGTATCTCAACGTTTCAAAGGACATTATCAGCGACAGCCCGTCCACCATGAAGGAGATCCTCACCGTTTATTCCATGGTCAATTCCTTTCTCACGACCTTTAAGGATGCACAGAAGGTCCTTTTTCTCGTAGACGGACAGGTTCTTTATACATTACACGGCACGCTTTACACGTACAAACCGATTGAATTTAACCCTGATCTATTGGAGGACTAAATGATAGACCCAAAACTTATCCGTGAGAACATCGATCTGGTCAAGGAGAGCCTCGGGAAACGGGGTGATGCCTTTGTCAATCTCGCAAAACTCACAGACATTGAAGGGCAACGCAGAAAACTGATCCAGGAATCTGAAAGGATGAAGAGCGAAAAGAATGCCCTTTCCAACGAGATCGCAAAGCTGAAAAAGGCAGGCGCCGACGCTGCCGGGCAGATAGAACACCTGAGAACGATCGGAAAAGATATAGAGGAGATGGAACGCAGGGTAAAGGCCGTGGAAAAGGAATGGGAAGACATGACCCTCGTCATACCGAACATCCCCCACGACACGGTCCCCGTCGGCACCGGCGAAGAGGATAACACGGTGGCAAAGGTATGGGGAGAAAAACCGCAATTCGATTTCGATCCCCTTGCGCACTGGGACATCGGTGAGAAACTCGACATCCTTGACTTCAAGAGGGCTGCAAAGATAACAGGTTCCCGCTTCACCCTCTATAAAAGTTACGGCGCCCTGCTCGAGAGGGCCCTTATCAACTTTATGCTCGACCTCCACACCGGAGAACATGGATACACGGAGGTCCTGCCGCCCTTCATGGTAAACCGCGAGACGATGACGGGCACGGGCCAGCTTCCGAAGTTCGAAGAGGAGTTGTTCAAACTCGACGGGCTCGATTACTTTCTCATACCTACCGCCGAGGTCCCTGTGACGAACATCTATGCCGACGAGATCCTCAGGGAAGATGATCTGCCCCTGAAATACGTCGCCTACACGCCGTGCTTCAGGAAAGAGGCAGGGGCGCACGGAAAAGACACAAGGGGGCTGACCAGACAGCACCAGTTCAACAAGGTCGAACTTGTAAAATTCACCGCTCCGGAGACCTCGTACGATGAACTCGAGGGGCTCCTTCTTGATGCAGAGGACGTCCTTAAAAGGCTGAATATCCATTACAGGGTCTCTCTGCTCTGCACCGGTGATCTCGGGTTTTCCTCTGCAAAGACCTATGACATCGAGGTCTGGCTTCCGGGACAGAACATCTATCGCGAGATATCGTCGTGCAGTAATTTTGAAAACTTCCAGGCAAGGAGGGCGAAGATCAGGTACAGGAAACAGGGCGGGAAAACAGACTTCGTCCACACCCTGAACGGGTCGGGTCTCGCAATAGGAAGGACGGTCATGGCCGTTATGGAAAACTACCAGGCGAAGGACGGTGGTATTGTCGTGCCTGAGGCCCTGAGACCTTATATGAGGGGTATCACGAAGATACCGGCAGCTTCGTAAGGAGTGTATCTATCTTTGTGATAATGGTTTGGTCTTTCTCAGTCTCCCGTATGTCCACCAGCAATTGCCTTATGTTCTCGCCGAAGAGGGAATAAAAGAATTCTATCGCCTTCAGCCGTAATTGCCTGTCGCCTATCTCGTTGAGCGTATTCATGATCGCTATCATTGCCTTCTTCTTTCCCATAAGCCCTATCCCCTTTATCACGAGGTCCCTGATCTCCAGCACATTTTCCTGTCTCAGGTGGTGAAGGAGGGGATTGATCATGTTCCTGTCCTGGACATCGACGAGCAGCGCAATAGCCCTCTTCCGCTTCTCGATATCATCGGAATAGAGGAACTTTAACACAGGCTGTACATCGATGCCCTTGCCGTCTCTTTTTGCCTTCTCGAAGAAATGGGATGGGTCCTTCAGAAGGTCAATGATACTGCCGAGGATAAGGCCCATCTCCTCCTTGGTAAAGATCATATGGTCTTTCCATCTTTCGATCGTGTCCAATGCGCTATTGTCGAGAAATGTTTCGTTTATGAGAAAATTCTTCAGGATGTTCCTTACCTTCTTCTTCTCCTCGAATTCCTCGAGCCCAAGGACCTTATACAGAGGCTCTGTCAGGTATCTGCTCGTCAGCGAATAATAGGTCAGACCGAGGGACTCCGTCTCCTTCACGATGTCTTTCTCTTTCAGGAGATTGACATAACCCAGGATATTGTTATAAGGCAGAGCGGTCTCATAGGCGATATCTTCTGCCGTATACCGCTTGAGGATATTCTCGTGCCTGTCAACAAAGACCGAAAGGATATTCCTGAATTCGAACACGTCCTTTACGCCCTCCATCAGGTCAAAAAGTACCTTCTCCATGCTCGTATTCGCATGGAGAAGCTCAAATTCGATAGGCTTATAGTATTCGCTTGTATCCCAGAAGACCTTCTCCTCTCCATATGCGTCAATGGCCTTTGCACTGTCCAGCGGTTTCACCTCGCAGACCGCGGAGGTGCTGATATCATGGAAGGTCTGGTACCATTTAAAGAACGTCTCCCTGTCCCCGGATATGATCAGGTAGACATTTTTCTGACTCATGCAGAACGCAATAAATCTCTCCAGCTTCTCTTTTTCATCAGGTTCCATGTAAATGAGCCTTTCGCAGGCATCAATGATAAAAAAACAGGTGCCTTGCCTGAGAAGCTCCATACAGACCGAGATGATGTCAATCTCTTTGTAACGTCCGATGCCGCTTCGCTTGCAGATAACGTCCCGTATCTCGCTCGTCGGGTTGGACCAGAGTTCGCAATAGAACACGTTGGGGCTTATTGTGAGGATCTGGGGGACAAGAAAGGAATTCAACAATGTCGTCTTCCCGATAGACGCCTCGCCTACGACAAGGACGTAACCGAAATCGAAGAGTTTATCGAGAAGCAGCGAGGCCTCATCCCACCTCTTGAACGGCGGCCCCTGGGATTCGTTGTAGGGAGAGAACTTCGGGACCGCAAAGATGTCCCTGTCGTGGTAAAAATCTCCCGTAATATCCCAGAGGATCTCCTTATATTGAAAGCCCAGCCGACCGTTGACATTGATCTTGAACTTGTCAAACATATTCCCGATATATTTCCTGGCGTTTTCAAGGACGTGGAGTTCGTAGGGGGTCTGCGTATTGTATCTGATCGAGATAATCCCCTCTTTGTTGTCGATATCGATAACCGCTTCATTCGGCCGCAGTATCAACTGGGGATCGCTGTATCTTTTCAGCCCAAGATATCTGATATCGGAATAGAACATGTCGACAAGGAGGTGGCAAAAATTAAAGATGCATTCGAATACCTTCGTGTTCCTGATAATGGCCTTGGAGTTGTTATCAGTGATCTCCCACTCCATGGGGATTTTTTTCACAATGTGGGAAAGGCTCAGGTTATTGATGACCTCGACGGCACTCTCCGGGATATCGAGCCTTCTTGCTATTTCGTAATTCAGAAAGACCTTCTTGTGTATCGTATCCATGCTGTTCAGGATATCCCTGTTCAACGTCCATTCAAAATCCCTTACATTGTTCGCATCGTGAAGGTAGATGGTGCAGAGGAGCGCGAAGATCTCGCCGGAGAACATCTCTTCCGTCCGGTCTTTCGGGTCCGGCACGATCCTCTCGATCAGCCTCTTTAAGATCTCCACATGCTCATTGATAGGTGATTCAATACGGGGAAAGATCGTCTCTTCGCAGAACGCCTTGAGGTTCAGGAATCGCTGGTGTAGTTTCAGTTCCCTCTCTTTCTCTTTGAGAACATCTTCCAGTTTTGCTCTCATATAAAGTTCCGGATGTCCGTGATTAGTCTAAAAAATCCCTCTTTAGTCGGTGAAGAGATACGGAAACGGCTGATAAGGAGATGCCGCGTCCCTGCGGAAGATCACACGGAATAGGCAGGTTCACGGCGCATAGAGATATCATGGGTATCAACGGAGTTGCCTTCTCCAGAGGAATACAAGGGGGCTTGCAATAAATATCGATGAGTATGTCCCTATGAGTACCCCGATAAAAAGTGCAAAGGCAAAATCAAAGAGAACCTCGCCACCCAGGAAAAGGATTGCACCGATAGTGATCGCTGTCGTCAACGACGTTATGAGGGTCCTGCTCAACACCTCATTGATGCTCACATTAATCACCGATTGAAGGTCTGATTTTGCCTTCATCTTGGCCATGTTCTCCCGGATCCTGTCGAAGACAACAACGGTGTCCGTGAGTGAATACCCTGCTATGGTCAGGAGCGCGGTGATAAAGAGGATATTCATCTCCCTGTTGAAGATGTAGAATACGCCGAGGATGACGAGTACATCATGGAAGGTGGCTATTGTGGCCGCAATCCCGAAGATAAAGGTAAATCTCCACGCGATATAGATGATGATGCAGACAAGCGCAATAACAACGGCGATGATCGCGTCCTTTTTCAGCGCATGCCCAACGGTGGAACCGACCATGTTGCTGCCGACCACCTCGAACTGCTTGCCTTTCAGGTTCGCAGTGATGTCCTGGCTTATTGCATCCTGGACCTTTTCCTTTTCGGTATCGGACATCTTTGTCTTGATGAGAAATCCGTTCGTCCCGCTTATTTCCTGTATCTGCACGTCATGGAGGCCGCTTCCTACGAGGGCGCTTCTCAGCTCCCCTATAGTCACCTTCTCTTTAAATTGGACCTGAAGCTGTGTCCCGCCGGTGAAATCCACACTGAGATTTGCCTTTCCCAAAGAGACCATAATAAAGCCTATGCAACCCAGTACAACAAGTATCAGGGAAAATATAAAGGCCTTATTGCGCAGCCCGATAAAATCTATCTTTGTCTTTTTCGTTATCTCTACAAACTTCATCAGATGCTCAGGCTCCTTGGTTTAAACTTCATGATTATCCAGTCGAATATCGCTTTCGATCCGAATACGGCGGTGAAAAGATTGATGATCACCCCGATGCTCAGCGTAACGGCAAAACCCTTTATAGGACCCGTTCCGAACGTGAAGAGTATGAAGGTCGTAATAAGCGTCGTAATGTGCGAGTCGAAGATCGTGACCCACGCCTTGGAATAGCCTGCGTCAACAGCGGCCCTTACGGTCTTCCCGAGGCGCAGCTCTTCCCTGATCCTCTCGAAGATAAGGACGTTGGAATCGACGCCCATTCCCATGGTCAGGATAATGCCTGCAATGCCGGGCAGGGTCATCGTCGCCTTCAGGGCGGTAAATGCGCCGAGAAGATAAAGGAGATTCAGGAAGAGCGCAATATCGGCGATAACGCCCGAGAAGCGGTAATAATAGATCATGAATATAATAACGAGGATAGCGCCGAGGAGCGCCGCCTGCACACCCTTTCTGATCGAATCCTGTCCGAGCGTAGGACCGATGGTGATGTTCTGTATCACCTTCACCGGGGCCGGGAGAGCGCCGGCACGGAGCACGATCGCGAGGTCTTTTGCCTCGTCCGACGTGAAACCGCCGGTTATCGA
>MVRS01000097.1 GCA_002067975.1 Syntrophorhabdus sp. PtaU1.Bin058
GGAGCGACTGAAAAAAGAAATGGGGTTGAAGAATTTTCTTCTTGATCTTTACGAGAAGGCCCCTGCATTGACAAACAAAGAACTTTTCGACTACGTCCTGGACGAGGTTGTCCGCCTGAGTGACAGCGCCATCGGCTTTTTCCATCTCGTCTCCGATGACCAGAAGAACGTCATCCTGACTGCCTGGAACAGGGAAGCGCTTAACAACTGCACGGCCGCATACGCAGCCCATTATCCGATTGAACAGGCCGGCAACTGGGTTGATTGTGTCCGTCTCAAACGTCCGGTCGTCTATAATGATTTCCCCTGTTCGCCCAATCGGAAAGGACTTCCGGAAGGCCATACCCCTGTGCGACGCTTCATGAGCGTTCCTGTTGTAGAAGGAGATAAGGTCAGGATCATCTTCGGCGTCGGGAACAAGCCCGTAGAATATGACATGTATGACGCCGTTATGATACAAGTGGTGGCGAATGACCTGCAACGGATCATCGGAGAGCGTAGCGCGGAAGAGGCTTTGAAGCGGAGCGAAGCGTATTTTCGCTCTCTCATCGAGAACTCATCGGATGTAATCACAATCTTAAACGAAGACGGCAGCATACGCTACATAAGCCCCTCAGTGGAACGTGTGGCGGGGATTAAACCTGCGGATATGATAGGCCGGAACGTTTTCGAGTATGTTCATCCCGATGACGCATCCGTTGCAAAGGGTATTTTCAATCGCGCAGTTCAAACCCCCGGAGTCACCTTGTCTGCAGAATTCCGTTTGTGGCATAATGACAGTTCATGGCATATCTACGAAACAGCAACTCAAAACCTGCTTGACAATGAGGCGGTGAAGGGGATCGTCGCCAATTCCCACGATATTACAGCGCGCAGGCAGGCTGAGGAGAAGATTCAGGCATCCCTTCGGGAGAAGGAAATACTTCTGAAAGAGATCCATCACCGGGTAAAGAACAATCTGCAGGTAGTTTCGAGCCTTCTCAATCTTCAGTCAGGATTCCTGAAGGACGGAGAATCCCTTGATATCTTCAAAGAAAGCCAGAGCCGGGTGAATACGATCGCCCTGGTTCACACGAAGCTGTACCAGTCGGAAAACCTGTCAGAAATCGACTCTGCCGGTTTTATCGAAGACTTGGCGGGCAGTCTTTTGCAGGCCCTCGGAAAAGGGACAGAGGCCGTAAAGATCCAAACGGATATTCATGATGTGTATCTGAATGTTGATCAGGCGATCCCCTGCGGCCTGATCGTGAACGAACTGATCACCAACACGTTGAAACATGCATTTCCAGGGGGAAGGGAGGGAAAGATCACCATCACCATGCGATCCGATGGGGAACGGATCGTGGTGAGGTTTCAGGACAACGGGGTCGGTTTCCCCCCGGCATTCGATTTCCGCAATACCCAGTCCCTGGGCTTACAACTGGTCAATATCCTGGTGGCACAGCTCAGGGGAACGATAGAGCTTGTGGCCGATGGCGGCGCGGCGTTTATCATAACATTTCCCATACGGGACAGGTAAGAGTGATAATATGATGGGGCAGGAAGACAACACTCCGGGGAATGGCACGGAAAAAGGCATTTCGAAGGAGGGAACAGGGTCATGAAAGAGGAACGGATACTGATCGTTGAAGATGAAGGCATCGTTGCCCTGGACATAGCCAGGCGGCTGAAGGGTCTGGGGTATGGCGTCAGCGCCGTAGTATCCTCAGGAGAGGAGGCGCTTGAAAGCGTCCGGAGAGACCGGCCGGATCTGGTCCTGATGGATATCGTGCTGCAGAGAGAAATGGACGGGATACATACTGCCGCACAGATTCAGTCCCTATTCGATATTCCCGTGATCTACCTGACGGCGTATTCCGATGACAAGACCCTTGAGAGGGCAAAGGTTACAGAACCCTTCGGATACGTCACAAAACCGTTTGAGACAAGGAATTTACAGATTGCCATTGAGATCGGTCTCTACAGGCACAAGATCGATCGGTCCCTGAAAGAGAGTCGCGCCCGCCTGGACAGAAGCCTGAAGGGAACCATTGGCGCCATCGCTGCGATCATCGAGCTGCGGGGCGCTTTTACTGCAGGGTATCATCAACGGATGTCACAATTGGCGGGGGCGATTGCAGAAGAGATGGGCTTATCCGATTCGCAGGCAGAGGGGGTGCGGCTGGCAGCTACTGTCTATGATCTCGGCCTCGTGAATCTGCCCATTGAGGTTCTCGTGGATGTCGGCAAATTGGAAGGCATAAAATTAAACTTATATCGGGATTACCCGAAGACAGGCTATGATATTTTGAATAAGGTTGAATTCCCCTGGCCGGTCGCCGACATTGTCCTGCAGCATCGCGAGTGTTTTGATGGGTCTGGATTCCCGGCGGGCCTGAAGGGCGACAATATCCTTATCGAGGCGCGGGTCCTGGCCGTGGTTGATTACGTCGTGACGATGACAACTCAACGGCCCTACCGGCCGCCCCTGGGTATTGATCAGGTCATGGATGAGATTACAAAGAACAAGGGCTCCCTCTATGATCCTGATGTTGTGGATGCATGTTTAAGGCTGCTTCGTGAAAAAGGATATGCGCTGGAAGACGGGTTTTGCCGATAGCTGACGGCTGAAAGCTGATTATGGAATGTACAGCCCTATCGCCTTGCGCACCTCGTCCATCGTCTGCCTCGCGATGATGCTGCACTCGCCGGCGCCTTTCTTCAGGGCATCGATAACGTAGTCGATGTCCTTTTTTAATGCAGCGGCCTTCTCGCGGATGGGCGTCAGGTCCTTCCTGACATTTTCGAAGAGCATCTTCTTGCAGTCTATGCAACCGATGGCAGCGGACCGGCAGCCCTTATCGATCTCGAGGAGCATGGCGTTTTCCGAGAACGCTCTGTGGATCGTGAAGATATTGCAGACCTCCGGATTGCCCGTATCGGAGCGTCTCACCCGGTTCACGTCGGTCACCGCTGTCCGCAGTTTCTCCCAGACGTCCTTCTCCTCTTCAAGTATCCCGATATAGTTACTGAGCGTCTTTGACATCTTTGCCTGGCCGTCTACGCCGAGGATCTTCGGCGCCCTGGAGAGGATCACCTGCGGCTCAGGGAAGACCTCGCCGTACCTGGCGTTGAACTTCCGCGCCACCTCCCTCGACAACTCCACGTGCTGGACCTGGTCTTCACCAACAGGCACGAAGCCTGCCTTATATATAAGGATGTCCGCGGCCTGAAGGACAGGATAGCCCATGAGGCCCATATTGATATTGCCCCTGTGCTGTTTCGATTTGTCCTTGAACTGGGTCATCCTCTCGAGTTCCCCGATGGGTGTTACGCAATTGAATATCCAGGTGAGCTCGGTATGTTCAGGGACGTGGGACTGGACAAATATCCTGCACTTATCGGGCGAGAGACCGCAGGCGATAAGAATGAGGGCCGTCTCGACGGAGCGTTGTTTCAACTCCTCGATGGGGTATTCCACGGTGATTGCATGGTAATCGACAACAGAGTATATGCAGTCATATTCCTCCATCAAATGGACCCAGTGCCTGATGGCGCCGACATAATTGCCCAGATGTATCTCTCCTGTGGGCTGTATCCCACTGAATATTCTTCCTTTCATGGATCCTCCGAAACCATTGCTTATAACGGCAAGTTCTCATTCAAAGGCTTTCAGGTGCAGCACCCCATAACGGGCTAAAAGCTTAATAATAATAGATGAATACTTGCGTACCGTCTAATCTACAATAAAAAAAGGCCCAAATCAATTGTTGTTTAATTCTGTATACAAAAATCTTGACAATTATCCGCAGTGATACTATAGTTGAAAACAGTCAAATTGTATACAGTATCCAAAAGGAGGGCACATGGAAGACCACGAAATTTTTAAAAACATTACAGTTCTGTCTCTTGAACAGGCAACGGTTTTGCCATACCTCTCATATAGGCTTTCCCTTGACGGTGCGAGGGTTATACGCATGGAGCACCCTGTATATGGCGACCCAAACAGGAGGGTCGGAGAGAACAGGCTCAACGAAGACAGGATGTACACATATTTTCTCGCCATTAACTGCAACAAAGAGGCAATCACGCTTGACCTCGGCGCGCCCGAAGGCCACGAGATATTCAAAAGATTGCTCGTTGAATTAAACGTCGATATCTTTGCCACAAATCAGCTCCCGAAGAACTATAAGAAACTCGGCGTTGATTACGAGACGATAAAATCGATAAAAAAGGATATTATATGGATAGGATTGACAGGATTCGGCCCTGACAGCAACGAGGCCGCCTATGACCCGATCCTGCAGGCGAGGAGCGGTCTGATGGAGCTTACCGGCGACAGAAACGGCCCGCCCTATGTCCTCGGTGTGCCGCTGCCCGACATGGGCACCAGCGAACACGCATACGGGCTGATCATGAAGGCCCTCTTCAAGCGGGCCACGACAGGGGAAGGGACGCGGATAGACCTCTCGATGTTCCAGAGCACCATCTCCTGGATGACCGTCCCCATCACCCAGACAAAGTCTTTTAACAAAATGATCACAAGACGGGGGAATACCCATGAGTTCTTCGCTCCCGTAAGCGTCTACAGGACAAAGGACGGCTATACCTATATCGCGGTCGGGAACGATATCCAGTGGGAGAGGATGCTGCAGATAGAAGGCTTTGCGACCCTCGCAAAACCGGAGTATGGCAGGAACGAAGGAAGGATCAACGACGTGGATAACCTGAACAAGGCAATTGAAGAGGCAACAAAAAAATATACAACCGACGAGCTGATAGCGTTATTCACCAAGGCTACAATCCCCATCTCCAAGGTCAATGCCGTCGGGGACGTGCTTGAAGACCCCTATGTGAAGAATGAAATACTTACATCCACCGATCCGAAAACGGGAACAACGATCTACCTTGCGCCCCCTCCGTTCACAAACAACTACATAAAGTCTATGGAGAGAAGGCTTCCCTTCCCGCCGCGTTTTGGAGAGCAAAACGAGGAGATCTTCGGGAAAACGCTGGGCTATTCGAAAGACAAGCTGGAAGAACTAAAAACAAAAGGTATTATCTGACACTAATTCAGGAGGAGATATGGACGCCCCATACGACCAGGCCAGCATCAGGAAAGGGAGATTTTTGAGGGAGCAGGTGTACAAAAAGCTCAAGGCCTCCATCTTGAACCAGACGCTGCCGCAGAACAAGAGGCTTGTTGAGGAAAAACTTGCCGCAGAACTGGGGACGAGCAGAACACCGGTCAGAGAGGCGATCCAGAAACTTGAAAAAGAGGGTCTCATCCATAAGCTGTCCAAGGGTGGTTACGCGGTAAGTGCCGTCACGGATGAGGACATCGAAGAGATCTTCGGGATCCGCGGTATCCTTGAGGGTTACGCTGCATACCTTGCCACGACA
>MVRS01000098.1 GCA_002067975.1 Syntrophorhabdus sp. PtaU1.Bin058
CTGAACAGGACGATACGAAGCCCTTTATCCTCACTTGCAGCGGAACTCTTATGAACAGGGTCGGGTCGAAGGATACGCCGGGTAGTGGACATATCGGGGAGACGGGGATGACCGGGAGGTATTTATGAGCAGGATGTCGTCAACGAAAAATCTGATCGGCATCTTCGGAGAACAATCCGAAGAGCGGGCCGTATCCATCGGTGATGTCATTGCGGTCCTCAGGCGGAACGGCGTTTCTCCTGAGTGTCCGGAATCGATACCCTTTGCATTGAACGACACTACTGCCGGGACAGAGACCGAGCTCCAGGCTGCGGTCAGGGGCGAAAAGAGATCGGTGGACCTTGCAATGACCATTGAGGCATCCAATTATTATGCGAACATGGTAAGAAGGGCCGCCTCGGGTGACACCTCAAAAAGACTGGTCAGCGATCTTGATAGATTCCTCCATTCCAATTACGAGGGTGTCTGGGAAAACAGCCTGGTCCGTTTTCCGCGGGCCGCGTTATCGTCGTTCGCCGATACCGTTTTCCGGCATGATCTTTTGTCCGATAAGAACGAAAGAAAGAAGGGTCTGCGTGGCGACGCCCACAAGTTCGTTGTCTCCGCGAACGGTGAAGAATATATAAGGGTCCCCATAAGCTACCTCCTGAAGCTGGCCCTCGCGGACGTGATAGGCAGCGGACAGGGCCTGCCCCGTCTGATAAAGAGGACCGGCTACGAGATGATGCACCACTTTACCAACGACAATACCTCGCCGGAGACCTCCTCGTTCCATGTGACGCGCATTTTGCCGGGGAACAACCTGGGGAGAAAGATCGCCCGCGAAACGTCGAGAAGGTTCCTTCTGACGCAACTCCTCATGATCTATGCGAATGAGAAGTTTCTGCTGAGAGAAAACGGACAGGAGGCGATGGTATTCTTTTCCCCGCACCCGCCCGTGAGGCAGAAGAGACTGAACGAGTGTATTTCGGATACATTCTACAGGGAACTCTTCATGAGCCCCTGTCTTTCAGGATGGGACCATGGAGAGGCGAAGCATAACTACATGCATCTCTGCCATGAGGTATTGAGCAGGAGTCAGCTCAACGCGGTCCTGAAGCTGAAGGACGCAGGGATAATCATGAATAACCTCGCCGTTCTCCCCAATGTCTCCAACATCAGTCTTGCAAATAACGGCACGCACGTCAGTCTCGGCAGCGTTACACTCTCAAGGCTTCTGCAGGACAGGACATCCGGTTTTACCGGCGTCCATGAAAAATATATGGGAGACCTTGTCGTAAAGATCGTCGAACACTTCCTTCCGTTGTTTGTCGGCGTCTACAGTGCATCCCCATACCGTATCGATTTCCGTGATTTCCACCCTGAGCGTGTTCTCGGCTTTCTGCCCCATGAACTGGACTTTACCCATTTGAGGATGATCTGGAGGCGGTGGAGAAAAAAGGCGAAGATCAGGATCTGCAATCACTCGATCACGCCCTTCGGGCCCATGTGGCTCGATCAATTGATAGGCTCCGTATTCCGTTTAAAAGGGGATTTTATACCCGATTTCCGCATGATCGATTATCTTGTGTCCCTGATGAGCACGGAACAGAGCCCCGCGTTGAACGGCAGGTACGGGAACACGATGAAACTGAAGAGCGACCTCAAGGAACTCGGGATATTCCATCCGGACATGTCGCTCTATCTTCTCTATAAACCGAGGGAGTATGACGTGATGGGTTTCTCCGGTTATGAGGGGCGATACTACAGCCTCTTCGAGGGCTTCGAAAGGGACCTCGGCCATGCGGTGAACATGCAGAACCTTATAACTGCCATTGCCTGCAAGTATGTACTTGAGGGAACGATAACCCATGACCACATACCGGACAGTCCGTTCCTCGAAAGCGAGCGAAGGCAGATCATCTTCTGCTCCGCGATCGGTTTACCTACCTTTTATGTGAGGAGCGACGCACCAGACGCCTTCATGAAAAGGATCATCGAAAAAACCGCGAAGGTCCGCCAGAGCAGGAGATATCCCGGGTATCTGAGGGTCAGGCTCAACGAGTATCTCAAGGCGCTCGCAGATATAGTGTGTGAAGACGGAAGGGAATTGGTCGAGATGGCGGGCATCGGGGATACTATGAACGACTTCAGGCTGCGGATAAAGGATGCGGAAAGGGAATCGGCGATATCGAGGCTGACGAGGGGGATCCTGGGTGAAGCGAATATTGGCTCGCCTTTCAGGTTAAACAGCGACGAATTTAACCTCTCTGCGGAGAGGTACTACAGGGACAGCCTGAGGAAGCGTCACGTCAGGGAGGCCCTTGCATTGTTCGAAGATGACCTGAGGACAACGGACAGGGGTTTTTACGGGGATGACGCCCTTGCGAAGGCGTTGGAGTTTGCCGTCAAGGAAGGTGATGCGGCGCGATTCCTAGAGCGCATAAGGGGTGGAGTGGCAGATGGAAAGATATCCCCTGACGACGTTGTACGGTTGGTCTATCTTGTAATCATCGTTGAGTATTTTGAGCAATTGATCCAGAAGAGGCGTGAGGAGGAACATGACACCCCACCAATATATCGAGCGGGAAACGCTTAATATCAGCACGGAGCGGCTTTACTGGGACAGGGTAATCGGTTTCCTGTACTCGAAGGTAAGGGAAAACGTCCCGTCACTTTTCCGTATCGTGACGGGACCGAGGACATCGAGCCTGCTCGGTTTCCTGAACTATGAGCTTTTCATTACAGGAAGGCTCTCCGGAAATATGAAGTTTCTCAAGGAAAGCGGCATCAATCTTGACGAATGCCTCGAAGGTCCTGAACTGCTGGATACCCCGAAAAAGATCTTTGAAAGAAAGATCAGGTACTGGAAATACAGGCCTATGTGTGAGAACGTGCAGGCGGTGGTATCCCCGGCGGATGCCAGGGTCCTTGTAGGATCATTTTGCGAGGGCAAGGGCATTTTCGTCAAGGAGAAATTTTTTGAATACGAGGAACTTCTCGGCCCTGACAAGGGTGAATGGCTTGAGGCATTCCATGACGGAGATTTTGCGATCTTCCGGCTTACACCGGACAAGTATCATTATAACCATACGCCTGTCGCAGGGGTCGTGCTGGATGTGTACGAGATATCCGGTCGATACCATTCCTGCAATCCCGGCGCAGTCATAATGACCGTCACACCCTACTCAAAGAATAAGAGGGTCGTCACCGTCATCGATACCGATGTCCCCGGCGGCTCGCAGGTCGGTCGCGTTGCAATGGTTGAGGTTGTGGCCTTTATGATAGGCGAGATAGCGCAATGTTATTCCGAAGAGCAATACGATAACCCGGTCAATGTCTCAAAGGGGATGTTCTTGGAGAGGGGCTGCCCTAAAAGTCTTTACAGGCCGGGAAGCAGCACCGATATACTCATATTTCAGAAGGACCGCGTCCTTTTTGCGGACGATATCCTCATCAATAAGCATAGCCGCGAGGCGATGAGCCGGTATAGCCTGGGTTTCGGCGAGCCGCTTGTTGAGACGGACGTGAAGGTGCGGTCGCTGATAGCGATAAGGCAGTCGATAGTGTAAAGACAGTGAATAGTCGATAGTGAATAGTAGATAGCGAGAGACGAAAGAGAGAATAAGGGCAGTCGATAGTAGATAGTGAATAGTAGATAGTGAGAGACGAAAGAGAGAATAAGGACAGTCGATAGTCGATAGTGAATAGTAGATAGCCAAAGGACAAAAAACAATAAGACAATAAAGGCAGTCGATAGTAGATAGTAGATAGTGAGAGACGAAAGAGAGAATAAGGGCAGTCGATAGTGAATAGTAAGAAACAAAAAAAATTGCGGGTTCCGCTTAACCGAATATTTTTTGAAAATTTACCGGGAGTTAACATCGCGGTAGTATAGTCAGGTAAAACAAAAAGGATCATATGATGAACAATTGGATGACTCAACTTGCATCACATTACAACAGAACAAAGGAGAGATACCCGGACGACAGGATCATGATCGTCTTTGATATTGACGGCACGATCCTTGATATGAGGTACGTAATCCTTTACGTACTGAAGGCCTTTGATGAGAACCATAATACACGGCACTTTGTTGACCTTAAGGTATCCGATATCGATTTTCATGAAGAGCATATCCGGTCCTTTCTCGACCGTTTGAATATACCGTCTGGTGATAAGGAGGTTATTGCAGAACAGTATAAGCGGATCTTCTGGACATCCGCTGCTGCGCTTGAGGCACACCGTCCCTTCCGGGGCGTTCTGGAGGTTATCAGATGGTTTCAGATGCAGCCGAACACATACGTGGCGCTCAACACCGGACGGCCCGAGTCTCTCAGGTTCCAGACCCTACACACCTTGAACAGGCTGGCAGATGAATACCGGGTGAACTTTGACGACGACCTGCTCTATATGAAGCCTGATGGATCGGAACAGGCAATCCCCGAAATCAAGGTCAACGGGATACAACACTTCGAAAGAGAGGGCTACAGGATATGCGCCGTGGTTGATAATGAACCGGAGAACCTCTATGCCGTTTCACAGGCAGACCCCGAACAGGGGATACTCCTGCTCCATGCCGATACGATCTTCAAATCGAAGCGCGCAAGCGTGCCGGGACACGCCGTTAACGGAAAAAGGTACGACCTAACGGCCCTGGTCCTGAATAATGCACTTCCGCAACACACGCAGTTTGTCTGGCATTGCACGGACGGTATAAAAAGCCTTCATCAATTTCTCAGGTCGAACGTTCACTGGATACAGTTCGATTCCCACTTTTTTGCATCGTACCTGAGGCAGACGTCCGACAATGCAGGGCCGCCCGACATTGCCCTGTGCCTGAGCCTGATAAAAAAACGCGGCAAAAAGATAAAACTGCTTCTCCGTGAAGGAGAGGTGCGGCCGGCAGAGGCCCTAAGGGCGCTTTCAGGATATGGGTTCGACGCTTCGTCGATTTGCCTTGATATCGGCATTCCAACCGTCATGGATGGCAATGAGGGCATGAAAATCCTGCGGGGTGAGTATCCCCGGATGATTATCCAGTGTCCGGTTGACCACCTTGCCCCCCTTATCCTGACCGACCCTGCGCGTGCGAAAGAGGCACTGGCAGTCATTCGTTCACGTGGTATCGACAGATTTTCGGTGAACTGGATGCAGCCGAAAAAGAGGCGGATCATAGCGCGTCTGCTGCGATGGGGCTCGGAGATCGACATAAGGGACGTCCACGGGCTGGAGTCGTTCCTGCAGGCGGCCTTGATGGCGCCGTCTTCAATCACGTCACATTTCAACTTCCTGGAGTATTATAATGAAGAGTATCCGTCTGATCGTCTTATCGCATGATATATCACAGGAGAACGGAGGTAACTGATGACCTGTTCAAAATGCAAGGCCCATGATCTGTATATGTATCCGGAACGCGATACCAGGATCGGTGTCGACGTCTGCGTCTGTTTCAAGTGCGGAAACCGCATCTACAAGGGATACCCGAAACGAAACAGCGCGGAAGAACAGGAGGAGTGGGAGAAGAAGAACATCCCGGCACGCTGGGACCCGAAAGACAGCCTGCCGTCCTTCGCCTGATGACGAACATCCTCTTTGTCTTTGCCCTTTCCGTACTGCTGACCATTTCCCTCTGGTGGGGGTTCAAAAAGCTCCCTGGAGATAACCGGCAGATCCTTGCCGCTATTCCGCTTTGTAAGAGGGACAGCGGCACATGGGAAGGTCTGAACCTGACCTATTACGGCATGCTTACGGCAAGCGCCCAGGTATTTGCCGTATCGATCATGCTGATACTGATGGGGGCGCTGAATCGCACCTGGACGGAGACGTTGTTTCTTGTCGTTATTCTTCTCGGCGTATGTGTCCCCGCCTCCCGGTTGATCGCGAGGATCGTGGAAAAAAAGACCAGTACATTTACCGTCGGCGGTGCTTCATTCATCGGGATGCTCTCAGCGCCTTTTATCCTGTCGGCTGCCAACATGACGGGGTTTTGCACGATCCCCGTTATCCCTTTTCTCGCTGCAATAGCCATATCGTATGCCTTCGGTGAAGGCATCGGTCGCCTTGCCTGCATCAGTTTCGGGTGCTGTTACGGCAAGCCTCTTTCACAATGCAGCCCTCTCATGAGAAGATTGTTTTCAAAGACCTGTTTTGTTTTCAACGGGAAGACGAAGAAGATCTCTTATGAAAGCGGCCTTGATGGTCAGGAGGTCATCCCAGTCCAGGCGCTCACATCGATAGTATATCTGAGTACCGGCCTCGTTGCCATGCTGTTTTTTCTTGGCGCATCCTATGCCGTTGCTCTCATCATCGCAACCTGCTGCACCCAGTTATGGAGGTTTGTATCCGAGTTGTTCCGGGCTGATTTCCGGGGCGGGGGCAGGTTGAGCGCCTATCAGATCATGTCACTGTTGCTTGTCTGCTACCCCTTCGCAGTAACGGTCTTTTTCCCTCCGGGGCGGACATCGGTTCCCGATATTATGCTGGGATTGAAGGGAATGGTGAATCCCCTGCTTATACTGTGCCTGCAGTCCATATGGATGATCGTCTTCTTTTACCTGGGAAAAAGCAAAGTAACAGGTGCGACGATATCCTTCTATGTACGCAAGGACAGGATATAGCCTGTAATTTCGTGAAGAATTAACCGAATATTAATATTTTTCTCATAGTTTCTTAACAAACATCCAATATAATTCCACGTGAGATGAACAGAGGCATATTAAGTGACCCTATAAAACATACAGCAGACAAGAAAGTGCCGATCATCGACAACAGAAATATACAATGTCCTTCATGCAGGTCAAAGGCCGTATACAGGTACGGGAAGGCAAGAAACAAACAGCGGTTTTTTTGCCTCATATGCGGGAGACAGTTCATCGCAGGCCATGAGAGACGTTTTCCGAAGGTGAGGCCGACCTGCAAGAAGTGCGGAAGGAAGATGTTCATATACCAGAATGAAAACCTTTTTGTGCGGTACAGGTGTTCAGGATACCCGGTATGCAGAAGCTACATAAAGATATCCAAAGAAGACAGCATCATCAAGGAGGAGGCTGAATGAGCTACTATATCCACGATGTCCCGGGAAGACTGAGAATGAAAAGCCCGGTTATCAAGAGAAACAGATTCGTTGCGGAAGAAGTGGAGAAATTGATCGGAGGAGTTGACGGAGTGGACAACGTCAATATCAATCTCACGACAGGAAGTCTTCTTGTGAATTACGATCCGAAGACCACGAAGCACCATGAGATCATCAATCTGCTTCAAGGAAAAGGGTATTTTGATCAATCAAAGGCAATGACAAATGACCAGTATATCCATAATGCGGCTTCAAAGATGGGGGAGGCGATGCTGTCTGTGGTGACCCTTTTCGTATAAGGGGTTAACGAACAGAATGGGAAACAGCGACAGCGCCAAGATATTCGCTTTGAGACCGGGATTCCGGAATCCCGTGCAGAGAAGGCTTTTCTCTTTTTTCAATCCGATGATTGAACGTATTTTGCTTTTACAGAGGCTGAACGAGGTCTACGAGAGCATATTGACGAACGGAGATAAAGACGGCTCATTCCTGGATAATGTCCTCAGGACATTACGTGTTGAATATGAGATATCGGGTCCGGATCGATCCCGTATACCAGGAACGGGTCCGGTTGTTGTCGTTGCAAACCATCCCTTCGGTGCAATAGAAGGCATTATCCTTGCGCACGTACTCCTTTCGGTCCGGGATGACGCGAAGATCATTGCAAATTATCTGCTGCAATGCATCCCCGAAATGAGGAGGATACTGATACCCGTCGATCCTTTCGGCGGGCAGGAGACCCCAAAAAAGAACATCAGGCCGTTGAAAGATGCAATAGGCTGGCTGAGAAACGGCGGCATGCTGGGCATCTTCCCTGCCGGCGGCGTATCGCATATCCATTTAACGAAAAGGGAGATTACGGACCCTGAATGGAGTGAGACCGTTGCCGGTATTGTCAGGTCGGGCAGGGCCGGCGTGCTCCCTGTTTATTTTGACGGCAGCAACAGTTTGTTTTTCCAGTTGGCCGGGCTCGTTCACAGAAGGTTGAGGACGGTCTTGCTGCCGCGGGAGTTGCTGAACAAGGGCAACAGGTCGCTGCGGGTACGGATCGGGAACCTCATCCCCTTCGAGAGGATACAGACCTTCGGAACGACACGGGAATCGACCGCATACCTAAGGTTTCAAACCTATGCTTTAAAACATGAAAGGGGGGACAGAATGTTAAGAACGGGTGGAGATATTATTGAAGGAAAGAGATCGATGAGAGACGCCGGTACAATACCGGACGGGCCTGATCCGGAATTGATGTGCTCGGAGATCCGTCTTCTTTCACAGAACCAGACGCTTCTGGAAAACGATGAATACGTCGTATTTCACTCAACGGCAGACCGGATACCAAACCTGCTTCACGAGATAGGTCGCCTCAGAGAGGTATCGTTTCAAAGTGCAGGTGAGGGCACGGGAAGGGCCGTTGATCTGGATCGTTTTGACCTCTATTATGTTCATCTCATTCTCTGGAACAAGCTCAGGGGAGAGCTTGTCGGTGCATACCGGATAGGGCCGGCAGACAAGATCATTCAACGTTTCGGCATAAACGGGCTATATACAAATACACTTTTTGATTATAAACCAAGGTTGAGGGACCATCTGTCCTCCGGTCTTGAACTGGGGAGGTCCTTTATACGTCCTTCATACCAGAAACAATATACGCCGCTTTTCTTTCTCTGGAAGGGGATATGCCGCTTTATATCCCAAAACCCGCAGTACAAGATCCTCTTCGGACCGGTAACGATAAGCAACAGCTACAGCGAGCTCTCCCGCCAGCTCATAGTATCTTTCTTAAAGTCGAACAATTATATCCCGGCGATAGCCCGCTTTGTAAAACCGAAACTGCCCCCTTGCAGCAAGACCGTGAAAAAACGTGAGGCACATGCAGCGAACATCCTTGCAAAAGACATCGAACAACTGTCCGCCCTGATATCCGACATTGAGCATGACAGGAAAGGGCTGCCGATACTTCTCAAGCAGTATATCAAACTGGGAGGGAAGCTGATGGGTTTCAACGTGGACCCTGCCTTCAGCAACGGTCTTGACGGTTTGATCATCGTTGATCTCACGCAATGCAATCGGAGGCTCCTGGCGCACTATATGGGCAAAGAAGGACTGCACCGATTTCTTGAATTCCACGGCATCAGCAAGACGGAAAGCTATGCAGCATAATGAAGCAGTCGATAGTAGATAGTAGATAGTGAATAGCAAGAAACAATAAAGTAATTCCTTGAATGAGTTTATCCCTCTATTGGCCCTCCATAGCCTTTTCCCTTCACGCCTTACGATTTACATCCTA
>MVRS01000099.1 GCA_002067975.1 Syntrophorhabdus sp. PtaU1.Bin058
AACAGAACGAGTGAGCGGTTGGTGCCCATATTTTGTTTGAAAAGAACGGTCATCTTGCACGTCGATAGAAGTTCCTTTTCCAATGCCTCACGTTTGTCACGCACAGCAATGAAGACGGACTTTTCCTTTCGGAGCACCTCCTCCAGTTGGGACACTGAGTCTATTGCCTTCAGGAATTGTCCCGTATAGAAGGGGACAGCTCCTTTAAGCGTTTCATCGGGCCGATAGGCATAGACGTCGCCGGGATAAGGCACCGAGGTCTTGATCTCCTCGCAGAAGGGTACGAAGCTCTTGAAGTGGTCAAGGACCGGTACTGCCGCAAAGAGCCCTATGAAAAGCAATAACAGGATCGAGGCCGCCGAGAAGCCCCAGAACCTCGTCATATCCTTTCTGCGGTTCCGGAGCGAGACTGCCGAAGAGGCCATTGCAGCAAGGGAAAAAAAAATGGTAAGGACGAATTCCTTTTCAGGCAAACCAAAACCATATTTTTTTGAGGCGATGATGAATGCCGGGATGGCGCCGATACCTGCAAGAAGGGGCAGAAGACCGAAGACGGTTATAAAAATATTCTCAAATTTTTTGAAGTCCGGTCTCGTCAGGGTAGTATCGATATACGCTGCAGTCAACAGTGAGATCGGGGCGAATATGGGCATAAGGTACAGCACGCGCTTGGTCGATGCGACGCTCAGGAAGACAAACCCGGCGATGAACCAGCACAGCATAAGAAGCGTTCCCTTTCCTGTGTTACCTGCTTTACTGTTCTGCCCGCGGAAACTCCAGTAGAGGACGGGCACGGTCACGATACTCCAGGGCAGGAAGGCCGTGGGGAACTGGAACAGGTAGTAGTAGAAGGGATGGCTGTGTCCTGTTGACCCGCCTGCGAACCTCTCGAGATGGTTGTGGACCAGAAAGACCTTCAGGTATTCATTGCCGTCCTGATGCCACAGGGAGAGGAACCACGGCAGCGCCATGGCAACGAAGACCAGGAGGCCGAACCACAGATGCATCTTCAGTATCTCCCGGGGGTTTTTGTCGAGGACCAGGAACGTCAATACGGCGAGGCCGGGTATAACAACCCCGATGAAACCCTTTACGTAAAAGGCAAGGGTGCAGGAGACATAACATAGGCCGTAAAATATGAACCGCTTCGCGCGTCCGTTGGCGAGATAGGCGGCCGTAAAAAAGAGAAGGGCAAAGATGACAAAACAGGTCAGGGCGCTGTCTACAATGACCCAGTGGGCCACCCGGAAATATTCACCGCAGGTTGCCATGATGAAGCCGGAGATAAACCCTGTCCTCGGCCCGAACAGAAGACTGCCGAGAAAGAAAAGCCCCACAACACCCGCAAAGGCAAACATTGCCGAAGGTATCCTCACGGTTGTATCCGATGGCCCGCCAAAGACCCTGAACACAGCGGCCAGCGACGCATAGTAGAGCGGGGGCTCCTCAAGAAAGGGATCTTGATTGAGGGTTGGTATTGTCCAATTCCCGCTGAGCGCCATTTCCCTGCCGATCTCCGCCACCCTCGGTTCATCGGCTGTCCAGAGCCCATGGTTCGCAAGGCCGAAAGAGAAAAGGGGGATCACGGCAACAAGAAGAAGAACGAGATAGAGAACGTATTGCCTGCGTGTATCTGACATAGTATTTCCTTTCATCGGTCTCATTATTTGCCGTACCATTTTACAATAGAGGATTTCACCGGAGGCTTACTCCAACATTACCGATTGGTAACCTTCGAATGGATATCTTTAGCTTATGCAGTTCCTTGACATATCCGATATCTGTGCTATTAAAACCATATGGTGTTTCAAAATAATGAACGTTAAAGGGAGGTTGCTATGGCGGACAGCGTGTATGTCGTTAACGAGATTGTAGGTACCAGCGAGAAATCATGGGAAGAAGCGGCCAAGCTGGCAATCGAGACTGCTGCAAAGAGCGTCAAAGATCTCCGCATCGGCGAGGTGGTGAAACAGGATGTAACGGTGGAAAACGGGAAAGTCGTAAACTACAGAGTGCGACTCAATATTTCATTTAAGTATCACTCGAAGAAATAGTCTCTTCTGAAGAGATTCAGCACGCTTCCCTGGTCCTGGTGCCTGTTATTTCCCGAAGAGCGGTCTTAACGGGATCTCAGTCCAGTCCTGCAGACCGGGCACCTTGAGCCATATCTTTAACTGCACGGGAACAGCGACCACCTGGTAGATGGTATCCTTCTGTGTGGCGCCGCCGTCAGCAAAAGGAACATCCAGGATCTTCATCATGACAGCCGGACTTACGGTGCCTTTGTGCCGTGCAGCGAGGGCAAGCAGATTTCCTTTCCGGAGCTGGCTCGCGCCGGATTCCAGCTTCGGGTCAAAATGCGAGATGTTCCAGCCCGGAAGCGAGAAGTCGTTCGCCGCCACTACGATCCCCTCTTCATCCTGGTCCCTGCGCCTTGTATCCCAGAGAGAGCACTCGTAGGAATATGCCCGGCCCGGATCGGCCGCATTGACGATAGAACTGAGATTGACCAGGGTAGACCGCATCGCCCGGTCGAGTTCCGCGAGGTTATGATATTCCTGCAGATATGAGAACAGCGTTGTAAAGATGGAGACCCGCTCAAGAGAAAACCCCATCCAGGGGCCGGAATTCAGCTCCAGGAAGAGGCCGTCGGCATTCATTCCCGTGGCATTATAGATCACGCCGGCGTAGTTGATAAGCGCGGTGGGGATGCTCCCGTCATTGGGTTTGAAAACGGCCACCACCATCATTCCGGCAAAATCAAAATAGAGCGGATCGTCATCATTATTCCTGCCGAATACAAGCGGACCTTTATTTGTATAGGGACCCCAGGCTGCTATGCCGGAACAATGGCCGAAAGACAGGTTGCCGATCTTCGGAAGCCATTCGACGGCGTTGACCAGGATGGTCTTGTCGAGCCCCAGCCCCGAGGCATCCGCGATCCCGTAGAGGATCTCTTTGTAGCGCTGCGGATAGCGGTCGAATACTGCCCGGGCGATCGTGTCCAGACGGCCGGGAGACATTGTATGCTTTTTGACAAAGACCTCTCCGATCGTACGGTACATCGCCTCCAGATCGTCCTTCAGGAGTGCCCCGTACTGCCTGCCCATCTGACGGTAGCTGCCTGTCAGTTCCACGACCTTGATCGTGCCTGTACTGTAGAGCTTCCCCCCTTCAAACTCAGTTACATATTTCAGCCCCGCGCCTCGCGCATCAACAGGTTCCTTTGCAGACGCATAACCATATACCAGTAGTGCCAGTATGCCTGTAAACAGAATAAGGAATAATCTTCTCTTCATCTCACCGCTCCTTGCAGGTGCTTTCCGCGTATCCGGTCTGACAATACGCTATCAAAGAGGATACGGGTACACATTAGTACATCGGGCCGGACATTACAATATAAAACCATTGCATTGTGCATCAAGGTTCAGAACCATTACTCAGGAATAAACGTACAACCTCGTCCTCCTTATCTTCTTTATTGATTCGTCTGCCTTGCTCGTGTTATGTGTAACCCATGACAGAAGGCAAATCCCTGCTGGAGGGGATGAATTCGGCTGTACTCGTATTTGCCGCCCTGTGTGTGTTCGCTATAGCCTACAGGTTTTACGGTCTCTTTATAGCAACAAAGGTCTTGCGAATAGACCCGTCTCGGCGTCTGCCCTCTGAAAGCATGGCCGATGGTTTAGACTACCACAAGACAAACCGTTACGTCCTGTTCGGACATCATTTTGCGGCCATAGCCGGGGCCGGTCCGCTCACGGGGCCTGTTCTTGCCGCCCAGTTCGGTTTTTTGCCCGGTGCGCTCTGGATCCTGATAGGGGCGGTGATAGGCGGCGCCGTTCACGATATCGTTGTCCTTTTCGCGTCAGTCCGGCACAGGGGCGAGAGCCTTGCAAATATAGCGAGGAATGAGATCGGAAGGACTGCGGGAACGGTGTCCTCGATCGCCTTTCTCCTGATCCTTATTTTAACGATTGCCGGTGCATCGATAGCGATGACAAACGCCATTTCCGAAAGCCCCTGGGGGATGCTGGTCGTTGCGTCAACGATACCCACCGCGATCCTCATGGGCATCATTATGAAAAGGCCCGGGAGCACGCCGATCATTGTCGCGAGTTGTGTCGGCGTTGCGATCCTGTTCCTGACCGTGTTTCTCGGCAGTTTTGTTGCCGGTATCCCGGCCCTCGCATCATTTTTCAGCCTGAGCAAAAAACAGATATCCCTATTGCTGCCTGTCTATGCCTTTGCTGCCTCGGTGCTCCCCGTATGGCTGCTCCTTGCCCCGAGGGATTACCTGTCCACTTTTCTTAAGGTCGTGACGATTGCCGCGCTCACCGCGGGGATCATATTTTTACGACCCGACCTTCAGATGCCCCCGCTAACCCGGTATATCCATGGAGGCGGGCCCGTTGTCCCCGGGGCCGTCTTCCCGTTTATCTTCATAACCATCGCATGCGGAGCCATCTCTGGTTTTCACGCGACCATCGCGTCCGGCACGACACCGAAGATGATAGCCAGCGAAAAGGATATCCTCTTTGTCGGATACGGCGCCATGTTGTTTGAAGGGGTGGTGGCCATGATGGCCCTGATAGCCGCATCCGTTCTTGTGCCTGCCGATTACTTCGCGATCAACTCATCGACCGAAATGTACTCAAAACTCGGCATGCACCCCTTTGACCTCCCCTGGCTTTCCGACATGGTCGAAGAGCAGCTTCAGGGCAGGCCCGGCGGGGCAGTCTCCCTTGCGGTCGGAATAGCCTATATCTTTTCAAAGATCCCTTCGATGGATAAGCTGATGTCGTACTGGTATCATTTTGCCATAATGTTCGAGGCAGTATTCATCCTCACCCTTATTGATGCAGGGACGAGGGCCGGCAGATTTCTTTTGCAGGAGATGACGGGGAAGGTCTTTCCAAGGTTCAATGACCACAACTGGCTTCCGGGAATGATTATTACCGGGGTGGTCTTCACGCTTACGTGGGGATACCTGCTTTATACGGGATCGATATCGACCATCTGGCCTTTATTCGGGATCAGCAACCAGCTCCTTGCTGCATGCGCGTTGATCATTGTAAGTACAATGCTCGTCCGGCTGGGGAGAAAAAGATACATATGGATAACCCTTCTGCCCGGAATTGCAATGGCAGTCATTACGCTCTGGGCCGGATACATCAATATAACCGTGAATTATCTCCCGCAAAAGCTCTACCTGCTCGCGTTTCTCTGCGGTTTCATAATGCTGCTGATCGTCATCATTATAGTTTCTGCGGGCATAAGGATAAAGGAGCTTTTAGCCATTAGCGACACGGTGACGGACAACTGGGGAGACCGCGTCCTGGTGAGGGTTGAGGATGAGAACCCGCATTGAAATTTACACGGGGCGGGAGACGCTGTCATTTCCCCTTGTCCCTTTCGTGAAGACTTTAACGGGTAATCGATAGATTCTCTCTTGCAAAATATTTGAGATTCCGGGACAATAAAGAAAAAGGACGGTGCATGAGGGAAGGAGGACAATCATGTATGCACAACTATTCTCTGAGTTCAGGATCGCAGGGATTACCCTGAAAAACAGATTAACGATGGCCCCGATGTATCTTGGATATGCCGGGGAAGGCGGTATGGTGAATAGCGTGTTGCTGGACCATTACCGGCTGATGGCGAAAAGCGGGGTTGCCATGGTAGTGGTCGAGAATGCGACGATAGACCATCCGATGGGCAGCGGCTCCAACAGGACGCTTCGGGTGGATTCTGATGATTACGCTGCGGGGTTAAAAATGTTGTCCTCAACGATCCGGCAGGAAGGCGCTGTTGCCTGCCTGCAGATCAACCACGCCGGGCGTTTTGCCGCCGTGGATGAACCCGTTGCGCCCTCTGCCGTTGCAACCTTCGGCAAGATCCCAAGGGCATTGAGCGCGGCAGAGATTCGAACGATCGTGAACAGATATGTTGATGCGGCATTACGGGTCAGGAACACGGGCTTTGACATGGTGGAGCTGCATGGAGGCACGGGCTATTTGCTGGCCCAATTCCTCTCCCCCAGGACCAACAAGAGAGAGGATGAATACGGCGGCTCATTTGAGAACCGGCAGAGGTTTCCGCTTGAGGTTGTTGCGGCAGTAAAAAATGCGGTGGGAGATTTCCCGATCGGTTATCGTTTTCTTGCGGATGAATGGCTGCCCGATGGTCTGCAACTGAACGAATCCGTCCGGTTTGCCCGTTCCCTCGAATCGGCGGGCATTGCATATATCTCCGTCATGGGCGGGACGTATGAGTCTTTCCCGCTGCCTGACGTTGCGAGCAGGTCCAAAAAAGACGGCTATATGGTCGATCTTGCAGCCGCCGTCAAAAAAGAGGTACGTATCCCGGTCATTGCTGCAGGAAGAATATCAACGGGTTCTCTGGCAGAGAGCATCCTTGAAGAGAAAAAGGCCGATCTGATCGGACTGGCGCGGGTCCTGTGGGCTGACCCCCAATGGCCCGAGAAAGTGAAGCAGGGCAGAGAGAATGATATTATCCGCTGTGATCCGGCCTGCGGCGACGCGTGCATGAAACTGATACTGAAAAAGAAGCCCGCCCTCTGTGCGCGATGGCCCCATGATACAATGCAGGCATGGAAGAGCAGAATGTAATGACGGCAGGGGGTTCCGTCCCCTGATCGCTTAAGGTTTTTGATTCCGGCGCAGGTCTTCCAGTATCTCCTTTATCCCGGCTATCTCTTTTTGTATCGCCTCCGTATCGGTT
>MVRS01000100.1 GCA_002067975.1 Syntrophorhabdus sp. PtaU1.Bin058
CTCTTATGAGACCGTATACCATGAAGATGTCTCCAAGCTGGAACCCCAGGTGGCATTTCCCTTCTCGGTGGACAACGTGAGACTGGTCTCGAAAGCCGGCGATATAAAGATCCACCAGGCCGTTCTCGGTTCCTGCACTAATGCCAGGGTGGAAGACCTGAGGATAGCGGCCGAGGTGATGGCGGGAAGGAAGATCCATCCCGATGTCAGGATGCTTGTGATCCCGGCGTCATGGGAGGTTTATAGAGACGCCGTTCGGGAAGGTATCATAACACGCCTGTCGGAATCAGGCGCCATTATCTGCAATGCCGGTTGTGGTCCCTGTATGGGCGGACATATGGGCCTGCTTGCATCGGGGGAAGCCTGTATCGCTACAACTAACAGAAATTTTAAAGGCAGAATGGGTAGTCCTGAATCTGAGCTTTATCTGGCGTCTCCTGCAACCGTCGCCGCATCGGCGATAACAGGCAGGATCACGGATCCGAGAGGATTATAGTGGAGGGATGATATGATCAGCAGAATAAAAGGCCGGGTCTGGAAGTTCGGCGACAATGTCGATACCGATGTCATGACGTCGGGAAAGTATATTAACCTCCCCATGGACGAATTGAAAAAACACACCTTTGAGGAGGTGCGTCCCGAGTTTGCACGACAGGTGAACCCCGGAGATATAATCATAGCAGGCCGCAACTTCGGGTGTGGTTCCAGCAGGGAAACTGCGCCTGCGGCCCTTAAGGCATTTGGGGTTGGGGCTGTTGTGGCAGAGTCCTTTGCCCGGATATTTTACAGAAACTCGATCGCGATCGGCCTTCCTGCCGTTATTTGTCCGGGCGTCGTTTCGCTTGGCAACGATGGCGACGAGGCAGAAGTAAACCTTGCCGATCGCAAGGTAATGGACCACACAACCGGTAAAACTCTCGATTTCCAGGCTTTCCCGGATGAGATGCTGAAGGTTCTGGAATGCGGCGGCATCGAATCGCTGTTAAAACAGATCAAGAACGATCAGAAAAAAATATGAAGAAAAAAAATATTACAGAAGGAGGAAGGTTATGAAATTGTCTATCGCCGTACTGCCTGGAGATGGGGTAGGTCCTGAGATCGTCGCGGAAGGAGTAAAGGTTCTCAAGGCTGTCGGTTCAAAGTTTGGCCATGAGTTTCAGTTCGATGACGGCATGATAGGAGCGGTAGCCTTTGAAAAGCTTGGCGAGGCCCTTCCGGGCGAGACTGTCGAACTTTGCAAGAGAAGCGACGCCGTCCTGTTCGGCGCAGTAGGCGAACCAAGATATGAGGTGCCCGGTCTGAAGGAGCGTCCGGAGAGAGGCTACGGCATCATCAGGCTCAGAAAGGAGATGGGCCTTTTTGCCAATGTACGACCTGTCAAGCTTTTCCCGTCCATTATCAGTACCTCTCACCTCAAACCGGAGATCGTCGGCAACGTCGATTTCATTATAGTCCGCGAGCTGACCGGAGGGATCTATTTCGGCGAACCGAAGGAATTGATACGCTCCCCGGAAGGGCGAAGCGCGGTCGATTCCATGAGGTATTCGGAAGACGAGATCAAACGTATTGTCCGGGTCGGCTTCGAGCTGGCAAGGGTCAGGAGAAAAAAACTGACCTCGGTGGATAAGTTCCAGATCCTTAAGTGCTCTGATCTCTGGAGGGAGGTTGCCATTGAGGTGGCCGCCGAATATCCGGATATCGAGATCGAGCACGCCCTTGTGGATTACTGCGCCATGAGCTTCATTCAGCGTCCTGCCGACTTCGACGTGATCGTAACGGAAAATCTCTTCGGCGATATCCTGAGCGACGAGGCGTCCATGCTCGCCGGGTCCCTCGGCATGATGCCGTCCGCAAGCTTAGCCGGCATCCCGTCCGCCGGCAATAAGCTGGTCGGTCTCTACGAGCCGATACACGGCAGCGCACCCCGCCGTACCGGACTCAACATGATCAACCCAATAGCGACAATCCTGAGCGGGGCCATGATGCTTCGTTACTCCTTCGGCCTGGCAAAGGAAGCGCAGGCGATCGAAGATACGGTGGATCAGGTGCTGAAAGACGGCTACCGTACCTATGACATCATGAGCGACGGCATGACGAAGCTCGGAACCAAGGAGATGGGGGACATGATCGCTGCAAGGATCGCAAACTGACGGGAACAGTACACCACATCAACGTTAGCATCGGTTTTGGCAGTATTTCGTGTTTGTCCCTGAATTGTTATGAACTGCTGTCAGCCATAAACTATCTGTTGGCTTTATGGCGCGCCCGCCGCGATTTGAACGCGGGGCCTTTGGCTCCGGAGGCCAACGCTCTATCCAACTGAGCTACGGGCGCACGTGGTTTGAGCATTATATCATAATCCCACCGATGACACATAACTTTCTTTTAATGGGGCTCACGTCGCCCCCTCCGGCAGCCAAGCTGCCGGAGCCTCCCGCACCCGCAAGCGGGTACCCGGCCCGAGAACGGGCTACAAAATATAGGCCCAACAGGTCGTATAGGACTTATATTCAGGTCCTCACCTTCTTGCTCTCTGCTCTCCGCTGCCTTTCTCGTCCTTCGTCCTAGCGAAGCGGATGTCCTTCGTCCTTCGGTCCTTTCCTTGCGTCGCCCCCTCTTTAAACCAGCAGACAGCCGTCAGCTATCAGCAGTCAGCTAAGACAAAAAACCTTAAGCTGAGAGCAGAGAGTCAAAAAAACTCCTTACGACTTGGTTGTTCCGCTATGCGCCATGCGCTTTGCGCTATGCTGCCTTATTGCTGATAGCTGTTTGTTCAATATTATACAGTTTTCTTTTGCAATATAATCGCTACTTTTGATAATATAGAAAAGATACCTTTATGAAAAAGATACTTGTCCCAACCCTGATCGGGATCGGCCTTACTCTTTTATTCTCCCTGCTTGCGATCATACGGTTTGTCCCTTTCGAGCGCCTCGAACTCCTCCTCTACGATATGCGGTACAGCATACACGGTAGAACAACACCACCCAAAGAAGTGGTAATATTGGGCATCGACGACAGGAGCCTGGAAAAGTACGGCAGGTGGCCCTGGGAAAGAAGGAAGGTCGCATCCATCGTCGACAAACTGAACAGGATGGGGGCAAGGGTGATCCTCATGGATATCATCTTCAGCGAGCCCTCAAAAGACGACGATATCCTTGCTAAGTCGATCAAGAGGGCCGGAAACGTAATCCTTCCCATCGTGTTTGACTTCAAGGGCGAACCCAGGATGATCCAGGATGATACCCTTTTGGACAATGCCTTCCTGATGATCCGGAAGATGGATAATTTCAAGATATTTCCGCCGTTAAGCGCGAGCAGCGTCCTCATGCCTGTAGAAAAGCTGTTGCAAAGCGCAAAGGCCCTGGCCTATATCAATATGTTCCCCGACAAGGACGGCGTCCTTCGATGGGAGGCCCTGTCCATAGAATATAACGGCGAGATGTACCCCTCTATCGACCTCCAGGCTGCAAGGCTTTACCGCAACCTCCCCAACGGGGCAATGACCCTCCAGGCAGCCGAGGGGATACAACTCGGCAATGCCTTCATACCAACCGATTTCTGGGGCAGGATACTGATACACTACTACGGACCGGAGAGGACCTTCCCGTCAATCTCTGTTGCGGACCTCCTCGAAAACAAGGTCCAGCCATCAATGATCAAAGACAAGGTCGTTCTCCTGGGTGCAACGGCCGTCGGTATATACGACCTCAGGGTGACACCCACGTCGCCGGCAATGCCGGGGATTGAAAAACATGCAAGCGTTGTGGCATCCATACTGAACAATAAATTCATCTCCAAGCTCGCAAACATCTGGAACGTTCTTATCGTTCTCGTATCAGGTATTCTCTTCTCCATTATTATTGTACGGATCAAGGCTATCATCGGCGCGGTCTTTGCCTTTGCCTTTATCGCGATCATCTACGGGATCGGCAACTACCTCTTTTTCTCGAAAGGGTTGTGGATGGACCTGAGCTATTCGGGGAACAATATCCTGATCACGTATTTTGTTATCACTGCCTACAGGTATGCCACTGAAGAGAGGTATGCGCGGCAGATCCGGCACATGTTCTCAAGCTACGTAACAGAGAAGGTCGTCAATGAACTGATCAAGAACCCGAGCCTTGCAAAGCTCGGCGGAGAGAGGCGGGAAGTCACGGTCCTTTTCTCCGATGTCCGCGGCTTTACAACATTCTCAGAAAAGCATTCTCCTGAGGAGGTCGTGACGATCCTCAACGAATATCTCGGCGAGATGACGAACATCATATTCCAGTGGGACGGGACACTCGATAAGTTCGTCGGTGACGAGATCGTCGCCTTCTGGGGCGCGCCGATACCGCAGGAAAAGCATGCCGAGCTCGCCATCAAGTGCGCTCTCCACATGACGCAAAGGCTGACCGAGCTCCAGGAGAAGTGGAAAGCGGAAGGAAGGGTGCCCCTCGCCGCCGGATTCGGCCTCAACACAGGAGAGGTGATCGTCGGCAATATCGGTGCCGAAGGGAAAAAGATGGACTATACGGTCATCGGAGACAACGTGAACCTCGGCGCCCGCGTAGAGGGGCTCACAAGGAAATATGACGCCGACATCATCATCACCGAATCAACCCTGAACAAGATACGGGAACTTCTCTTCGGAAGCGATCTGGGCCACCTGAAAGTGACAGGCCTTGATATGGTTGCGGTTAAAGGTAAGGTTGAACCCGTATGCATCTACGGCATAACTTCGATGCCTCCTGGTGAAAAATCAATAATCATCGAGTGCAAAGTAACAGAAGTAACGCAGATGACGGAAAAATAAAAGGGCTTGCAGACAGCAAGCCCTTTTATTTTTAGCTCATAGCAAGAAATCCGAATAAAACTACGTGAGGCGTAAAAGGATAAACCCCTTACGCCTCACGCCTCACGATTTACGGATTCTATTCCTACTTTACCTGCTGTATCACCTTCCCCGTGATATCGATCGCGTCTTTCGCATAGGCCACACCTGCGGCGCTCCT
>MVRS01000101.1 GCA_002067975.1 Syntrophorhabdus sp. PtaU1.Bin058
CGGCAAGGCGCTGGAGGATATGACGAAGTATAAGAAGGTGTTTATTAACTAAATTCGTCGTGAATCGTAAGGCGTAAATCGTTAGGCGAGAAACCCCTTGAGTCGTAAGGCGTAAGGAAATAAAGACTGTATGTCACAGGAAGATTGTAGTGTCATTACGAGCGGAGTGTGGCAATCTCATTCAACTCGGATAAGTGATCAGTACAATACGATTTGCTATACGGTTGTAATCCCCTAACGCCTCACGACTGACGACTTACGCCTTACGGGTGTTTCGTCAGTATTCCGTAATCTGCCATTCGTCGTAATGGCTGCCGCTTAGTTCCGAGATGAACCGTGAGGGTCTGAGGATCACGTGGCCTACCTGCCGGTCGAAGACAAGCATGGGATAGCAGAGGTACAGCTCGTCCATGGCCCTTGTGGCGGCCACGTAGAACAACCTCCTTTCCTCTTCCAATCCCCCGTCCTCAATGGCCTTGGGGTTGGGGAACCTCCCTTCGGCGCACCAGATGATGAATACCACCTTCCATTCAAGCCCCTTTGCCTGGTGGATCGTGGTCAGGATGACCCGTTCGTCGTCCCTGTCCGCAACGATAACCTCTTCCCCGCTTATGCCGCTCATGAGGGACAGTTCGCTTAAAAAGCTCTCCAGCGACTGGTATTTTGTGGAGAAATTGATGAGCTGGCCCAGGTCCTCGAGCCTTGTCTCGTAATTCGGATAATTGAATTTCAGGTATTCCGTGTAGCCGTGTTTGAGCACGGCGGTGATCATGTCGGAGGGGGCCTCCTGTTCGTAGAGGCCCGTAAGCTCCCTGAACAGCCCCGACCACGTATCGATGGTCTCCTTCTGGATATTCCTGAACTGGTCGGCGATCTTTTTCGAGATCAAAAGCTCGAAGGGGTTCTCGGAGACCTTCAGGTACGAGTATATCCTTTCCGCCGTCTTCTTCCCTATCTTCGGAAATATCCTGAGCATCCTCATCCACGATATCTCATCGTCGGGGTTCACCATCACCCGCAGGAACGAGACGACGTCCTTGATATGGGCCTGCTCGAAGAAGCGAAGGCCGCTTCTGATCTCAAAGGGGACGTCCCTCCGCGTGAGCTCCATCTGCAGCTCCATACAGTGGTAATGGGCCCTGTAGAGGACCGCTATGTGGTTAAGCGGTACCCCTTCGTCCCGCAGCTCGAGGATGCGCTGGACAACGAATTCGGCCTGCTGGATCACGTCCCGTGAAGGCGCTACGACGGGGATGACGCCGCTTTGCTTGATGCTCCGGAGCACCTTGTAGAACTGCTGCTTGTTGTGGGATATGGAGTTGTTCGCGAGCCCCAGTATCTCCGGGGTGCTCCTGTAATTGGTCTCGAGCTTGAAGATCTTCGCCTCTTCATATTTTTTCGGGAAATCGAAGATATTCTGGAAATTGGCGCCCCTGAAAGAGTAGATGCTCTGCGCGTCGTCTCCGACGACCATCACGTTGCGGTTGATGAGGCCCATAAAATCGACGATCTCCGACTGTATCCTGTTCGTGTCCTGGTATTCGTCGACGAGGATATGGGAGAAGGTGCCGGCATAGAGCTTTTGCAGGTGCTCGTGCTCGGAAAGCACCTTGTGCCAGTAATAGAGGAGGTCGTCAAAGTCCATCGCGTTCGTGAGCCTTTTCTTTTCCGTGTAGAGCCCGTAGATCTGCGATATCTCGCCGATGATGTCGTAGAAGTAAGGGGTCTTCTCCTTGACCGCATCCTCGATGCCGTTCATCGTATTGATGCAGTAGCTGAATATCTCCTTCAGTATGCCGCTCTTCGGGAACATCCGGGCCTTTGTGTCTATCTTCGATTCCTTCAGGACAACGTCGATGAGGTCCTTTGCATCCTCGTTGTCGAGTATGGTGAAGTTCTTTTTGAAGCCCGCCAGCTCGCAGTTCTGCCGCAGTATCATGTTCCCGATATGGTGGAACGTCCCTCCCCAGATGTACCGGGTATCGATCTTCAACAGATGTTCCACCCTGTGGAGCATCTCCAGCGCAGCCTTGTTCGTAAAGGTGAGGAGGAGGATGCCGTTGGGGGATATGCCCCTTTCGAGAAGTCTCGCGACCCTGTAGGTAACGACCCGCGTCTTTCCGCTGCCTGCCCCCGCGATGACGAGTATAGGGCCGTCCTCGCTCATCACGACATTCAACTGCTCTTCGTTGAGCTCCTTTTCATAGTCTATGCGGTGCGTTGCCGGGGCGACGTCTCTGTGGATCGTATATCGTTTCATCGGCGTAACATTATCCTGCATGAGAGGGTGGAAGTCAAGGAACTGATAGCTGCATAGTAAAACCTTCGTCAGCCATGGGCGAAAATCTGTTCAACGTTCAAGGTTCTACGTTCAACGTTTTTTAAATTCATGCCTTCCACTATTCCGTCCGGCCCATTCATTCTCTCTGTTTTGTGTTAACATTGAACGTTGAACATAGAACATTGAACGGGTGTTATACGCCTTACAGGTTTATGTTTTTACTCTCCGTTCTCCGCTCCATGCTCTCCGCTGCCTTAATTCGGTTTTTATCGTGATTTTTTTCACTTTTTTTGGTAGACTCACTTAATTAGCTCATAGCGTAAAACGTAAGGCGTCAGACGATTAAACCCCTTACGACTTACGCCTCACGACTTACGGGTGTTCTGCTGTGAGCCATGAACTATGAACCGTATTTACCGGAGGTAATTATGGCAGAGAAGAATAAGCAGAAGAGGGAGACCAAAAAGGCCCCGCAAAAGTCATTGAAGGAAAAGAGAAAAGAGAAACTCGAAAAGAAGAGCAAATAACATTTTTGGTCTGATAATTTGACACCACAATTTGATCCAAGGAGGATGTAATATGAGAATCGTGTTATTGGGAGCCCCGGGTGCCGGGAAGGGCACAGTGGCAAAGATGTTGACGGATTATGATGGTTCGGTACAGATTTCGACAGGAGATATCCTGAGAAACGCCGTCAAGGCAGGAAACGAGCTTGGCAAAAAGGCACAGGGTTTCATGGAGCGTGGCGAGCTTGTCCCCGATGAACTCATCATGGATATCATGGAGGCCAGGCTGCAGGAGCCTGATTGCACGAAGGGTTTTCTCCTCGACGGTTTTCCGAGGACGATCCCGCAGGCAGAGGCGCTGAAGAAATTACTGGTAAAGATCAACCTGAAGCTCGACAGGGTCATCAACCTCGATGTCCCCAAAGACGTCATACTGGACAGGCTGACGACCAGGAGGACCTGCTCCAATCCTGACTGCCAGGAGATATACAATATCAAGAGCAAACCGCCGAAACCGGACGGAACCTGTGTAAAATGCGGATCCCCTGCTGTCCAGCGTGCCGATGAGACCGTGGAGGCCATTACGAAACGCCTTGAGACATACAACGAAAAGACCGCCCCCCTCATTGATTTCTACAAGAAAGAAGGTCTCGTAACGACCATCAGCTCCCTGAGTAGTGAAGAGATCGTCGATCAGATCAAGAAGGCAGTGAAATAGGTCGGCCATCAGCGATCAGCTCACGGCAGTCAGCCTTTTAAAAAGATCAGTGAGCTGATCGCTGAAAGCTTACATTTATTATGCAATTTGGTTTTTCTACATACTTTTCGATGCAAAAACCCATCGGACAGATTATCGATGAATTCGCTGAAAGAGGGGTCGGGGCGATCGAGTTGTCCTATGAGTTGCCCCATGTCCTGAGCATGGATGAATCTTTTGTCGCAAAGGTCGGTGAGCTCCGGAAAAACGGCATAGTATTCTCCATGCACGGTCCTTTCTTCGAGATCAACCTCGGGAGCTATATCGAGGAGATAAGGAGGGTATCGAAGGAGCGGAACAAAAAGGCTATTGCCATGGCCGCAAAGATCGGCTGTGACCCTCTCGTGGTCCACCCCGGATATTCCTTCATGACGAATAGGGTGAAAGAGCTGGAGGAGCGGCTGAGGATAAGGTTTATCGAGGATATGCTCGAAGTAACCGCCTTTGCGGACCAACAGGGGGTGCGGATCGCCCTCGAGAATGTCCATATGCCCTATTTCTTTTTCTGTGACCTCAAAGAATTTCCCGGACTACAGCAACTGGTGCCGGGGATCGGGATGACCCTTGACCTTGGCCATGCCTATCTTGCAAAGCGTGCCAATGGCGCCGGGGACCCTGAAGGCGAGATCCTGGCCGATATACGCACTATCGGCATCGAGAAGGTCTTTCACGTCCATCTTCATAACAACACGGGCGAGAGGGACGATCACCTGTTTCTCAAAGGGGACATCGACATGAAGAGGCTCGTCCATGGCCTGAAGGACCTTGGCTATAACGGGAAGGTCATCGTAGAGAGCTTTGAGATAGAAGAGTACGGCATCGGACCAGTGCTGGAAAGACTCAACGCGATCCGCGCATAGATCACACTAAACACCAAGCGTCTCCAACATCGAGCAGTTAAAAAACAGGCTAAGGTTGAGCAAATCCTGTTTTTTCCTCGACCTTAGCCTTAGCCTGTTTTTTTCCTCCTGAGTTCAGCTGCTCATGCATCCTCTTGTAACGGTTGCTTCTGTTTCGGGCAGGTCTTCCGTAGATTCGTATTCTTTGAACCCGGGCCAGTCTGATTCACAGGGTAATAACCTGACCGAGTCGATGAGGTACTGAGGCGGAGGAAGACGATACGCAAGCGTGACCTCAACGGGAACAGATTCATGGCCATTAACGGCGTAATTTGTTGCTACCACGATACGATACAGGCCGTCTCTGCCAGGGGTGAAGTAGACATTATTCCCTTTATCGTTGTATTGATTTTCAACTGCCGACCCTCCAACATCAACGAGTGACAGTATCGGCTTCCCGTGGCCTTTCGTGACCTTTCCCCTCACGATATACTCCTTTCCTTTTTTCAGGAACACATCGATTGTCGCCGTTTCTTTCCCTGCCACTTTTTCCTCGAACCTCTGGAGAAGTACTTCCTTCAACATAAATCGCTTTATTGCTTCAAATACTCTATTCATACTAAATCCTCCTTATTCTTATTCATCTTTTGGGGTTTCCTGCGTCCCGTCACGGAGATTTTTTTGCCTAACGTTATGTTGCAGCTTGAATAACGATAAACAAAAATTTTTGTCTGCCAATGCAGGCCATTTCGCAAAAACACAGTCTTGCTCACGTCCCACATTCATTATCAGGTATCTATGTCGCATGCATCACTCCCTCCGTTTTTCCGTGACTGGTTCAATATGCCGCACGACAGGACCTTGATTGCAGTATCCATTGTAATATCCATATGGTTCTTGTTGGAAAGCACCTCCTTGCTTCGTTCAACGTACACGATCCCCAGAAAGGTGGACCATATTGCCTCTGAAAGCGCCCTGTAGTCACACTGAACAAAGATCCTTTCAGTTACTCCGTACCCGACAATCTTATGCTGAAGGGCGACCACTTTCGCACCAAGCCCGTGAATAACGTCTCGTAAATCCTCGGGGAGGTTGGAGATCGTCTCGGTCTGGTGAAAATACTGCCATGCGGTAAAGGCAATGGGGTCTTTTTTGTAGAATCTCTTAAAGCATTCCCACAGTTTTTCCAGTAGCTCTTCCTTAAGGCTTTCCCGGTTATCGTACAATTCCTGTAAAATACTTTCAAAATAGCAGGCATGAGATGCTATGGCGCTTACCAGTATCTCCTCTTTGTTCTTAAAATACAGATAGAGTGCTGCCCGGCTCAATTCGGATTTCTCTGCAATCTTTTCCATGGTAATTGCATGATAGCCGTCCTTGTTGTATATACTCATCGCTGCGTCTATCGCCAATTCCTGTCTTGCCTCTCTCTCCCGCTTTCTTCTTTCTATGACACCCATTTAGACCGTCACTCCATATATAAGACTTAATGTCTATAATTTAGAACCATTGTTATTATTTGTCAAGTACTTTTTTATATTTTTTATCGGTTCCGGACTGGCGGTCATTTCTTGCTCTAAGTGATTTTAGTCTGTTGCTTTACCGAAATGTATAGTTCTCTATGATATTCACCGCGTATTCATCGGCCTTTTTCAGGATGAGGTTTTGTGATCCACGATGACCTGCTTTTTTGGATGTGCGCCCTCTTGTCCTGTGGGGTATTGTCTCCCCGAACCGGCGTCATGTGCCGCGTTTCATTATCTCCACGGTTCCGTTGATCCCGTCTATCCGTACAAGGTCCCCGTCCTGGATCGCCTTCATGAGCTTTGGCACACCCACTACTGCAGGGATGCCGTATTTTCTGGCGAGTACCAAGGCAGAGGCTGATTGACCCCCATATTCTGTGGCAATCGCACAGGCCTTTGATATGACTAACGTAAGATCAGGCGAAGCGACTTTAGAGATTATTACCGTGCCTTCCCTTACGCGAGCTATATCGCCTCTGTTTACTACCACCGTGGCCTTGCCTGTTGCCGTTCCGAGAGATGCCGTGCATCCGTGCATCATCATTTTGATCGCATACCTTCCGGAAGCGGTTGCTCTATACTTCTCTTCCGTGCTATCCATATGTCTTTCAACGGGCCCGTTATGCAGCTCAACCTTTGGTACCGTCTTCATGGGCTTTCCTCCTCCTTTGTAGATTCTTACGGCTCCATTACGTTTCCTGTTTCAAATATTCAATAGAACCCTCTCTTGCCCAGCTCAATTTGCTTGAGAAGGGAGACCACAACGGTAGCGACCGGTCCCCGGCCATTCGTGTTGGACCTTACCGCTACCTGTATGTTGTATGGCCCATCCCTGTCGGGGGTCACGGAAAAATACTGTCCGTTATTGCTGAATTTTGCAGGAACCTCATTTCCTGAAGCATCCCGGAGCGACATAATCGGCGTCTCATCACGCTTCAAGATCTCCCCTTTCACGATATACCCCTTTTCCTTTTGCAAAAACACATCTATTGACGTTGTCTTTCCGTTCTCTACCTTCTCCTCGAACCTCTCAAGAAGGTCTCCCTGGAGAAAGAAACGCACTATAGCCCGAGATATACTACCCATCGATAATCCCTATCCTCCTTTTCGTCGTAAATTTATCATTTTCATTGGTGCGCCTTTTATGAACGCACTGTTATTTTTATGTAAAAAACCTCTTCATGGAGCTATCCCGCACTCGCCCAGTTTCGCTTAATACTCTGTCGAATAGTATAGCTCTTTTGCATAACGTTATCTACATAAATAGATAACGTTATGCAAAAAAAAATTTTGTCAGGTCCAGCTCACTTCACAATACCCCATTTTCCTTTATACATTTGGTTATAATTTTCTCTTTAAAGAGGGTTCTCACTTAGACCATAACTCCATACATAAGACTTAATGTCTATAAATTAGAATCATCGTTATTTTTTGTCAAGATATTTTTACATTTTTACGTATTTTTCCCTGTTGCGAATTTTTGCCCATTGCAGCTAATCTATTGTAAAGCGTTGTCAAATCTGATAAAATCTGTCACTCTAAAATGCCTCGCCAATCCTGTCAGAAAGAGCGCAAAGAAAACAATGAGGTGAAAGAAAATTGTGAGCAGGATACTTCCTGCGTAATGGACACCCCAAGTCAGGAAGGCCCAAGGACCCTGGTGGATTGGGTACTTCGCGGGCTGATCATTGCAGGCCTTCTGGTAATCTTCTATGGCAGTCTTGCGGGGAGCGTCTTTCAACCGCTATTTCATTCAATACAGAATGCTCATTGGTCAAAGATCGTTTTACGTCCAAGCGCGTTATGGGGATTGACGGGTAGTATCTTTCTCGCATGCAGGACATTTCTCTGGTTCCGCTATCGCCCCTTTCCCTCGGCTACACCCGTGGATGCACCTTCACTTACCGTTATTATTCCCGCATACAATGAAGGCAGAATGGTAGAGAAGGCCATCTATTCGGTGCTGTCTGCAGATTACCCGCAGGACCGGCTCCAGGTCTTAGTTGTCGATGACGGAAGCATCGACGATACATGGCATTATATTCAGAAGGCAGCCGCAGGATACCCGCAACTGGTGACACCTTTACGTTTCACAAAAAACAAGGGGAAACGGAAAGCGCTCGAGGAGGGCTTTCGTCACGCCAGCGGCGAGATGGTCCTGACGCTCGATTCGGACAGCGTGATCGAACGCGGCACGCTGCTTGCCATGATGGGCCCTTTCCGTGACCCGCAGGTCGGGGCAGTGGCCGGAAAGGTCCTTGTCTACAACCAGAATGAGGGTATCATCCCGAAGATGCTGCAAGTACGCTACGTGTTGTCCTTTGACTTCCTGCGTGCCGTCCAATCCACTTATGGTACTGTTTATTGCTGCCCCGGAGCCCTTGCCGCGTACAGGACGTCGGTTGTACGGAGCGTGCTTGACAGGTGGGTACAACAGAGATTTCTGGGTATACAATGTACCTATGGTGAGGACCGCGCCATGACAAATTTCATCCTGTCCTCGGGGTATAACGCGGTATATCAGCGAAGCGGCAAGGTGCATACCCTGGTGCCCGAGGCCTATCGGAAACTGTGCAAGATGTATCTGCGCTGGGACAGGAGCTACATTCGCGAGACGATCCATTTCGCCAGGATCGTCTGGAAGCGCCCTTTCTGGGCCCGTCTTATCTCTCTTGCAGACCTTTTGATCACAAATATGCGCTATCCCGTGGGCTGGGCAAGCCTTTTTCTCTTTGCAACCCTCTCGATCAGTGATCCGACCACGATCCTCCGTCTTTTCTGCGCAATAGGTCTTTTCGCGACACTCAATCTTGCGTACTATCTGTATTCAGAACGTTCGTGGTTGTTTCTGTATGGGATTTTGTATGCCTATTTTTCTTTTCTCGCCCTCTTCTGGGTATTTCCTTACGCATTGTTGACGGTTCGAACCCGTGCCTGGGGAACACGATAACAGAACCGACCGGCGAACACCCGTAAGGCGTGAATCGTAAGTCGTAAGGGGTTTAATCGCCTAACGCCTAACGACTTACGGCTTTCTTCACTATCGACTATTCACCGGTTTAATGTAACATTGACGCCCAGAAGATAAACGTCAGGGGCGACGTGAGGGTGGACAGGGTAATTGCCCCTGAGGCAATATCAATATCGCCCCCTATCTCACGGGCCATAATATAGGATGTCGTCGCAGTCGGCGTTGCAAGCAGTATAATGCCCGGGAGCATCTCCTTGGGGGGGATGCCGAAAAGTTCGCAGAGTAAAAGTGAGCATGCCGGCAGTGCGATGAGCTTGAAGAATGTGACAGTTCCTGAAAGGGCGAAGGATTTCCGGATCGTGCCTATGGTAATGGACGCGCCGATGATGATGAGGGCCATGGGGAGGGCGATATTTGCAACGATGCTCATGCCTTTCAGGAGGACGCCCGGAATGGGTACCTTGAGATAAAGGATGGCGATGCCGCAAAAAGTGGCAACAATGACAGGCGTCTTGATGATCGGCAGGAAGGTCCTGAGGATATTCTTGTGCTGGTGCTGCGTCCAGGAGAGGACCGCTATCGCAAGGCTGTTGTTGACGAGGATCAGGATGCCGATGAGGATGCTTCCCCTTTTCAGCCCTTCCTCGCCGAGCATATAGAAGAGAACGGCGAGGCCGATGTAGGAAACATTTCCGTGAAAGGTCGTCTGCACGAAACTGCCGAGCCTCCCCTGCTTTAAACCGATCACGAGCCCGACAACAAGGGATACGCATAGTATTATACCTGTCGGGAGTATGGCTGAAAGGATATGGATGAGATCCACATCCCCGGGGTTTGACTTGACGATCCCGGTAAAGATCAGAACAGGCAGCGGGAAGAGGAATACAAACCTGTTCATCTCCTGGATGAAATGTTCCTTGAGAAAGCCCCTCCTCTGGATGACGTATCCAAAGGCAATGATCAGAAATATCGGTATTATCGTCTCAATTACAGCCATAAAAAAAGCTCACAGCATACAGCTCACAGCTCGCAGAAATACACAGAGTCTATCCGATTCGTTTAGTCTATTTAGTCTCTTTTGTCTTAACGTTGAACGTTGAACATAGAACATTGAACAGATTTCCCCTTACGCCTTTTACCTTTCTATCATGTCAGTCTGTTGCGTTCAACTGGATTATGGTAAACCTGCCTATAAATTTCCAGCAGAGATAAGGGGTTGAAGGTGGGGAATTCAAGCGGCCCATAGCCCAGGCCCTTTGGTATACTCCTGGTAAATACAGCGTTCACTATGAAGAACGGTATCAGGGCAGAATCGTTCATATTTTCTTGACGAAATTATCAAGAAAAAGATATAAAATGTGAAATACGTAACAACAAATCCGATCAAAAAATAGGGGGTATGGATGATCAAAGAATCGATAGCAACAGAACTCCAAAAAATCGTTGGCAAGGAAGATGCCTTAACGTCCCCTGAGGCG
>MVRS01000102.1 GCA_002067975.1 Syntrophorhabdus sp. PtaU1.Bin058
TTTTATCAATAAGGGTACTCACTTTGTCCGGGGTGGCTGGAAAATATGAATTATTTGATACTATCAGCGTCAAACAAATTCTTGCGCCTTCTGTAACCGGCGTGACGATCGTAAGCGCTCCAGGCGGAGAAACTCAATCCTGGGAATCCATCGAGGAAGGATTTAATTTCAACGATGCCGCTGGCTATACATATGACATCTACGAGATACCGTCTACGACATTGACCGGCGACTATACTTCCGCTGTACAGAATATGGGGTCAATCAAGACCGTTCGCCACTGGGGGGAATTCGACCTGATCTTCAATAACGTCGCGGCATCCTGGGAAGGAGAATTCTCCGCTGGCAATACCTGGGCGGATAAGCTGGAATCCTCCGATACCTGGCTCAGCAAATTCGTCGGGGCTATAGCCGGAGATATCTCGATCAGGCTGTGGTATTCCGAAGACAATATCACATGGAATTATATCGATGATTTCCAGCTCCTCTCCTGCGAGATCACCGCGCAATACGTACAATACCAGATCTTCCTTACCGACAACGATGCAAACTCATACATCTATGTAAAAAGCCCCTTCACGGGCAAAGCCTATTACTGGCAATAAAGGAGGTATCCGCCATGAAAAAAATATTCACTCTCCGCTCTCAGCTCTCAGCAATCTTTTTTATCCTTTGCTCTGTTGCTTTTCTGCTTTCTCCCGCCCTGGCCCCGGCCTTTGACCCGACGTCGCCTGCATCGACCCACAACGCACTATCGGATATCACCGTCATCAGGACCAACCTCAACGATCTGCGTGCCCATGAGGCGAGCGCAACTGAGCCGTCAAACCTCGTTGCGGGGATGCTCTGGTACGATACGACAAACAACCTCCTGAAGCTGCGAAATGAAGCGAATACCGCCTGGCAGACAATATGGGATTTTGGGAACGACCAGGTCCCGGCCGGTGCGGTGAAACAATCGTCTATCGATTCGTCCGTATCCCTTGGCGCCGGCGGCGAGGTGCGTCAGACCGTGCTTTCATCCTTTATCGATTCCAACGGCCTGCCGGCATTTATTGCAGCCGGGTCCGGGCTGTCTGTGGACGTCGACGGGACCACCCCTGTCATAGTATCGTTTGCCTACGGTTTTGCAGACGGCGGACCGATAGACAAGATAGGGAGCATTACCGGATCTGAGAATGTTGGCTCCCTGACGGCAAATTCCACAAATTACATCTACGCGGACCGCGATATAGACACCGGCGCGATCACATTGGGAAAGACGCTTGTGCAGCCGGCATATCAATTCACCGAGCCTTCCGGTAATCAGATCCCGGCAATGACGTCGAACAATACACCCTCCGGAGTGGCCTCTGCCAGCACTGAAAATAGTTCATCATATGCGGCCTGGAAGGCATTCGATAAAGTAGTTACAGGCGATACCGGATGGGTAACATCGTCCGGGGTAACATCAGGATGGCTGAAATATCAATTTCCCACGGCCCAAATAATAACATCATATTCGATCACTCCGGGCTACTCGTATGTCAATACCCGCGCTCCGAAGTCATGGACATTCCAGGGATCGAATAACGGCGCCGACTGGGAAACGCTTGATACCCAGACGAATATAACAACATGGGTATCAAATACCGCAAAGACATATACGATCAGCAGCCCTGCATCATATACATATTACAAATTGGATGTAACTGAAACGGGTGGAGAATATGTATGGGTATGTGAATTGCAGATGTTTGGCACCGCAGATAATCAATACTGGTTCGACCTCTCTCAATACAAAATGTTTCAGTATGTAAGTGGCGAGTGGACCGAAAAGCAGGTCGTTTTCCTCGGCGAGGCGGTGACAGGGGCGTCGACGGTATCAAGCGTAGTGAACTATGCGTTGAGGGGGCGGTATTATGGTACGAGCACAAGCTATCCGACAACGACCCCGGTCAGTACAAGCCACAATCTTGGCGTGACCCCGTGGAAACATTCCGTATCGCTCAAATGCGTTACCACGGATGCAGGCTATGCCGTGGGCGATATCGTCCCCCTGCAGTTCCTGGGAGATTCGACCGGCTATATGGCTGCCGGCTCCATGGTGGACAGGAGCACGATCAGGGCGGTTGCAAAGGGCGCCGCGCAGTATATCGTCAACAAGACCACCGGGAGCTGGACCGCCATGACCCCCGCGAAGTGGACCCTGGTCTTCACCGCAGAAAGAGGATGGTGATGGAGATCAACATCACCGTACACGGCCTCGATGCGATCATAAAGCACCTGCAGACAGGACCGGAGGCAGTAAAAAAGGCGACTGCCCGGACCCTGAATGAAGCCGCTGATTCCGGCAGATCGTGGGCAGCCAAAGAGATTACCAAAACGTACAATATCAAACAAGATCGGGTCAGAGATCGATTACGCGTGACCTTCAAGGCTAAAATAGAGGCACTCTATGTAATTATTTCGGGCTATGGAAGGGGTCTTGCCCTTGCCTGGTTTTCCGCACGCCAGCGGGGCTTCAAGGTCCTGAGAGCGGGTCCAAAAGATTCGAAGGAAAGATATCTTGCCCGCGGAAGGGGACGTCCGGGAGCCGTGACGGTCCTGGTGAAAAAAGGATCCGGCCGGAAAGAAGTCAGCTCAAAATTTGGCCAGAAACCGTTTATGCAGGTCATGCCCTCCGGCCATCTCGGTGTCTTCGAACGAACAGGAAAAGAGCGTCTTCCCCTCAAAGAGCTTTATGGCCCGGACATCGGCGGGATCCTGCAGACGAAAGAGATTAGTGCCGGCATCATTAAGGCCGTGCTCGAGAAAATCAAGGAGAATTTCCTGCGCAACCTGGCGTTCTATATGGGCAGGGCCTCCAGATCGTAGGGCATACCTTTCAAATTTGCCTCCTACGGGGACTTTCCGTCACCCCGAGGGTTATGATAGCCCTTCTCCCCGGAAAAGCCAAAATCCCCGGGGTTTTTGTTAGGAGAAGAGGCAAATCAACCTGCAGTCTGAATCGAATTTACCCAGTGTTCCTCCGGGATGATCTTTATCGGAAGGCCTTTATCTCTGTATTCAACTGCCTTTTCGATTTTACGGCCATGGGTAGTATGGATCCAGTCACTGCTGCCGAGGATGCCTATAACAAGATAATTAGTTTTTAAAGTCGGGTTGGATTGCACTTGCCCTGCTCGCTTAATAATTTCAGATTCGCATAGATTACGTGTCCCGTAGCAAAATTTCCCGGTCAAACAAAAGAGGTTATTTCGAAATACTACCTCAGGGAACGGTTGATCAAACGGAAGTGCAGTCGAATAATTATCACAGATCTCATGTGAAGGTCTTTCTCCGGTGAGGTCCTGTAGCACGCTGAGCAATTCAAGCTTTTCATTATCATCAAAAACCCCGTCAATGAGCATTGTCTCTATCCGACCGATAAGCATATTAGCCGGGTATTGATTGGCAATCTCTTTGTTTATTTTCAGCCATCGTTCCAAATAAAGAGCTTCTTCTGTGCTGACAATATTATCGGCTGTAATGCCCTTGCAGATACCTATGAGTTCATCAATATCCCGGTCAGTCCTAAGCAGTCTATTAAAATTCATGTTCAATGGCTGGGCATTTTCGTCGAGGTCAGACGACTTTAAGCTTTTGATAAAGTATTTCTTCATAGCTTACCCCCCCCTGAAATATTTTATTTTACATATTCATATTTAGCCTTAATTTTTTCCAGTACTGCTTGTAATTCCTTCCCGTCTTGACCTTTCGTGGTGTCTGTGATCCTCTCATGTGGACTGTTTGGGTTTGTGACTATTTGTGATCGCCCGCCAACATAAATACATCCATCACCTTTATTTGCAACTGTCATGATAATTCTTTGATCAGGCGTTGTATTATATCTTGATCCATACATATAAGAATTTCTGTATCCTTCCAAATGCTTGCTAATTATAATTTCATATTCTGTTGCTTTTATATTTATATCACTATCTCCAAACTCACTGGCAGATGCCATCATGCGTTCTATAAAATCTTTTTTATCAATACCGCAAATTGTTACCCCAGGAGAACCTGATGGTGGCATAGTAATATTACTCGTATCAATAGAAGTAGCCGATTCATTTTTTGGGCTACTTACATGATCCATATAACCAGTAATCCCCCGCCATTGTCCATTTACACAAGAAAATAATGTTAATACTAAACAAAATATCAAAATTTTTTTCATAAATCCCCCCTTCTTAGTCTATTTTTTCATTATACGAATAGTAATGAGCCTGGTCAAGGGGTAAGTGAAAGGCGGATTTGCTGCTTATCGAGAGAGTTGTTGACCACCAAAAAAAGTGATGTCCGATTTATTCTTTTTTGCTGCTTCCCCACCCCCTGTCCCTGAAATACTCGGCGATGGTGATCCCGGTATAAACAGACGCTTCGCGTGCGGCCACCGGCATGTTGCTGGTGTTGGCGATGAGCACCGTCCGCTCCATCAGGGGCTTTCCTGACTTCGGGTCCTCGAGTTCCGGGAACTCGGTCAGCACCTCGGTCATCTCGTTCCCGCGCTCCCCGCACCCGATGTATACCACGATCTCCGCATCGCTCCACTTTGCGAGCTGCTGCTGGGTGACGGTCTTTCCGCTCCCAAAGGGCCCGGGGATTGCCGCGGTCCCGCCCTTTGCGATGGGAAAGAGCCCGTCGAGGATCCTCTGCCCGGTGATCAGGGGAACCGTCGGGTTCATCTTCTCGTTCACCGGCCGCGGGACACGGACCGGCCATTTCTGCATGAGTGAGATCTGGACGCCGTTGTCAAGGGTGCACACCACTTCGTCGACAGTGAAGGATCCGGCCTTGATGCTCTTGACTGTACCGCCCTTCACGTTTGGTGGGACCATGATACGGTGGACGATGTTCGTCTCCTGGACTTCCCCGATGATGCTTCCCGGCGCGACGCTTGCGCCTTCTTTTA
>MVRS01000103.1 GCA_002067975.1 Syntrophorhabdus sp. PtaU1.Bin058
CAGCCTTTCGACGCCGACCTTTGCCGCCGAATACCCTACGGTCGTTGTGGCGGTGGCGCCCACACCGGCAATCGTGCCCCCTGTGGCAAGGATCACGATACGGGGAAGGGCGTCACCTCCATAGGACGGGAAGGAAAGGGATAAGATCATACAAACGGCTGCCGCGTATAGTGCGCATCTCTTCATATTGACCTCCTTCGATCATATACATTATATATCAAAGATGATAGTGCTTGACAGAATCATTTGAGCGTCTACAATTAATAACAGGCTGAAAATGCCGGGAAGGTTCCGGAAGGAAATGAACCCGTAGCGATTCTATTGGAGGGATAACATATGCCGTATGATGCGAACAGGATGTCTGACTGGCAGATATCCGAAGCTGCCGAGGCGAACATGAAGTCGATCTGGCAGCTTCGGGAAGAACTGGGTCTGGAAAATGACGAGATCATTCCTTACAACAGGATAGGGAGGCTCAACTTCAGGAAGATATCGGACAGGCTGGGTCAGAAAGAGAACGGGAAGTACATCAACATCACTGCGATCACCCCGACGCCCCTCGGGGAGGGGAAGACGACAACATGCATAGGGCTGGTAGAGGGGCTGGGCAAGAGGGGGAAGAAGACCGGCGGAGCCATACGCCAGCCTTCCGGAGGGCCCACGATGAACGTGAAGGGGAGCGCAGCCGGTGGAGGCAATGCCCAGGTCATTCCTCTTACAGAGTTTTCGCTGGGACTGACCGGCGACATCAACAACATCATGAATGCCCATAACCTCGCCATGACAGCCCTGACATCAAGGATGCAGCACGAAAGGAACTACAGCGACGCCGAGCTTGCAAAAAGAAATCTGAGGCGTCTGGGCATAGACTCGAAAAACGTCCAGATGGGCTGGGTCATTGATTTTTGTGCACAGACATTACGGAACATAATAATCGGCCTTGGCGGGAAGATGGATGGATTTACGATGCAGTCCCGGTTCGACATTGCCGTCAGTTCGGAGATAATGGCGATCCTGTCGATAGCGAAAGACCTCAAGGACCTGCGGGAGAGGGTAGGGAGGATCACCGTGGCCTTCGACCGGTACGGCAAGCCGGTGACGACAGAGGACCTGGAGGTCGCAGGGGCGATGTGCGCGTTTTTAAGGGAAAGCATCAACCCGAACCTTCTCCAGACAGTGGAGGGGCAGCCCGTACTGGTCCACGCAGGACCCTTTGCGAATATCGCCATCGGGCAGTCATCGATAATCGCGGACATGGCGGGCCTGAAATTGTTTGATTACCACGTTACAGAGAGCGGTTTCGCAACGGACATAGGTTTTGAAAAGTTCTGGAACGTCAAATGCAGGATCAGCGGGCTTAAGCCGAATGTATCCGTCATTACCGCAACGATCAGGGCCTTGAAGATGCACGGCGGAGGTCCCAGGGTAGCACCGGGGCTGCCGCTTCCCGAAGAATACAGGAAAGAGGACCTGCAATTACTGGAGAACGGCCTGCCGAACCTTATTCACCACATACGGACGGTGAAGCTGTCAGGGGTCAGGCCGGTAGTATGCATCAACAGCTTCAGCACCGACACAAAAAACGAAGTGGAACGTGTAAAAAGGGCAGCCGAGGCAGAAGGTGCGCGCGTGGCGGTTTCCGAGTCCTGGCAGAAGGGAGGGGAAGGCGCCCTGGAACTGGCGGATGCCGTGATCGATGCCTGTAACGAGGACGTGGATTTCCGGTTCCTTTATCCCGCAGAGATGCCCCTGAGAGAACGCGTAGACGTTATCGCAAAGAATATCTATGGCGCCGATAAGGTGCTGTGGATACCTGAGGCTGAAGAGAAGGCGAAGAGACTGGAAGCGGACCCGGACAAAAAGGACTACTTTACCATGATGGTGAAGACCCACCTCAGCCTGTCCCATGACCCCGAACTGAAAGGCGTGCCCAAAGGGTGGACCATGCCGATCAGGGACATACTGATCTTCACGGGGGCCGGATTTTTATGTCCTGTGGCCGGCTCTATCAAACTCATGCCGGGTACAAGCTCAGACCCCGCATTCAGGAGGATAGACATCGATACGGAGACCGGGAAGGTAAGGGGACTGTATTAAAAAAAGTGAAAGGTGAAAAGTGAAAGGCCGGGCTGTGTCAGTCGCACCAGAGGTTGCACGTTGCGCCGGTATGAAGGTTCTGGATAACCGCGCTCGAGCATGTTCCGTAAGGGTCGCCCTGCAGGAAGACAACCCAGTCCCCTTCAGAGATCCCTTTACAGGCCGTCATGGCCTCATACCTGTTTCCGTTGACGATGAACACCTTGTTGTCTGATACCGCCTGCACGGGATATGCAGGAACCGCGTGGCCTGTCGTGACGCATACGGCAACGATCAGCGCAAAAAAGATCACGGCGACTATCAGCCCCGGCTGAGCATGCCGGCAAGCCCGTAGTGCCTTCGAATGGCATTTCATAGCAATATAATACCACATCAGCAGGATACTCGTCACCGGTTACTCGTCGCCGGATACTGGTTCAAACCAGTGACAAGCAACGAGTAACGAGGGACAAGGTTTTCACCTTTCGCATTACGGCTCACGATGAGTAAAATCTTGTGCTTTGCTGTTATTTGGATTAGTCTATAATTATGAAAGGGTTTTTCCTCGGTCTCAGCAACGGCGTGACCTGCGTAGCATATTGTACCCCCGTGCTTATTCCTTATATGCTCGGTGAAGGGAAAGGCGTTGCGCAGAACTTTGTCACCTTGATGCAGTTCCTGCTGGGGCGTCTTGCCGGGTATCTTTGCTTTGCCTTTATTACCTGGCTCATCGGCCTGTCGATCTTCGGAGGGCTGGGGTCAAAGGGATTGATTATCGGCATCCTTTATATCATCTTCTCCTGTCTCATGATGGTCTATGCATTCTTCAGGATAGACGTGCCGTGCGCCGCCCGCAGCATCGGTTATGTTGCAAGGAAGATCAGGGTGCCCCTTCTGATCCCGGTTGCGGCAGGTCTCTTAAGCGGCATTGCCCTCTGCCCGCCCTTCCTGCTCGCGATGACCGATGCGGCAGGCAAAGGGAGCCTGTCCTACAGCCTTTTCTTTTTCTTCATGTTCTTTATAGGCACTTCCGTATTTTTCATCCCCATACCCTTTGTCGGTGCGCTGCGCCGCCTCCAGGCGCTTCAGATAGTAGGGAAGATGGCAGCGGGGATTGTCGGGTTATACTACCTTTACACGGGGATAATGGCCGTGATCGCAGGTGCAGAGGGCATATGAAGACAGATACCCCTCAGGTTCCCCGGGGAGAAGGCCTGGGCAGGACTATCATACTCACCGCGATAACGGCGGTCATCACCGCCGTCATGTTCAGCCAGGGAAAGATACCGCAGGACCCGAAAGGAGCGATCGCACTCATCCTCACGTTCCTTTTTGCGAATACCCTGTTTTTCCTTATCATATATACAGGCAAAACAGACAGGTACCGCGCAGTCTATTTCAGTACATTCGCGGTCATGTTGATCGTATCGTTTATCTCCCACATGCTTGAGGCGAGGGGGAGCATGTCCCTTTCGGAGGCAAAGGTGTTCCAGTGCGAGGTGCCGTTCTGTCATCTTGTGATACCCATGACATTAGTCCCTATAGCCCTTACAAAGACGATCATCTTTCCGGGCAGCCTCATTGGGGGATATGCCTCGATCGCCTCCATGTTTGTTCTCTGGATAGGGGCAACGCTTGCGCTCGGAAGGGGTTTCTGCAGTTGGAGCTGCTTTTACGGGGGTCTTGACGACGGGTTCTCGAGGGTCCTCAAGAGGCCGGTCATAAAAAAGATCAACCCCAAATGGATATACCTTCCCTTTGCGGTCCTCCTCTTTGTGGCATTGACTGCGGCAGCCTACCTCTCGCCCACCTATTGTATATGGTTTTGCCCTTTTAAGGCTGTGACGGAGTTTAATGCCGTTACCTCAACAGAGATCCTCATCCAGACAATCATCTTTGTCAGCCTGTTTATCGGTCTTGTGATCGTCCTTCCTGTCCTGACAAAAAGGAGGACACAGTGCGCATTTTTGTGCCCCTTCGGCGCCATGCAGTCGCTTACAAACAAGATAAACGTCTTTGACGTGCGTATCGACAAAGAGAAATGCGTGAAGTGTAAACGGTGCATCCAGGTCTGTCCGACCCTGTCCATGAGCGAGGAGAGCCTCGAGCAGGGCAGGACCCGCATTACCTGCATGAAGTGCGGCAAATGCATAGACAGTTGTCCGAAGGGCGCCATCAGCTACCACATAAAAGGGACCGATATCCCCGGAAAGAGGAACACCTATCGTCTTCTTTTTCTTTTTGCAGCCTTCCTGTTCCTCGCGATATTCTCCTCCCATATTATTCAGGACGGGATCGTAAGGATACTGAAGCTCGTTACGACAGGGAGCATGATCTCATGAGGTGCGTGTGATGCCGAAGATACGATCCATTGCCGGATATATGTGGGCAGGCGCGGCGATCATCATAGTCCTTGCCACGTTTTTCGGAAGCGGTTTCTTCAGCCGCACCCTTGTCGCTGCTTCCGGAGTAAAGATCTCTCCGTTGTATTCGGGAGGAGAAGTAATGCGCTCCGTCGATCACGGTTCGTACAAGGCGCTTATCCACCGTCCCGTCTTCGATGCCCTTATCGGTGAAAGTAAAGAAGGCTTTGTCCAGGTCAACTGGGAACCCCTCGCGGGCCTGCCGCCTGTCATCGAGGAACCGGTGGACTATAACGGTGACGGCAAGGAAGATTTCTCGATCCGAATAGATACAAAGACCGGGAAAGCCACGCTCACCCGCATCAATCCGCTGGTTTTATCTGTTATAAATACAGTGAAGCTCGATAACGGGTGGGTTGTCAGGGTTCAATTGAAAAAGGACTGATATATAAAAGGCAGAAGAAGAGGGATTAAAAAACCCTTTCACATTGCCGTAAATCGCTTTACATGCGTATTGACGGTCGGTCAAATATTGATAAAATATGGGGATTAACGAGAAAGGATGCGGCTATTGAATAACATGAACAAAGAATATAACGGGGTAAAAGGATGGCTGTTGGTGCTCTGTATATGCCTCACGATACTTGACCCTGCCAGTGCGTTTATAATGCTTATCGCCGTCACCAACGCGACAAAGCCGTATTTTGACCAGAACCCCGGACTGTTTAGGCTCATACTGATCGGCGGGATATGCAGCACCTGCCTGATAGTGTTCAGCATGTATGCGGGTCTTTCCCTCTGGAGGGTTGCCCCCAACGCGGTCACTATTGCGAAGCGATATCTTACCAGCGTCTTCCTTTATTCCTTGCTTTCGATATTCCTTCCTGCCATTGTGGGTCTTTCAGAAGCAAGCGCCCCGGATATGGCGCAGACATCCACGGTCAACAATATCATTACGATGGTGTACCCCACGCTCTGGTATCTATACCTGATAAGATCGAAACGGGTGAAGGCGACATATGGAGGGAGTACCGGGCAGCGCCCGTAAGGTGTGAGGTTGGGTGATATAATAAATCCGGATAGACAAAGATTGATAGTGTATTATGACGGGTTACTCTAAACTGAACGTGATCACACGCCTTACGGGCGGTTTCCTTGTGCTCCTTATTATTACAACGTCGGTCAGCGTCTATGCAATCGTCAAACTGAATGAGTTTAACAAGGCAAGCACCCATATGCTTGATATGGGCGATCGGATGACGGGATACAAGGAAAGGTTATCCAATGCCCTCCTTTCGCAGGTGCTGTATGAGAAAAAATATGTCATCTCGACAGACAATACCCTGTATAACCATTTTCTCGCTACGAGCGAAGACTTCGTCAGGTATCTCGATGAAGCAATCTCAATGGCCGATACCCCTGTCGTCAAAGAGATGCTGGCGAACATAAAGAACCAGCATATCGAGTACAAAACGCTGTTCGAGGAAGAGGCAAGGCATCTGAGGTTGCACAAGACGTATCGCACGGGTTGGTATAAGGCGGAAAAAGAGAAGACCGTTGAGAACATGCTCGAGGAGCTTAACAATTTAGAGCTTTATGTCGAAGAGGATATCAAGAACAGGATAAAGGGGTTGACAGAGGCCGGTGCAAGGGCGCTGAAAACAGCCGTCGCCATGGCGATATTTTCCCTGATATTCGGTATCATCCTTGCCGCCGGCATCACGAGAGGTATTACAAAGCCCCTTGCGATAATGAAGAGGAAGACCCGGGAGATCTCAAGGGGTATTTTTGAAAGTTCCCTGAATCTTTCATCCCCTCCTGAAATCGGGGAACTCGCGCGGGCATTTAATCTTATGTGTGACAGGCTGGGTGAGATGGACAGGATGAAATCCGATTTTTTCTCCCTTATGGCCCATGAACTGCGTACACCGCTTTCGTCGATCAAGGCCGGGATAACGCTCCTGGAGAAGAATGAGGGCTGTCTGGAAGAACAGAGAAAGGAGAGGGTGCTGGCCATTCTGTCAGAAGAATGTAACCGGCTTATCGGACTTGTTAATTCCCTCCTCGACCTTTCCAAGATGGAAGCCGGGATGGTTAGTTTTGATCTTGCTCCGGGGACGATGAGGCCTTTGATAGAAAAGGCGATTGCCGAGATAGAACCCCTTGCATCGGTCAAGAAGATTAGTGTTGAATTTAATACAACCGGACAGTCCCCTTTTGTTATAATGGACAATGAGAGGATCCTTCAGGTATTGAGGAATCTGCTGGGCAACGCCATAAAATTTACACCTGAAGGCGGTCGTATAACGGTGTCCTCGAGGCCTGCTGAAGGCGGGCTGGAGGTCTTTGTAACCGATTCGGGGTCAGGCATTTCAGAAGAAGATTGCGCGGTGATCTTCGATAAATACAAACAGGCAACGACGGAGGTACATGCCAGGATCAGGGGAACAGGACTTGGGCTGGCCATTGCAAAGCATGTCGTCGATGCCCATGGAGGCAGGATTTGGGTAGAAAGCAAACAGGAAAAAGGAAGTACATTCGCCTTTTTCTTGCCGGCATGATTCTTTTTCTTTTGTTCGGATGCGCTTCCCTGGAGCGAAGCAGATTCTCCGGGGATCTCAGGAATGCAGCAGATCTCTATGCACGAGGTGATTTTGAGGGCGCCCTCAAGGTGAATCAGAGTATCGTCTCCCTTGCCGAAGGGAAACCGCCGGGGGATCAGTCCCTTTTTAATATAGGGCTCATTTATGCCGACAACAAATATCAAAAAAAGGATTACCGGAAATCTATCGTTTTTTTCCAACGCGTAGTCAAAGAGTATCCCCAAAGCCCGCTGGTCGCCCAGGCAAAGACCTGGATCGGAGTTCTCGTGGTGATTGAAAAGTCGAAAGAGGTCGATATTGAGCTGGAACGTAAGAAGAAAAAGCTGGTGAGGTAAAGTAATGGGTTTGGCAAAAATATTAATTGTCGATGACGATAAAAACCTGCTGGAACTGGTGGGCATGGTGCTTCAGTCTGCGGACTATGAAGTGACCACGATACCCGATGAGGAAAAAGCGCTTGAGACTGCAAGAAAACAGGTCTTCGATCTGGCTGTCGTTGACCTGAGACTTGTCCGGATGGATGGGATAACCCTGATGCATGACCTTCATCAGATAAATCCGGAAATGCCCGTTATCATTCTCACGGCCCATAGCAGCGTCAAGAGCGCTGTTGAGGCGATCAGGATGGGGGCTTTCAACTACCTTGCGAAACCCTTTGACCCGGACGAACTGCTTCTGCAGATAGAGAAGGCCCTCGAGAACCGCAGGCTTCAATCTGAGGTCAGGAGGCTCGAGGGGATCCTGGAGGAGCGATACGCTTTCCCGAACATTATTGCCAATAGCCACAAGATGCAGTCGGTCCTCGGGCTGGTGTCCCGGATAGCACCCACAGATTCAACTGTGTTTATATACGGGGAGAGCGGTACGGGAAAGGAACTTGTTGCAAAGACCCTTCACCTCGCGAGCGCCAGGAAGGAAAAACGCTTTGTTGCCATAAATTGCGCCGCCATACCGGAGACTTTACTTGAAAGCGAACTCTTCGGCTATGAAAAGGGTGCCTTTACGGGAGCCGTTAAGAGCTCTAAGGGATTCCTGGCCCAGGCACACGGCGGGA
>MVRS01000104.1 GCA_002067975.1 Syntrophorhabdus sp. PtaU1.Bin058
AGGATGGAGTGTCCCGTCCGACGCGGCAACGCCTTCGATCGTGACCACGCTCTTGCCTTCTGCTTCCAGCACCGGGTAAAGACAGGAGTTGACGGCGTCCCCGTCGACGACCACCGTGCAGGCCCCGCATTCTCCGACCCCGCACCCCTCTTTCGTGCCTGTTAGCTCAAAAACCTCGCGGAGCAGGTAGAGGAGTGTCCACTTAGGATCGACCTCCACGACAATCTGCTCATTATTCAGTGTAAACGTTATCTCCTTTTTCATTGCAACCTCCTACCACAATCTGTCCGGATCCGTCGTTTCCGGCCCGACAATACGGTTAATCGATCTGAGAAGCGCCCTCCTCGTGAGCACCTTTACCATCTCCCGTCTGTACCAGGCCTCGCCCCGTATGCTGTCTCTCGGCTGCGATTCCGACGCCGCGATCTCGCCGACCTCTTCGAAGAGTTTTTCGGAGATGATCTTGCCTTTCAGGGCCTCTTCCGCCTTCTTCGCCCTTACAGGTCTCGGGGCCACAACGCTCATAGCGATACGTACGTCTTCAAAAGCGACCTTTTCTTTTTCGAGGCCTCTTATGATCTGAGACATATCGCTGGTGCCGAAGGCGTCCCTGCAGCCTGCTTCGCTGCCGCCCACCTTTACGGTCACCCTTGCCGCTATGCCGAGTATGGGGAGGTCCATCGCATGCCGTCTCGCGTGTTTTATATAGGCAGAGCCGGTATTTTCGCCGAAGGCAGGCATAACAACGCCTGTGACAAGTTCACCCGGCCCTAAGGCCGCTTTATTGGGTCCCAGAAAAAAATCATCGATAGGAACCTCGCGGCTGCCCGATTTTCCCGCAATGACAACCTTCGCGTCAAAGACCAGCAGCGGACATGCCGTATCGGCCGATGGGGCCGCATTGCAGATGTTGCCGCCAACCGTTGCTACGTTTCGTATCTGCTTCGAACCCACGTTACCCGCTGCGTCCGCCAGTGCCGAGTAACGTTTTCTGATAAACCCGTTATTTGCTATCTCGGTATGGGTCGCCCCGGCGCCCATCTTCACGCCGTTCTGAATGTCGATCCCGTTAAGCTCGGTAATGTTTCTCAGGGAAACCAGGTTTGCCGGGGCCAACTTCCCCTGCCTGATCAGCACCATCACATCGGTACCGCCGGCGATGTACTTTGCGTTTTCGAGGCTCTCCATAAGGCCGATGGCCTCTTTGACCGTTTGAGGCTTATGGTATTCAAAATTACTCACAGCGACCTCCTTTATTGCTTTTTTGTTGAGGCTCTTTAATCCCTGTTGTCATAGACCCTCTTGGTCTTTCTCTCAGACCTCGGCAGCTCACAATAATTCACAACATCAACGTCGCAGCTCACCATGACCTGCTTTTTGATGGCGTGTTCAATGTCCTTCCTGATATACTTGTCTTTTTCCTTGTCCGATGAAATACCCTTGGCGCGCTCAACCTTGACGAGCATGTGGTCTTTGCCGTCTTCCTTTCTGTAAAGGATGATCTGGTACTCGCTCCCTACCCCTTTTATATTTGAAAGGATCTCGTCGATATGGCTCGGATAGATATTGACGGCCCTGAAGATGAACATGTCGTCAGACCTGCCGAGGAGCCTGTCGTGCCTCGGCATGAGGCTTCCGCATGCGCACCGGCCCGGTATGATCCTCGTAATGTCCCTTGTCCTGTACCTGATAAGCGGCACCGCCTCTTTCTGCAAGGTCGTGACTACCATCTCGCCCTCTTCCCCTTCAGGGACCGGCTCCAGGGTCTCAGGATTGAGAAGCTCCAGTATATAATAGTCGGCCCAGTAATGGATACCCGTATGGTACTTACAGTCAAGGCCGGTCCCGGGCCCATAGAGCTCTGTCATCCCGGGGATATCGTAGAGTTCCTCCGTCGCCACGCCCGAGAGGTCGGAGATGCGCTTCCTCATGGCGTCGCTGCTCCGCTCTGATCCGAATATCATCTTTCTCAGGGCGATCTTGCCGCGTAGACCGTTCTTGTCGATCTCCTCGGCCATGAGAAGGCCCATGGACGCAGTGCAGCACATCGTCGTGGTCTGGAAATCCTCTAAGAACTGCAACTGCATATCGAGGTTCCCCGGACCGATCGGGATCGACATGGAGCCGAAGCGCTCGCATCCGTTCTGGAAGCCCCACCCTGCCGTCCACACGCCGTATCCGACAGCGATCTGTATCCTGTCCTCAAGCGTACACCCCGCGTACTCATAGCAGCGCGCGAACATGTTCGCCCAGTCATCAACATCCTTTGCAGAATAGCACAACACCTTTCTCTTGCCGGTGGTGCCGCTGGATGCGTGGATTCGGACTATCTTCTCAAAGGGCACGCTCCTGAGCGGAAATGGATAGCCTGCCTGCAGGTCTTTGCTCGTGGTGAAGGGCAGCCTCCGTATATCATCGAGGGTCTTGATGTCCCTCGGCTTTACCTTTGCCTCGTCGAGCTTTTTCCTGTAATGCTCCGATCCCTTGTATGCATGGTTTACCGTCCACTTCAACCC
>MVRS01000105.1 GCA_002067975.1 Syntrophorhabdus sp. PtaU1.Bin058
GGTACCCCGGTCCGTGGAGCCTCCCGCACCCACTTCGTGGGTACCCGGCTCAAGAATTCGCTATAGAATATTATACCAGCGGGTGCCTGAGCTTATATTTTACTCTCCGCTCTCTGCTCTCCGCTGCCTTCTTACCGGGGCTCACGTCGCCCCCTCCACGCGACCCACCCACCGGGTGGGTACCCCGGTCCGTGGAGCCTCCCGCACCCACTTCGTGGGTACCCGGCTCAAGAATTCGCTATAGAATATTATAGGTCCAATATGTCCTATACGACCTATAGGGCCTATTTTTCGCTTTCCGCTCTTCACTCTCCGCTCTCTGCTCCATGCTCTCTGCTGCCTTTATCAAGCAACGAGTATCAAGCGACCGGCATCCGGTATCGGGCCTCAGGCATCTGCCTTGCGGGCTTCCATTACCCCGATGCCCATGACGATGAATATGTAGAGCGTGACGGGCCACACAGGGTGGAGGACCTTGTAACTGCCGAAGATAAAAGAGAACATGAGGATTGCGACGGTGCCGAGGAGCGAAAGGAACGCATAGAGGCTATGGACCTGCTTCCAGGCCCAGCCGATGAATACGATATATACAATGGCGCTCAAAAGGACCGCTATCCACGTTACCTCCCTCAGGATCTCTTTTACAAAGAAGCCGAGGAGCAGCGAGACTGCGCCTATCGCCAGCGTCGTGAACCTTGAGACATAAAGGAGCGTCCTGTCGTTCCTGAGGCTCAGGGCAGGGGCGATATATCCTTTTACCGCAAGGGTTGTGGCGCCCATCAGAAAAGGCGACCCGGAACTCATAAGCGGCGCCCACATGCTGATCAAAAAGAAGACGGCGATGAACGGCGGCACGATATTGAGCAGGGCTGGCAACGCTGAGATGGACGGTATATCGGGAAAGACGTATCTCGCGACGATACCGCAGAGCGCTGCCATGATGACCACCGGAATGCCGATGAGATTCCCTATGAGGATACCTTTTCTGCCCTCTTCGAGCGTTTTTGCTGATGATGCTGTATTGATGACGGGCTGTGCGAGCACACCGAGGGTGAAGTTGATGTATGCCCAGCTTAATGCCTGAACAGCACCGAGATCGCCGAAGGGTTTGAAATAGTAGGTATGGTTTGCCATCTGCGACAGTGCGCCCGTGTTGAAGACGACGTAGAAACCGCCAAGAAATATACCGAATATTGTGACGCCGATATGGACGAGGTTAGTGTATGCCGTGGCGACGAATCCCCCCATGACGTTGTACAGTGTGAACACTATTGCGGTAAGGAGCATCCCCTCCCTGAACGAGAGTTGACCGTTGAGGATTACCGAGAGGATCGCCCCTCCTCCCACGATCTGCATCGTGATAACCCAGACAGAGAACATGAGCTGCAATATTCCTGCGAGTTTTGCCGTCTTTTTATCATAGATATTTTCGACCACGTCGAGGATGGAGTATGTATTTTTTCCCTTAAGGATTCTGCCGAGGAGAAGGCTTGTTACACACATGGCGACCCAAACACCTGCCTGTAGCCATAGTGCGCTTATACCATGGATGTATGACCCCTGGGCCATTCCGACGATCGATACGCCTCCGACCCATATCCCTGCTATGAGTACCGAGAGAAAAGGCACGGAGAGACTGCGGGACGCAACGAGGTAGGCCTCTGTTGAGCTCGATTTTCGTGTCACATAGATACCTATCAGCCAGAGTATACCTATGTAGCCGAAGATCGAGAAGAGATACAGGCCTTTCAAACGTTACCTCTTCCTGAAGAACTCCTCCAATCGCTGCTTGAACAGCTCTTGTGCGGCCAGTTGCGACACATAGAGCCTTTCCTTGTCGAGATGTGTATCGAGTCCATGAAAAAGCGAGTGGTTCACAAGGTCTTTAAAACGGCCTATTGTCTCCAGCGGAAGGGCCTTCAGGCCCTTGATCGTCTCCGCGAGCTTTGTCTCCAGCTCTTCCTCTTCGCAGACGATGTTGACGAGCCCGAGGTCCTTTGCATCCGCCATGGTGATATTCCGCGAAAAGAGATAGAGTTCGTTGAACCTTTTCGCCCCTACAAGCCTCGAGAGGAATATGCTGCCTCCCCCGTCAGGCGTAAGCCCGATCCTCCTGTAGCCCATGTTCATTACCGTATTCTTCGTCGCTATAGAAAGGTCGCATGCCAGTGCAAGGCCGATGCCCGCCCCGACAGCCACCCCTTCTATGACCGCAATGACGATGGCATTGATATTTCTGATGAGCCTGATGCTTTCGTGGAGTACGCTGGCTTCTGCGTCGACGAGGGCCCCCGCATCTTTGGCCTCTTTGAAGGCAACAATGTCGCCGCCGGAGCAGAATGCCTTCCCGGAACCGCGTATGACAACGAACGGCGCCTTCTGGCTTTCGGCGTTCTTTAGCGCCACGTTGATGCCATAGAGCAGGTCATAGTCCATGGCGTTCTTCTTTTCCGGTCTGTTGAGGGTGATCGTGTAGATGTCGTCCTTATATGCCTCTAATACAACCTCCATTTTAACCTCCTGATTGTTTTAATGAATAGCTATCAGTCAGCTTTAAAGCCTTTTTTTGTTTTCACTGTCTGCTATCTACTGACTGCTGACGACTGCTTTAGCTTCTCCAATGATGGAATATCCTGATAAAATTTGCAATACAAAACTTATTCCGGGACATAATGGTTATTACAATAAGGAGAGGCGTTGTCCTGCCCGTCTGTCCCGGAGAAAAACCGGTCAACCGCAGGACTGGAAATATATGCAAAAAGTCCTTAATAACTACGCTTTTTGTCTTGACATAGATTCTTTTTAACATATAATATAAGTCTTATTAAAATTTTCACAAATTCAAAAAAGGAGAGGGGCCGTCATGAAATTAGAGGGAAAAAATGCTGTAGTTACAGGCGGTGGAAGAGGTGTAGGAAGGGCGATCAGCCTGGCCTATGCCCAGGAGGGGGCGAACATCATTGTCAACTACGCAGGGAATGAAAAGGCCGCGAACGAAGTGGTGGAAATGGTCCAGAAGATGGGAAGGAAGGCCGTGGCAGTGAAGGGCGATGTAGGGCAGGAGGCCGATGCGCAGAAGATTGTCGAGGCCTGCGTACAGAACTTCGGCTCAATCCATATAATAGCGAACAACGCGGGTATCTCAAAACCGGCCATGCTCCACAAGATGTCCGTTGAGATATGGGATGAGGTCGTCAATGTCCAGATGAGAGGCCCCTGGCTGATGGTTAAGGCAGCCTCAAAGTATTTTATGGAACAGAATTACGGACGGATCATCAATGTCACTTCTGTTGCGGGCATTGTGGGGACCATCGGACAGATCAATTACAGCGCCGCAAAGGGAGGCGTTGTGTCAATGACAAAATCCATGGCGCGGGAGCTTGCAAAGTTCAACGTTACAGCGAACGTGATCTCTCTCGGCATCGTTACGACTGACATGACAGAGAAGATATCCACAGATGAGAAGCTGAAAGAGATCTATGTAAGAAGGATCCTCCTCGGCAGATACGCGGAACCGGAAGACGTAGCACCGGCCTTTGTATTCTTTGCATCAGATGACTCACGCTACGTAACAGGACAGCTTTTGTGCGTAGACGGCGGTTACGGTATGACGTAACAGGGAAGGTGGTACTCTTTTCATTTCAAATATATAAGGAGGTGTTGTAATGGCTGATGTACCGAAGGTAATAAAACAATGGCAGATGGTTCAACCGACAGTTTTTAACAGAGAAACAAAAGAGACTACACCCGGAAAGCTTGCCATGGCGGAGATTCCCGTTCCTGAACTGAAAGAAGGCGAGGTTCTCGTAGAGGTCGCAGGGTGCGGCGTATGTCATACCGACCTTGGATATTTCTATGACGGCGTTCCGACAGTCAGTAAACCGCCTCTTGCCCTTGGCCATGAGATCAGCGGTGTGGTAGTGGCCGGCGACCCCGCGTGGATCGGCAAAGAAGTGATTATTCCTGCGGTTATGCCCTGCCGGCAGTGCATCCTCTGTAAGACCGGAAGGGGCAACAGGTGTCTTGCCCAGAAGATGCCCGGCAACTCGATCGGCGTCTATGGCGGTTTTTCAAGCCACATCCCCGTGCCTACCATTGACCTTTGTCTGGTAACCGATAAAAAAGGGTATGCGCTGGAGCAGTTGTCGGTTATCGCGGATGCAGTAACCACCCCGTACCAGGCGGCAAAAAGGGCTGACATGCAGCCCGGCGACAACGTGATCGTCATCGGTGCGACGGGCGGCGTCGGTGTCTACGTGGCGCAGACCTTAAAGGCGCTCGGCGCAAAGAGCGTTATCGGTATCGCAAGGAACCCGAAGAAACTCGAAAGGGCGCTCGGCTACGGCTGTGACGCTGTGATCAGCACCCTCGACAAGACGAACAAGGACGTCGTCGGCGAGTGGAGGAACTTCACAAAATCCAGAGGCCTTGCCAATACAGGCTGGAAGATCTTTGAGGTAACAGGGACAAAGGCCGGACAGGATCTGGCGCTTGACCTGCTTTCATTTGTAGGAAAACTGATCCTTGTCGGATTCGGGATGTCAAAGAGCGAGTACATGTTCTCCAAGTTGATGGCCTTCGATGCCGAGGTGATCGGAACATGGGGTTGCCTGCCGGAATATTACCCCATCGTCCTCGATATGGTACTCTCCAAGAAGATCGTCATCGATCCCTTTGTTGAAGTAAGACCTATGAGCACTATAGCGGCGACATTCGACGAGATACACAAGGCAGGTTCGCCTGAGAAGAGGGTTGTTCTGAAACCCGATTTTTAAATAAAATTTTAAGAGGAGGAAACATATGGGATTAGAATGGATGCCAAGAGAAGGCGGATTAAAAGACCATAGCAGACATGGTACACAGTGGTGGGGTACCGAAGCCCCCTGTACAGTGTACGAAAAGAAACCCCTGAAAGACCCGAAGGGGAACGCGGTTCCCGGTTTGTACGTAGCATGGATCAGACTTAACAACCCGGCTCAGTACAATTCCTATACTACCGACATGGTGAAGGGTGTTATCGCGGGTTTTGAGAACTCTTCAACAGACCGCGAAGTAGTGGCAACAGTCTTTACCGGTACGGGCCCGAACGCCTTCTGTACGGGCGGCAACACGAAAGAGTATTCAGAATACTACAGCATGAGACCGGAAGAGTACGGCGCATACATGGAACTCTTCAACAACATGGTAGACTCGATCCTTATGTGCAAGAAGCCGGTTATCTGCCGCGTCAACGGCATGAGGGTGGCAGGCGGCCAGGAGATCGGTCTTGCCTGTGACATCGCCATTTCATCCGACCTTGCAATCTTCGGCCAGGCGGGTCCACGCCATGGTTCTGCCCCTGTCGGCGGTTCCTCTGACTTTCTCCCCTGGTTCCTCACCGCTGAAGACGCAATGTGGAATTGCGTAAGCTGCGAGATGTGGTCGGCATACAAGATGAAGGCGAAGAACCTTATCTCAAAGGCACTCCCTGTCCTGAAAGACGACAAGGGCAACTGGGTAAGGAATCCTCAGGTAATTACCGATAGCTACGTAAAAGACGGCGAGATCGTCTACGGCGAGCCCAAGACAGGCCAGGAGGCAAAGGATGCCAGGGCATGGGTGAACGATCAGTTGAAGAACAATAAATATGATTTCTCGCTCCTCGATGCAGAGGTCGACAGGATCGTCTGGATCTTCGCGAACCTCTTCCCGGGATGCTTGATGAAATCCATTGACGGCATCAGACAGAAGAAGAAATCCTTCTGGGATGCAATGAAGAACGACCACAGGTACTGGCTGGCAGTGAACATGATGGGTGAGGCATTCGCCGGTTTCGGCGCCTTCAATACCAAGAGGATCACCGGTATGGACACCATCGACTTCATCAAAAATCGCCAGCTCATCGCACAGGGTGCACTGAACGACGAGGCATATTTCGAACAGATCTTCGGCAAACCGCAGGCGAAGTAAAGAGACAAGAACCCATAGGGGGGTTTCGTGCCCCCCTTTTTTTATTGAATACCATAGCTGTCAGCCATCAGCTTACAGCCGTCAGCGGAACATCCGTGAGGTGTAAGAGGAGAGAAAAGGAACTCACGAGAGCAGGATGAACTCAATAAGCTCGACAAACGCTATAAACGGATTTTTTGCTGATAGCTGATAGCTGAAAGCTGAAGAAAAGGAGAGCTACCATGGCATTCCAACATATTCTCTATGAAAAAAAGGACAAGGTTGCAAAGATTACATTGAACGTTCCTCCGTCAAACTGGCTGACGATCGTCATGATGAAGGAGATCAACCAGGTGCTTGTGGAGATAAAGAAAGACCCCACCGTACAACTCCTCGTCTTTGATCATGCCGGCGAGAAGGCATTCTGTGACGGTGTCGACGTGGCTGACCATACAGCCGACAAGGTCAATGAGATGATAGAGGTCTTCCACGGGATGTTCCGCCTCATGACCGAAATAGACGCGACCACCGTGGCGGTAGTGAACGGTCGTTCCCTCGGGGGCGGCTGCGAGCTCATGTCCTTCTGCGATATTGTCATCGCGTCAGAGAAGGCACGGATCGGACAGCCCGAGATTGCCGTTGGGGTCTACCCTCCGGTGGCGGCTGCCTGGTTCCCGAAGATCATCGGCCTCCAGAAGACCTATGAACTCCTTCTGACCGGTAAAATCATCAACGCCAAAGAGGCCCAGGCCATAGGGCTCGTGACGGCCGTACTGCCTGCCGAGGGTTTTCAGGCAGAAGTGGAAAAGTATCTTGCAGAATTCCTGAACAAGAGCAGACCGGTAGCGATATGGACGAAAAAGGCGATCAAGGCGGGCTTAAGCCTTGATTTTCTCCAGGCGCTCAGGGCATCCGAGATCATCTACCTGAAGGGCTGCATGGCCACGGATGACGCCGGCGAGGGCATCAGTGCCTTCATGGAGAAGAGAAAGCCGGTCTGGAAAGATAAATAACCGGGGATCATGAAGTACGCACCAAAGAAAGAGATCGACAACAGGATCGAGAAGGTAAAGAGATTGATGGAAAAGGCCTCTATTGACGGGGCCTTTTTTCATTACAAGATCGATTACTATTACCTCTCCGGTACAATGCAGGATTCGCTCCTCTTTGTGCCCGTTGACGATAAGCCGGTCCTGTTCGTCAAAAGGGAGATGTCGAGGGCGCGAAGAGAGTCCCCCATCGAGCAGGTACTGCCCATGCGCTCGATCAGGGATATCCCGGGCCACCTTAAGCCGATGAAGAGGATAGGGATGCAGCTCGATGTCATACCTTACAACGACGCGATAAGGTTCCAGGAGCTCTTTGGTGATGCGGAGTTCGTCAACGTATCCCCGCTGACCAAGGAGATCCGGAAGTTCAAGTCGCCCTTCGAGATCGCGCTCATGGAAAGGGCTGCGGAGATACAGAAGAAGGTCTATGCCCTGGTGCCGGGGCTTTTACGCGAAGGGATGACGGAGATCGAACTCGGCGGCATGCTTGAGGCCCATGCAAAGGCCATGGGACACGAGGGCCTTTTGCGGGTGCGCTCGCTCAATTATGAGGCCTATACCTGGCATGTCCTGAGCGGACGCACGGGCAGCATTGTGAGCCAGTCCGATTCGCCGATGGGCGGCCTCGGTCTGTCCCCTGCATTTCCCGTAGGCGCGAGCATGAAGAAGATCAGGAGGAACGAGCCGGTCCTTATCGATTTCGGCATCTGCTATCACGGCTACCAGGTCGACCAGACGAGGATGTACGCCATAGGGAAGATGCCGGAGCTGTTCTCAAAGGCCTACGATGCGTGCAGGGAGATACATTACAGGGTGCTCGACAAGGCCCTCGAAGGATTGATAAGCAAAGAACTCTTCGAATACTCGAAAAGGCTTGCGGACAGGTTGGGTTACGGTGACGCCTATCTCGGCTTCAAACCCCACAAGGTGAGATTCCTCGCCCACGGGATAGGGATCGAGCTTGCAGAGTTTCCCTACATCGCGGCGACCCATACGTATCCCATCGAGGAAGGGATGGTCTTCGCGATCGAGCCCAAGATGGTCTTCCCGCGGAAAGGCGCATGCGGTATTGAAAATACGATCATAATGGAGAAAGGACACTACAGGGTACTTACCGATAATGATGAAAATATCATAATCGTATGAAGATCCTTTTTTCAACGGGATGTCTTTTTTACCTGCCTATTGAAAACATCTTCTTTTACGCAAAGGAGGCGGGTTTCGACGGTTGCGATCTGCTGATAGATACAAAATTCGATAGTGACGGTTATCTCGAGAGGGTGCAGAACTGTCTCGATATCCTCCCCGTTTATTCTATCCATGCCCCGTTTATGAAGATGAGGACGTGGGGGACAAAGGCCGACATGCTGGCCAGGACGATCGATATCGCGCGCACCGTGGGTGCAAAGGTAGTGAACTTTCACCCGCCTTCGTGGTTTGCCATGGAGGTCCAGTTCTTTAAATGGTTCAGGGAGATAAAGGACTTTCAAAAAGAGCTCGGATGCGATGACGTCTTCCTCGCAGTGGAGAATATGCCCAGGACCGGGACACGGTTGATGCTCACCTCCTATATCCTGAACGACCTGAACGACCTTGTTGACTTCGGCGTGGAGAGGAACCTCTATTTTACCTTCGACACTACACACTTCGGGACATTCGGGGATGATATCGTGGCGGGTTTTTTGCGGGTCTTCAAAACCGGCAGATTGAAGAACATCCATCTCAGCGACCACGGGTCTCACAGGAGCCATCTTTTCCTCGGGAAGGGCGACCTCCCGATCGTAAAATTTTTAAATACCGTCAGGAGGCTCGGATACGACGAGATGATAACCCTTGAACTGGATGCCCGTGAATTTCCGAAGACAAAAGAATGGCTTGCAAAGGTAATGAGGTATCAGTTCGAGCTCATTAAACTGCATACTAAAAACCAGTCGATAGTCGATAGTGAATAGTGAATAGCTTAAAGGCAGTGAAAAGTGAAAAGTGAAAGGTGAAAGGTGAAAGGTGAAAGGTGAAAAAAATCTCGTCAGTCGTAAGGCGTCAGGCGAGAGAGACCGTTAGGCGTAAATCGTAAGTCGTAAGGGGAAAAGAATCGTGAAGGGTAATGAGTGTTCGAGTTTATTGAGTTGGCGCAACGCGGCGCAGTGTCATTGCGAGCCCGCAGGGCGTGGCAATCTCATTCAATGATTATACCTATGAGATCGCCACGTCGCTTCGCTCCTCGCGATGACTCACGGGTGTCCCGCTGTATTTCATGCCCTTTGCACTATGCTTTTCTCCACTCATGCCTTACGCCTCACGACTTACGGATTTATCGCCAGTATCCGGTATCGAGCATCCAGCATCAGGTTCGCTATGAGCCATGAGTTGTATTTATCGCCTAACGCCGGCGACCCGCAAGCGGGTACCCCGACGCCGAACGTTTTCTTGAGAATCTCGATATACGATATACGAACTACGATATACGCATAGGGGGTAATAGTGGCTAAGAAGACCGTGTTTGTTTGTGATGCATGCGGGTATGAGACGTTCAAGTGGATGGGGAAGTGCCCCAGGTGCGGGGGCTGGGATACGATCAGAGAATACAAGGTCGATAAGGCCGTCGAATCGCAGACAAAGAGGAGCCCGGTGCTCGTGACCGACGACGAGGCTGCCGAAGAGCGGGTGGTCCTCGGTATCGATGAGATGGACAGGGTCCTCGGGGGAGGTCTGACGGTCGGTTCATCGATACTCCTCGGGGGAGACCCCGGGATAGGCAAGACCACGTTGTGTTTCGAGATAGCGGCGCGGATGGTGGAGCTTGGACTCAACGTCCTTTATGTCTCCGGCGAGGAATCCCTGAGGCAACTGGCCTCCCGGAGGAAAAGGTTGAACCTCAACGGTAATTTTCCGATCCTCGCCACGAACCAGCTTGACGATATCATCGAGGCCGTGTCGGGGACAGCGTACCACCTCGTTATCATCGACTCGATCCAGTCGGTCTATAACAGCAGCCTGCCGATGCTTCCCGGGAACGTGAGCCAGATAAAGGACGTCTCTTCGAAGTTGACAATGGCGATGAAATCCATGGACACAACCCTTATCTTCATCGGCCACGTGACAAAGGAGGGCGCCATTGCCGGCCCCAAGATCCTCGAACACATGGTGGATACGGTGCTTTATTTTGAAGGAGACAAGATGCTCCCCTACAGGATGCTGCGGGCCATGAAGAACAGGTACGGACCTGTGGACGAGGTCGGCATATTCCAGATGAAAAAAGAGGGACTCATAAGCGTGGAGAACCCGTCGCAGTTTTTTGTCTCCGAGAGAGGGGAGATCGGCTCAGGCAGCACCCTGTTCCCTTATATAACCGGATCGAGGCCCATAGTCCTGGAGGTGCAGGCCGTGACGCCCAGGACGAACTTCTCGATCCCCAAGCGGTTATCCCTCGGATATGACGTCAACCGTCTTTTCATCCTCATAGCGGTCATTGAAAAGGCCATCGGGAAACCGTTTTTTGACAGGGACGTCTACGTGAACGTCACCGGCGGCATGAAGGTCAATGAACCGGCAGTAGACCTCTCTGTGGCCGCATCGATCCTTTCAAGCTTTAAAGACGTCGCCGTTGGCCGGGACACGGCCCTGTTCGGGGAGGTAGGCCTCACGGGAGAGATACGCAAGATCGTCTATATGGATATGAGGATAAGGGAATGCGAGCGCCTGGGGATTAAAAGGGTCTTCTGCCCGAAGGGCGTTGAAAAGGTCCCGGGGCTTGACATCGTCCCCCTGAAGAACATCAGGGAACTTTACGAACACATAACATAGCTATCAGCCTTCAGCGATCAGCTTACAGTAAAATCCGTTCAAGGTTCTATGTCCAAGGTTACTTGGTGTTGTCATCGCGAGGAGCGTAAGCGACGTGGCGATCTCAAAGGTATAATCATTGAATGAGATTGCCGCGCTCCGTTCGCAATGACAAGACGCCACGCCCTACGGGCTCGCAATGACAAGACGCCGCGCTCCGCTCGCAATGACAAAGGGTTATATCCCCTTACGACTGACGACTTACGGGTTTGCAGCTGTCTGCTGACAGCTGATAGCTGAAGGCTGTTTACGGCATTTC
>MVRS01000106.1 GCA_002067975.1 Syntrophorhabdus sp. PtaU1.Bin058
CTTACGACTTACGGGTTTATTTGAACTTGTGAAGGTCTTTGTTCTTGTCGTAGAGGATCTTCAAACCGCGGAGGGTGAGGAATTCGTCTACTTCATTGATCGTCTCCGACCCCCTGGAGATAAGGCCGGCAAGGCCCCCTGTCGCTATCACATACGGGTCGGTCCTTACTTCATTCTTGATCCTTCTTACGATGCCGTCAACGAGGCTTATGTACCCGTACGTGATCCCCGCCTGCATTGCGTGGACCGTGTTCTTCCCCACCAGGGTCTTCGGCTGGACAAGCTCGACCCTCGGCAGCTTCGAGGCCCTCTCAAAAAGCGCCTCGAGAGAGATCATGATCCCCGGCGCTATTGAGCCGCCGACATATTCGCCCTTTGGGGTTATATAATCGAAGGTCGTTGCGGTGCCGAAGTCCACGATGATAAGCGCCTTCTTGTGCTTCTCGTATCCCGCAACGGCGTTGACGATCCGGTCTGCGCCGAGTTCGGAGGGGTTCTCGTATGAAATGGGCATCCCTGTTTTTATGCCCGGCTCAACTATGATCGGTCGTATCCCGATATATTTCCTGCAGACGATCTCAAAGGGGATTAAAAGCGGCGGCACCACGCAGGAAACGATGGCGCTGTCTATCTGGTTCAGCTTTATCTTCTCGATGTAGAGGAGGCTGTTGAGAAGGATAGCATACTCGTCTACGGTCTTCTGAATAGCTGTGCTCAGCCTCCAGTGGTTGACGAGCGTCCCGTCATCATATGCACCGAAGACGATATTGGTATTCCCGATGTCGATAACAAGCAGCATTAGAAGTTCACGTCTCCTGCAATAATCTTTTTTACCTTGCCGTCCATGTTAAGGAGCAATGCCCCGTCATGGTCGATCCCTTCGACGGTCCCTTTGTATGATTCCCCCATCTGATTGATCTCAAGGGTCTTGCCCTTTATCGCCGCCCTGTCTTCCCAGACACCGCACGTGCCCTGCGCACCGTGTTGTCTGAAGTAGCGGTAATGTCTTTCAAGATGGCTCAATAAGATACCACACACCAGGGCCCTTTCATATGTTTTTTTTGTTTCTATCGAGAGGGAGGTGGCCTTTTTTTGCAGCTCTTCATCTATCTCCCTGTGCTGCATATTGATGTTGAGCCCGATACCGACAACAACAAACCTCACCATATCCGCCTCTGTGGAAAGCTCAATAAGGGTGCCGCAGATCTTTTTCCCGTTCATGAGGACATCGTTGGGCCATTTCAGTGAGGGCCTGATGCCCGACAGTTCCTCGATCGTATCGTACACGGCGAGGGACGATAAGAATGTGATGGGATATACGGAGGAAGGATGGATGCCGGGTCTCAGGACAACGGAGATGTAGAGGTTCTTCCCGGCCGGTGAAAACCATTTTCTCCCGAGCCTTCCCTTTCCCGAGCCCTGCGATTCAGTTACAACACAGGCGCCTTCCGGTTCGCCGGACAGGGCGAGTTTGAAGGCGAGGGTGTTCGTGGAATCGATGTTCTCCCTGTGGACCACCTTTCTGCCAATCAGATCTGTCCTGAGATGCCTGTCGATCTCCCAGGCGTATAATTTGTCGGGGGTCCCTGTAAGGCGATACCCTTTCCCTTTTGATTTCTGAAACACATACCCGAGCCGCTCGAGGTGATTGATGTATTTCCAGACAGCGGTTCTCGATACGCGGAGTCGTGCCGCGACAAAATCCCCTGACACGTAGTCTCCGCTCTCCCTGAGGATCTTCAGCGTTTCGCCGATCTTATCCGTTGCTGATCTTGTCATAGTGTGAAAAATACATCGTAAAGGATGCCCTGCCCTGCGAGAGGGACCGTACATCCGTTGAATATCCGAACATCTTTGTCAACGGCGCGTGCGCCTCGATGACCGTTATCCTGTCTTTTGAAGAAACGTTCGTGACCTGGCATTTTCTGCTGTTCAGATCGCTTATGATATCGCCCATGAACTCGTTCGGCGTCGTTATGGTGAGCGACATGACGGGCACGAGGAGGACGGGGTTTGCCTCGTTGCATGCCTCCCGGAAGGCGTCGTAGGCGGCCATCTTGAGCGTTAACCTGGCAAATTCCGGGTTACTGAAGGTCGCATCATTGATTACGACATTGATGTCGGTCAGCGGGTAGCCCTTGAGGACCCCCATGTTGGAGGCCTCCATGATACCCTCCTCAATGGCGCCGGTAAGGGCGAATACCGGGTGTTCCTCACTGATGTTAAGGGTGACGACGATACCCTGGCCGCGACCGTTGGGCCCGATCTGCAGCGACACCCAGCCTTTGCATTGGACGTTGTTGATCAGTTTCTCAAAGGTGTGTTCCCTGGAGACGGTCTTTTCAATGCTTTCCTTGTAGACAACCTGTGGCTTGCCCACAAGGAGCTCGATGCCGAACTCGTCCCTGATCCTCCTGATAATCACATCGAGATGGAGTTCCCCCATCCCTGAGACGACGGTCTGGTATGCGTCTTCGTCTGTCCTGAGGACAAAGGTAGGATCTTCCTCGGAGATCTTCTGCAGTGCTACGAGGAGTTTGTCCTGGTCGATATTCCTTTTTGGCTCAACGGCAACGGAGATAACGGGCTGGTATATCTCGATGGGCTCTAAGAGGATCGGTCTTGCCTTTGTCAGGGTCTGGCCGGTTGACGTCTCCTTGAGGCCGACGATCCCCACGATCGCCCCGGTCCTTGCCTCTTCTATCCGGTCCTTGTGGTTCGCATGGATCCTGTAGATCCTGGAGATCTTCTCCCGCTTGCGGAGATTTACGTTGTAGACCTCTTCGCCTACCTTCAACACGCCGGAATATATCCTGATATAGGTAAGCTTTCTCCCCTCCTCGATGACGATCTTGAAGGCAAGGGCTGCAAGGTCCTCACTGTCGCGGGCGCTCCTTTCCTCCAGTTGGCCCGTTTCCGGGTTTTCACCCTTCACCGGGGGGACGTCAAGGGGCGAGGGGAGATATCGCGTCACTGCGTCGAGGAGCGGCTGTATGCCTTTATTCCGGAGCGCTGCGCCGCACAGGACCGGCACGCACTTCAGTGATGTGACGGCCTTCCGTATGGCGCTGTGGATGAGCTGCTCATCGACGTCCTTGCCGTCGAGATAGAGCTCCATGATCTGGTCGTCGAACATGGATATTTTTTCAAGGAGTCTTTCCCTCCAGGCTTGTGCATCCTGCCGGTATTCCTGGGGGATCGATATGTAATTGTACGTAGCGCCGAGGTCATCCTCGTTCCATACAATGCCTTTCATGGTAATGAGGTCCACAACCCCGTAGAAACCATCCTCCGTGCCGAGGGGGATCTGAAGGGGGATGGGGTCTGCGCCAAATTTTTCAACGATCATGTCGATGACATGAAAGAAATCGGCACCGACCCTGTCGAGTTTGTTGATGAAGGCGATCCTCGGCACATGGTACTTATCGGCCTGATGCCAGACGGTCTCCGATTGAGGTTCCACGCCGCCCACACCACAGAATATCGCCACCATCCCGTCAAGGACGCGGAGCGACCGTTCAACCTCGATGGTAAAATCGACATGACCGGGCGTATCGATGAGCTGGATCTCGAAATCATTCCAGTAAAGCGTTGTCACCGCGGAGGTGATCGTGATCCCTCTTTCCTGTTCCTGAGGCAGGTAATCCATGATCGCCGTCCCCTCGTGCACCTCGCCGATCTTGTGGGTCCTGCCGGTATAGTAGAGGATGCGCTCCGTTACCGTTGTCTTCCCGGCGTCGATGTGGGCCGCGATCCCGATGTTCCTTATCTTTGTGAGGCGTTCCAGTTCCCTTTTCATTTCGCACAAGATATTGAACTATTATGCCGGAAAAGTCAATAAAGAAGGGGAAGTGTGCGCACCGGTCGCAGGCAAGATCAATTGACAATATACCGGTCCTATGTTAAAAATACGGTCTATGGGTCTTAAAATCTATAACACCTTCTCAGGGAAAAAAGAGGACTTTCAGCCGGTAGATGAGGAGAAGGTAAAGTTCTACGCCTGCGGGGTGACGGTCTACGACCACTGTCATATCGGCCACGCGAGAAGCGCTATCGTCTTCGACACCCTCTACCGGTACCTCAGGGCAAAGGGATACGACGTTACCTACGTGAGGAACTTCACCGACATCGACGACAAGATCATCCGCAAATCCATCGAAGAGAAGATCTCCTGGAGAGAGGTCGGGGAAAAATACATACGTTCCTTCTATGAAGACATGGACGCCCTCCGTATCCTGAGGCCGACACATGAGCCGCGGGCAACGGAACACATAGACGATATGATCATGCTCGTCGAGAAGCTCCTCAGGAAGGGTCATGCATACCAGGCCGGCGGCGACGTCTACTTCTCTATTGAGAGCTTCAAGGGCTACGGGCAGTTATCAAAAAGGCCGCTTGACGAGATGATCGCAGGGGCGCGGGTCGAGGTAGACGATAAAAAGAAAAACCCTCTTGATTTTGCATTGTGGAAGTCGTCAAAACCGGATGAGCCTTCATGGGATACGCCCTTCGGAAGCGGAAGGCCGGGCTGGCATATCGAATGCTCCGCCATGAGCACAAAATTCCTCGGCAATCCTTTTGACATCCACGGCGGCGGCAAGGACCTTATATTCCCCCACCACGAAAACGAACGGGCCCAGACAGAGGCGGCAACTGATACGACCTTTGTCAACTACTGGATGCACAACGGTTTCGTCAACATCGAGAAGGAAAAGATGTCCAAGTCCATCGGGAATACCCTGCTGATACGGGATTTCCTCAGTGAATACCATCCGGAGGTATTGCGCCTCTTTTTCCTCTCCACCCATTACAGAAGCCCCGTTGATTACAGTGAAAAATCGATCGAAGATACGAACAGCGCCCTTCACCGGCTCTACTACACCGTTGAGAGGGCACTTGGTAAGATAAAGACGAAGGATATCGGCGCCCGGCCATATTCCGATGCCGATGTCCTCGAAAAGGAATTCTATGAAGCAATGGACGATGACTGCAACACGGCGCTCGCCCTTGCCCATGTCTTTGAGCTCTCCAAGATGGTCAACAAGATGGTTGACGAAGAGGACGAGAGCAATATCCCTCATCTTGTATATGTGAATGATCTTTTTCTGTCCCTTGCAAACCAGCTTGGCTTGCTGAACGATGAGTTAAATGTCTTTGAATCACAGGAAAAGATGCGGCATCTGACCCGGGAGGGTCTCCAATTATCTTCACTGGAAAAGGCGATCGGGGAAAGAACGGAGGCAAGGAAGAGCAAAGACTATCAGAAGGCGGACGAGATCCGGAAGATGCTTCTGGAGAAGGGGATTATCCTGCTCGATTCACAAAAAGGCACTGAATGGAGGGTAAAGAACATATCTGCAGCGAAAGGAGAAAGATAGATGATAGAGGTAAGATTACATGGAAGAGGAGGTCAGGGTGCAGTAACCTCCGCGGAACTTTTGGCCCAGGCGGCAATAGGAACAGGACGATATGCACAGGCATTCCCGAGCTTCGGACCTGAACGGAGAGGGGCGCCGGTGCAGGCCTTCCTGAGGATTTCGGAGAACCCGATAAGACTCCGGTCGAAGATATACAAACCGGATAACGTGATCATCCTTGACCCCACGTTGCTGGGGGCGGTGAATCCGGCAGAGGGTCTTAAACAGAATGGTTTTGTCGTCATAAATTCGAACAAATCAACAGAAGAGTTGAAAAAACTGTTTCCCGGCTACAATATCGCCGTTGTTGATGCATCCCATATTGCAAAGGAAGAACTCGGTGTGCCGATTACGAACACGACCATGCTCGGCGCGCTCATCAAGGCGACGAACGTGGTGGCGCTCGATGCCCTGGAAGGGCCGGTTCACACACGTTTTGGCCTTATTGCCCAGAAGAACATCAACGCCTATACACGGGCCTATAAAGAGACAAAGATCATAAAGGCAAAGGGTAAATAAGAGCCTATCCCGCAACGGATTACACGCAGGGACTTTCATGAAACTTTCCGCCAACATCGTTGACGTCGTAAGCGGCACGGTCTTTCCCGGGACAATAGAGATTAAGGACGGGATTATCGCAGGCATCGCGAGGGACGACGGGCGATACGATACATACATCATGCCCGGCTTCATCGACGCCCACGTGCACGTTGAGGCCTCTATGCTGGTCCCCGCCGGGTTTGCCCGGCTTGCAGTGCGGCATGGCACCGTTGCCACGGTCTCCGATCCCCACGAGATCGCAAACGTGCTCGGCACAGAAGGCGTCTCCTACATGATCGAAAATGGAAGGTCGGTCCCTTTCAAGTTCTTTTTCGGGGCGCCACCCTGCGTACCTGCAACGCAATTTGAAACAGCAGGGGCAGTGATCGGTCCCGATGACGTCGAGGCCTTGCTCCGGAAAAGTGAGATCAAGTATCTAAGTGAGATGATGAACTTCCCCGGCGTCATCAACGGCGACCCGGACGTAATGGCAAAGATAGCGCTGGCAAAACAATACAAAAAGCCGATCGACGGCCACGCGCCGGGCTTAAGGGGAAAGGACCTGGAGAAGTATATAAACGCCGGGATATCTACCGATCACGAGTCCTTCACGTATGATGAAGGAAAAGAAAAGCTCTCCCTCGGCATGAAGATCCTGATCCGGGAGGGCTCAGCTGCAAAAGATTTCGATGTCCTGAGTCCCCTTATCCCGCAGTATCCTTCACAATGCATGTTCTGCTGCGATGACCTGCATCCCGACGACCTCACAAGGGGACATATTAATCTGCTTGTCAAGAAGGCCCTCGGTACGGGTATCGATACGATGACGGTCCTGCGTTGCGCCTCTATGAACCCTGTGCTGCATTACGGGCTCGACGTGGGCCTCCTCAGGTCAGGCGATGATGCTGACCTTATCGAGGTGGACAACCTCCGGGACATGAACGTGCTGAAGACGTATATCAAGGGGAGGCTTGTTGCTGAAAAAGGGGAATCGCTGATACCCCACGGGACCTCACCCCATGTCAATAATTTCAGCACCGGGAAGAAACAGGCCGGCGAATTTACCGTGTTCAGTTCGGAAGGAAGGATCAATGTCATCGAGGCGATCAACGGCCAGGTCATCACCGGCAGGACCCAGGCCCGGCTTGAGCCTCATAACGGGGTTATTGCGTCGGATATCGGGCAGGACGTACTCAAGCTGATTGTTGTGAACCGCTACAGGGAAGCACCACCAGCCGTTGCCTTTGTCAGGAATTTCGGGTTGAAAAAGGGCGCCATCGCCGCATCAGTTGCCCACGATTCCCATAACATCATAGCGGTCGGGGTCGCGGACGAAGACATATGCAATGCCGTGAACGCCGTCATCGGGAACAGGGGCGGCCTGGCGGCTGCGTACGATAACGTTGTAGAGGCCCTTCCGCTGCCCGTGGCGGGACTCATGACCGACGAGGACGGTTTTAAGGTCGCTGAACAATATTCAAGGCTCAACGGCCTTGCAAGACAGCTCGGCACATCCCTCGACGCGCCTTTCATGACCCTTTCATTTATGGCCCTGCTTGTTATACCGAGCCTCAAACTGAGCGACAGGGGGCTCTTCGACGGCGAAACATTCACATTCATAAATCTAAATAAAACAGTCGATAGTACAAAAACAGTCGATAGTCGATAGTGAATAGTCGTCAGCAGACAAAGGCGTAAAGCAGCAAAAAGCAAGAAATCAGCAAGCAGAAGAGCAGGAGCCCTTACTGTTCACTATTCGCTATTGACTGGTTTTATACTATCTACTATCTACTAACGACTATCGACTGGTTTTATACTATCTACTATCGACTAACGACTATCGACTGTATTAATACTATCGACTAACGACTATCGACTGTAGTATTAATACTATCTACTAACGACTATCGACTGGTTTTATACTATCTACTGGTTTAATCGTTTCAATGAATTTTTCAACGAGTTGGGGATCGAACTGGGTTCCGGAACATTTGCGCAGTTCCTCGATCGCCTCCTGCCGTGACATTACACCCCTGTAAGGACGCGGGTTCGTCATGGCGTCATAGGCGATTGCCAGCGCTATGATCCTGCTTTCCAGCGGTATCTCCTCGCCCTTTAAGCCGAGGGGATAGCCGTTTCCGTTCCACCACTCATGGTGTTTGAGGATAAGATCGGCAATATGGTTGAGCTCCGGTACCGCCTGGGCGATACGATGGCCTATATCGGTATGTTTCTGCACCTCGAGGAGTTCGTCTGTGGTAAAACGATCGGGCTTGAAAAGGATGTGCTCGTGGATGCCGGCATTGCCTATATCGTGAAATTGTGCCAGGAGATGGAGGTCTTTGATGCGTCCTTCCGGCAGGCCGACGGCAGCGGCCAGGGCAGTGACCGTTCTCTGGAAGCGTTCACGTTCGTCCCGGGTTGTCAATCCTCTTGCCTCAACGGTATTTATGAGGTTCCGGATGATCGCATTTCGTGCGCTCTGGCTGCCGTACAGCTTTTCCCTGTACATGTTGTTGTCGGCTTCCCTGTAAAGTTCGGAGACATTTTTTATGTAGCCGCTCCGTACCGCGAATCCTGTTGAGATACTTAAAGGCAACTTTGGGTTTGTCGTGTTATAGGACGCAATTGCATTTTTGATCCTCGCACAGATGTTCTCCACCTTCGACAGGGGGCTGTTGGGAAGGAGTATGGCGAATTCATCGCCGCCTACCCTTGCAACGACATCGCTTTCACGAAAGGATTCCTTGATGACCTTTGAGGCGGTGCGGATAAGCTCATCGCCCCGATCGTGCCCCAGCGTGTCGTTGACAAGCTTCAGCCCGTCGATATCGCAGATAATGAGACCAACGAGATCAAAACGGCCGGTATCGATACGGCGCATCTCCTCTTCGAAGTACGCGCGGTTGTAAAGGCCGGTAAGGACATCATGGAGGCTGAGATATTTTAATTTTTCCTCTGTCTTTTTCAACTCCGTTATTTCCTTGGAGATCACCGTTACGTGTTTTATCTGTCTTGTGTGAACGTCCTTTACGGGGCTCAGCGTCCTCAGGAAATAACGTTCCTCCTTGCTATCCTTGTGTTCATACCGGTGGGAATCTCCTGTCTCAAAGACCCTGTGAACTACATTCCGGAACTCCCTGGCGTCCTCAAAGGTATGGAAATCACTGTAGCTTTGCCCGATGACGGCGTCTTCCGGCAGGCCAAGCCCTATCAGGACCGTTTCATTGGCAAAAATGTATCTGCAATCCGCATCGACCATATAGATGGCGTCATCGGTTGACTCCACGATCGAGCGGTACTTCACATCGTTTGTCCTGTTCTGTTCCGTGCTGTCGGCAAGACTGCCGATATCCAGGAACGAGACCTCGCTCGTTGTTGATCGTGGGACCTTTCTTATGGTGATAAAGACATCTTTGAAATGACCCTGTTTGTTAATGAGCCTGCACCGGGCATCAGAGGGGAGGGCACCCTGCTCCGGAAGAAACTCCGTCCACTTCTTTTTTCCCTCAAGTGCCTTTGCCGGATAGCCTGAGAGGTTCACGAACTCCCGGTTTGCATGATCAATCGTTCCGTCTTTCCGGACGATGAGGAGCGCGATACCCGCTTCGTCGAAAAGCGTTTTGTAGAGATTGCCGGGACCCTTCTCAGGGGTCTTTGGTTTGTTGTTTTTGCTGCCTGTTTTTACCATAAAGATGCATTATACCATATTTGCCGATCTTGCAATATGGGGACCATACCCATATCAGGTATCGGCAAATATCTTTCCGGGATTGAGAAGGCCCTTGGGGTCAAATGCTCTTTTTATCCTTTTCATCAGTGTTATCTCTGCATCGCTCATCTGCAGGCCGAGATAATCCTTGACGGTAATGCCGACGCCGTGTTCGCCCGTCAGGCTCCCGCCCATCTCCATAGTCTTTTTGTAGACCGTTTCCAGGATAGCATAGGCCTCATCCAGTTCGGCAAAGTTTCTCCGGCGGTGCATGATCGTTACATGGAGGTTCCCATCCCCTGCGTGCCCGAAGGTGGCGATCCTGATCTCCGGATTGTGTTCGATCTCGCCGATCGCCTTTACAAGAAAGGGCAGCTTGTAGCGGGGGACCACCACGTCTGCCTCAAGATGGTCTTTTTTCAAGGCCTTCAGGGCGGGGAGCGCCTCCCGCCGTATTATCCAGAAACGCTCGGCCTCCTCCTCGTTTCCCGCGAGCCGCGCCTCTATGACGCCGTCGAAGGTGTTGCATAATGAGAGGATCTCCTGTGCCTCGTCGCTCACGGCGCCCTCGTGGTGACCGTCCACTTCGATGAGCACCAGCGCGTCGGCTTCACGTTTCAGCGGTGTATTGATGTAATCGGCGATGGCGTTGATCGTCATGTTGTCCACAAGCTCCATCGCGCAGGGTATGATGCCGGCCTTGAAGACCTGTACCACTAAGTCTGCAGCGTGTACGAGGTCGTTGAGATAGAGGATCAAGGTCTTCCTGACCTTTGGCCTCGGAAGGAGCTTGAAGGTGATCTTCGTAATGATCGCGAGGGTCCCTTCGGAACCGACAAGGAGGGCCGTCATGTCGTAGCCGGTAACGTTTTTAACGGTTTTGCGGCCCACGTGGATGATCTCTCCGTCAGGGAGGACTGCCTCGAGGCCGAGGACATAGTCCCGCGTTACACCGTACTTTACGGCGCGTGTGTAACCGGCGTTTTCGGCCACGTTTCCGCCCAGGGTACTCTCAACGGTGCTTGAAGGGTCAGGCGGAAAAAAGAGGTTGTGCTTCCGCAATTCCTGCTGGAAATCGCTGGAGATCACTCCGGGCTCTACCGTTGCGAGCATGTTTTTCTCGTCGATCTCGATGACCCTTTTGAAGCGGAGCAGGGAAAGCACCGCACCGCCCATCAACGGGATCCCGCCCCCGGAGAGCCCTGTCCTGCCGCCCTGCGGCGTCACAGGCACATCGAAGTCCCCGGCTCGCTGCATGATCTTCGAGACCTCTTCGGTCGTCTCAGGCAGAAGCACGACCTGGGGCATGGACTGTCTTTCCGTTGCGTCATAGGAAAAATGGGAAAGCCCTTCCTTGTCGAGGATGATCTGATCGTCTTTCAGGAATGTCCGGAGGGCGTTGACAAAGGCATCAAGGTCCATCGCACCATTATACC
>MVRS01000107.1 GCA_002067975.1 Syntrophorhabdus sp. PtaU1.Bin058
TCGGACAGGCCATCAGAAATCAGACAACGTCGTCTATGATAACGATACCCCGCTGATCTTTCGGGCGGGAAGCGACAGGAATAGTTTTATACATAAAGGAGGTTTACAATGAAAAAGGGCTTAGTTATGTTGTTATTGATTATGATGTTGGGATTGGCGGTTGTGACTTTTGCCGGTGAGCCTGACCCGTCGGGCGCAAAGACAGGGGGAGCGGCAGACGTGGTAGGCGCCTCTTCAAATGCGCCCACTGCGGATGATTTGAAGAACCTTGCAGTGAATGAGCCGCTGGCTGCAAAGCTGGCGGACGTAGTCGGGCACAACAAGATAGCGATCAATTTTGTCTGGACGCTTGTCTGCGGCTTTCTCGTTATGTTCATGCAGGCAGGGTTTGCCCTCGCTGAGACCGGTTTTACACGTGCAAAGAACGCCGGCCACACGATGGCCATGAACATGATGGTTTACGGAATAGGGATGCTCGGTTACTGGGTATGTGGATTTGCCCTCCAGATGGGCGGCGTCGGCGGGGTGGCAACCCTCGGCGGGGGGACAGGTCTCCTTGACGGGGAGTTTGTCATAAAACTCTTCGGGAAGGACTTCGGTCTTTTCGGGACAAAGGGGTTTTTCCTCTCAGGGGTTACGTACGATACGGCGATCTTTGCATTGTTTCTTTTCCAGATGGTCTTTATGGACACCACGGCGACAATTCCGACCGGTGCCATGGCCGAACGGTGGACCTTCAAGACCTTTGTCATTTATGGTTTCTTTATTGCCATGTTTACCTACCCGATCTATGCAAACTGGCTGTGGGGCGGCGGCTGGCTTTCTCAACTCGGCAAGAATTTCGGCCTTGGTCACGGGACACTCGACTTCGCAGGCTCTTCAGTCGTCCATATGACGGGCGGGGTTGCGGCCTTGGCCGGGGCAATGGTGCTCGGCCCCAGGCTTGGAAAATTCAAAAAGGACGGGAAGCCGAACGCGATACCGGGCCATCATATTCCCATGGCGGTCCTCGGATGCTTCATTCTTGCCTTCGGGTGGTTCGGATTCAACGCCGGGTCTACCCTGGCGGGCGGAGACCTGAGAATAGGCGTCATCGCAACAAATACGATGCTTGCCTCAGCATCAGGTTCTTTGTTCGCAATGTTTTATATGTGGATATTCTACGGCAAGCCCGATATATCGATGGCGGCGAACGGCATGCTCGCGGGGCTTGTGGCCATTACCGCGCCATGCGCCTTCGTCAACTCCGTATCCGCTGTTTTGATCGGCGCTATCGCGGGTGTGCTGCTGTGCATAAGTGTATTTTTTGTTGAGCGCGTGTTGAAGATCGACGACCCTGTCGGTGCAATATCCGTACACGGCGCAAACGGCGCATGGGGACTTCTTTCACTGGGACTTTTTGCGGACGGCACCTATGGAGACGGCCTGAACGGCGTTGAGAATACGGTGAGGGGCCTGTTTTACGGCAATGCTTCGCAGTTCGGTGCACAGATAGTGGGCGTTCTTGTAAATTTCATTTTTGTTTTTGTGGTGATGTATGTTTTCTTCAAGATACTGGACAAGATAATCCCGATGAGGGTTGCCGAAGACGTTGAAATCGAAGGGCTTGATCAGGCGGAGGTAGCGGTTACCGCCTATCCGGACTTCAGTGTCCATAAGACACAAATATAGGGTAGGAGGATACCATGAAAAAGATAGAAGCCATAATCAAACCGTATAGGCTTGAGGATGTAAAGGACGGTCTTATGAAAGCGGGTATCCAGGGCATGACGGTCATAGAGGTAAAAGGGTTCGGCAGACAGAAGGGACATACCGAACACTACCGCGGCGCGGAGTATGAGGCGGTCTTCCTTACGAAGGTGAAGGTTGAACTGGTAATCCCTGATGAGATGGTCGAGAAGGCCGTGGCCGTAATACAGGAAAGGGCAAAGACCGGCAAATTCGGAGACGGTAAGATATTCGTCTCATCCCTTGAGGACGTGATCAGGATACGGACAGGAGAGAAGGGCGTAGCGGCGATTTGACGATAATAAGCCCCCGGTCGTAGGTGCCGGGCCTGTCTGTGGGCTCGTACCTCCCAAGCACCTGCGGCTGGGGGCGTTTCACCCCAGGTCGTAGACAGAAGAAACCGGGCGGAGCCGGGACCACCGTCCGCATGGCTGTGAATAACCTGAGTTAACAGGCCGCAGGATATTTTACTTGTATAGTTGTAAAAACCAGACACCCGGAGTCAGGGTAAAAATAACACAAAGGCGTGTAATATAACAACGGCGTTCGAGCAAGAGATTTCGGACGCCGTTTTTTTTGACGGTTTTAAGGCTTTGCGATGAAGGAGCCGTCGGCCGCAAAGCCGGAGCCGGAGTATTCCGGGTAATAGTAAAACACAGGGAGGTAGCGTACAATGGATACAAAGGTAGTGTTGGACACCATATGGGTTTTGGTTACAGCAATGCTGGTTTTCTTCATGAACCTCGGATTTGCGATGGTAGAATCCGGTTTTGCCCGCTCCAAGAACTGCGTGAACATACTGTCGAAAAACTTTATCGTGTTCGCGGTGTCGTCTCTCGGGTTCCTCGTGCTCGGCTGGGGCCTGATGTTCGGGGACGGCAGTTCATTCGTCGGGTTGAACGGGCTCTTCTTCCTGGGCGGCGCCGACAATTCACCGGCGATCGGGGATGCCTATAAGGGCGTATATTCGGCCATAAACTGGACGGGTGTGCCGCTTCTTGCAAAATTTTTCTTTCAGCTCGTATTCTGCGGGACCGCCGCGACTATCGTGTCCGGCGCAGTGGCCGAAAGGATCAAGTACAAATCCTTTATCGTCTTCTCTTTCGTCATGGCGATCTTCATTTACCCTATCGTCGGCCACTGGATCTGGGGAGGCGGATGGTTATCAAAGCTCGGCATGTTTGATTTCGCGGGTTCCACGGTGGTCCATTCCGTCGGCGGATGGTCGGCGCTGGCCGGCATCCTGATCCTGGGGCCCCGCTTTGGAAAATACAGGAAGGACGGCAAGATCAACCCTATACCCGGCCATAACCTCAGTATTGCCACCATAGGTGTTTTTGTGCTGTGGCTTGGCTGGTTCGGGTTTAATCCCGGTTCGACGATGGCCGCAGACCCGGGCGCGATCTCACATGTCGTGATGACGACCAACACGGCGGCAATTGCGGCAATACTGAGTTCCACCGTCATAGCATGGCTGATACTGGGCAAGCCTGACCTCGGAATGACGCTCAACGGTTGCCTGGCCGGTCTGGTAGCGATCACTGCCCCCTGCGCCTTCGTGAGCGTGGGCAGCTCGCTGATTATCGGTGCAATAGCCGGCATACTTGTGGTACTATTCGTTATATTCTTCGATAGGGCAAAGATCGATGACCCTGTGGGTGCATTGTCGGTGCATCTGGTGAACGGGGTCTTCGGAACATTGGCGGTCGGCTTGTTCGCCCAGGACAAGATCACGGGGACGGCCACAGGCAACGGACTGTTCTTCGGCGGCGGCATGAAATTGCTGGGCGCGCAATTCGTGGGAGTAATCGCTTGCGGGGCGTTCACCTTCATCATTGCATTAGTCGCCTGGGTGATAATCAAGGCGGTAATGGGCCTCAGGGTTTCGCTTCAGGAAGAGATCGACGGGCTGGACATCGGCGAGCACGGCAACAGCGCCTATCCTGAATTCCTCATCAGAAAGCCGGTATACTCCTATGTCTCAGAGAACAAACCGATCGCTTTGGTAAGCGAAGGATCATTGAAAAAGGAGGGAAGATAAAATGAAACACATAATAGCGATAATCCGTCCGGAGAAGCTCGATGACGTACGCAATGCCCTGGAAAAGGTCGGTTATTCCGGCCTGATGATCTCCGAGATCTCGGGCCATGGGAAGCAGAAGGGTGTTGTGCAGCAGTGGCGCGGCGAGAAATACAAGCTGGATCTGATCCCGAAGATCAAACTGGAAGTGGTGATCAAGGACAGCGAGCTTGGAGTTATCAAGAAGACCATTGCCGAGAGCGCACGGACCGGCGACATCGGCGACGGCAAGATGTTCATTTCAGATGTAGCCGAAGTAATCCGAATCCGGACAGGCGAAGAAGGCGAGATTGCATTGTAGCCCATAGCCGCCGGGTGAGAACGACAACGTACCTACCCCTCCTCCCCTGCACATGCGATCCGCATACGGGCAGGGGAGGAGGAGGTTATTCTCTTTTCCAGCCTTTCTTGCTTACAAGACAGAGATCGATCTCGTCGCAGATCCTGGTGTGTTTGCGGGCGACCTGTTCCTCGGCGATTTCCCGGCAGTACTGCTTGTCACGGTCGAAATCGGCGGTACTCATCCCCGGCTTCGAATAATAGACCGTGCAACCGGCCAGGCCGGCGCTTAAGAGCGTTATCAGCAGTATCCTTTTCATCCTTCTCCCTGAAGGGCACACATTGCCTGTACCCTTTCTCGGTTTACCATGACCTGCCTTTTTTCGCAATTATTTTTGTAAGGAAGAAAACAATCTGGTATAAAGATAAAGGAACATGCAATAGACAGGAATGAGCCGAAAGGGAGGGAGATAACCATGAAAAAGACCGTATCCGCAATCATACTGACCATCGTATTCCTTGCCAGCACTATCGTGCCGTCTTCCGCCTGCACCACCATCATCGTGGGCAGCAAGGCAACAAAGGACGGCTCCATAATCATCGCGAGGAACGAAGACGGCGACGGCCCCACCGAAGCCCAGAACATGGTATATCATCGTGCCCGCACGGAAAGCGAGGTGTTTCGTTCCAACTCGATATCCAACCCCAACGACAATACATTCACGTATACCATGCCGAAGGGTGCATTGGCCTATGTGTCGTTTCCCCGCTGGTCGACAGGGGTGAAGTCGAATTATTCTTTTGAGGAGACCGGGATCAATGAGTACGGAGTGGCGATCTCGGCCACCGAAACGATATTCAACAGCGAGCAGGTATTGAAGATCGACCCCTATCTTGTAAAAACAGGTGTTACTGAGGACTCCGTCACCTCCGTGGTCTTGCCTTATGCGACGTCTGCCAGGGAAGGGGCCAGGATACTGGGGAAGATTATCGAGAAGACGGGTGCAGGGGAAGGCTTTGGCGTAGCCTTCAGCGACGGGAACGAGGCATGGTACCTGGAAACGGCCTCAGGACATCACTGGCTTGCAATGCGGATACCGGACGATTCATACTTTGTCTCCGCGAACCAGGGGCGGTTCCAGCAGGCCGATTTCAGCGATACGATGAACGTCATGTCGTCACCGGGTCTGTTGGATTTCGCCGTATCAAACAGGCTGTTCGATCCGCAGGGAGAACCTTTTAATTTCTTTAAATGCTTTGTCGCAGATATCCCGCACGACGGGACATACAACTACCCGCGGGTCAAGATGCTCCTGCGCATGTATTCGGAATACGACTACGACAAGAATGACGGTCTCTACCCGGTGTTCATGCTTCCGAAAGAGAAGATGTCCGTATGGGACGTCGCAAAGGGGCTGAGGAACAGATATAACGGGACACCCCACGACCCCTATGAGAATAGAAATCCCCGTGAGCCCTACCGCCCAATCAGCGTCTTACGTACCTCTCTTTCGCATATAACGCAGGCGAGGCCCGACCTCCCGGAAGATATCGCCCATGTACAGTATATCGCCCTGGGCATGACCGACCTGTCTGCATACGTCCCTTTTTACAAAGGGATAACCACAATACCACGGGAATACCAGAATGCAGGGGGCCAGGCGGACAATGATTCAATGTTCTGGAAATACCGGAAGATGCAGGCGCTGGTACTTCAGGACTACCCGCGTTTTGCGCCACAGGCGCATGAAGCCATAGCGAGGTTTGAAAAGGAGGTCACTGCCGGCCAGGAGGTAATGGAGGCGCACTACCTGAAGCTGTACCTGAAAGACCGCACGGCCGCAAGACGGTTGATCCAGAACTTTACCGATGCGACGATCGCAAGACAGAACAGGATGCTCGCCGGTCTCATCATGAAGATATCCCGGGCCCTGGGGATGGAGCAGATGACGAATGAAGAGTATACGGTCCTGATAAAGAAGACGGAGGCCTTGTACCACTTTCATGGGGCGTAAGAACGGGGGCAGAGCGGTTTGACCTAATATTATTTACTTACACCATATTTTGTGCTATAAAACGCAAGGTTGGGAACTCATGGTTTTTAATTCCAAACCTTGGTTTAAATCAATTGCAATTTTGTTATATCTCCAGTTCTTTATTTCCATTGTTACTGTCGAACCCGTTACGGATAAAAGATTGCCGGGTAGCATCCAGCTGCCGACCTTTGTTGAAACCACGTTAGATTTCTGTTCAGACGGATTTCAATCTTCCGTCTTGAGGGTCTACGGTCCTTCGTGCTATCTTCTGTCGGAAAAAAGGCTCTTTTTTATAAAACTGCTTGTCAATACCCACAACTATTACCGGGGACCTCCTCCGGTAAATCTCTTTCATATCTGATCGCATCATATATATAGATCGGGGACTTTTGCATTGTACCCGGTTGATCAGCCGGTTCTTGCGGTAATATCCGCAGGCAGGAAGCCCCGTTCCGCAAGTTTGACAGCGTGCTTTGTATTCTTGCGGCGTATGCGTGTTTAAAATATAGGGTTGATACAAAGAGGGAGGAGGAATTATGGATTTATTTGAAAGATGTAAGAAGATTAACCGTTATATTTATCTTTTCGCCGGATTTGCTCTGATGTTTATGATGTTGTTGACAGTGGCCGATGTAATCCTGAGGGAATTTGATCACCCGATCGTAGGAACATATGAGCTTGTAGGCTTTTCTGCGGCGGTAGTGATAGGTTTCTGCATTCCTTATACAACATCGATGAGGGGTCATATTACCGTTGATTTTCTTACCATGAGAATGTCGGCGAAGATCCAAAAGATGCTGCTTATCATCACGCGTCTTTTTGGTATATTCCTTTTTGTCTTTATGGGATACAACCTGTTTATTATGGGATCAGACCTCTTGAAATCCGGAGAGGTGTCCCTTACCATACAGATGCCGTTTTACCCCATTGCCTTCGGAATAGGTGTGTGCTGCTTTCTTCAGGCCTTTACCCAGTTGGTCGATGTTGTTGCTATTATAAGGAGGCAGTCATGACCCCGGAAATAGTTGGCGTTATAGGCCTCATTATCATGTTTCTGCTCTTTTTTGTCGGTCTTGAAATAGGGTTTGCCATGGCAATAGTAGGTTTTCTGGGTTTCAGTTACATAACATCCTTCCAGGCCGGCGCAAACCTCATTGCCAAAGATATATTTGATGTCTTTTCTTCCTACAGCCTGACCGTTATTCCTCTTTTTATATTCATGGGACAACTCGCGGCGAACTCCGGGATAGGAAGAAAATTGTATGATTCAGCGTTTCGGTTCATAGGCCATATACCGGGCGGACTTGCAATGGCGACAGTCATAGGGTGCACGTTTTTCGGCGCTATCTGTGGATCTACCACTGCCACAGCCGCTACATTCACCAGCGTGTCCGTACCTGAAATGAGACGATTCAAGTATAACGATAAACTTATCGGTGGATCTATCGCATCATCCGGAGGGCTTGGTATTATGATACCCCCAAGCGTGATCTTTATAGTGTACGGTATCTTCACGCAGCAATCCATCGGCAAACTTTTTATGGCCGGCGTGCTCCCCGGTATCATGATCTGTATCTTATTCATAGTCTCTATTCTCTTATGGTGCTTGAAGGATCCTTCTCTGGGCCCCAAGGGCGAGGTATCCACATGGAAGGAGCGCTTCAAGTCGCTTCCCGGGGCAATCGAGATCATCATCATCTTCATTGTTGTCATGGGAGGGATGATGAAAGGTTTTTTTACCCCCACGGAGGGAGGAGCGATCGGTGCATTCGCAACACTCCTCCTCACGATCATTACGAGGTCAATAACGCTTAAAGAAGTGGGCAAGTCGATTGTTGAAACGCTCTTATCATCATGCATGATCATGGTTATTGTTGCAGGGGCGACTATTTTCGGTCATTTCCTTGCAGTCTCGACAATACCCTTCAAGGTTGCCGAAAGCGTTGGAAAAATGGCACTCCCCCATAATGTGATCATGGGTTTGGTACTGTTTATATATCTTATCGGAGGTTGCGTCATAGATGCGCTTGCCCTGATTATTCTCACCATCCCTATCTTCCACCCTGTTGTTACCCAACTTGGCTTTGACCCCATATGGTTTGGAGTGATCATCGTGCTCATCACGATGATGGGCGTTATCACGCCGCCGGTAGGGATGAACAGTTATGTTGTTGCAGGGATCTCCAAGATTCCCCTGGGAACTGTTTTCCGGGGGATATGGCCTTTCCTCATTGCACTCTGTATTGCAGCCGTGATCCTGATATTTTTTCCGGCGCTCGCAACATTTTTACCTTCTCTCCTGATGGGGAGTTAAACAGATGTCCCGACCCATGAATACGGACCGGTATGGAAACACCTTATTGAAAAAACGGAGAGATGTTTTGATGAGCTGTTTGAGCCTGGCTGGAAAAAGAAGTTAAGATATTAGCCGATCGGAAAGCAGACCTCAAAGGGCCGAGCAAGTCACGAGAAAGACCACCCGCGGGTGGTCTTTCTCTGTAACGGATCAGTATCCTTTTTTGTTACTTTGCAACCTTTGTTTTCAGCTTCTTTCCTGCCGAGAACTTTACGACCTTCTTTGCCGGTATCTTGATCTCTTTGCCGGTCTGGGGGTTTCTCCCCTTTCTGGCCTTCCTCTGCGATACCGAGAAGGTCCCGAAGCCTATTACTGCGACCTTGCCGCCCTTCTTCAGCGTTACACCGACGGAGTCGATGACTGCATTCAGCGCCTTCTCGGCACTTGCCTTTGATATCTTGGCACCCTTTGCTATTGCGTCAATCAAATCCCCCTTGTTCATACAATGTCCTCCCTTGGCGGTTTTTTCTTATATGATACATGTAATTTCCGCAATTGCAACAGAAATCAGCATGGATTTTCAAAAAAAACAGCGGTTTTCTGCCGCCTGCAGGCGGAACATGATTTTGTAAAGGTGAAATAACTGTGAAAATCTCGTAAGTCGTCAGGCGTGAGGCGTAAGGGGAAACTGCAGCAGAGAGCCGAGAGCAAAGAGCTAAGGTCTTTTATTATATTTTCATTGCGATGACAATAGGATGGAAAATCTCACTTCTCATATCTCACGGGTTTATCGCTTTGCGATGTGCCGTAGTCCGCTCACGACTTACGCCTTACGACTTACGGAATTCGATTGTTCGTTTCAGTACGTCATGAATATACGCTGTATCTCTTTTGTGTCCTTTGTCTTCGTGAGGGCCAGCATGAGGAGTATCCGGGCCTTCTGGGGGTTCAGGTTGCCGGCCACTACAAAATCGTACTCGTCGTCCTTTACCTCCCCGTTGCGTGCTACAAGACCGCTGCCCACCCTGGAAGACCTGACAACGACGACGCCTTTCTGTCGCGCATCACGGTATGCGGCCTTCATCACGTTGGACATGCTCCCGTCCCCTGTGCCTGCGTTCACCACGCCTGCAGAGCCTTTGCCGACGACGGCATCGAGCATGGAGCGCGTCGCCCCTGCATACCCGTAGATAATGTGGACCTCCGGAAGCGCCTCGGTCTGCGTGATATCGAACTCACTATCCGCGGTGTGGCGTTTCGTGGTGGCCCTGTAAAAGATGGCCTGTCCGCCCGTTATGTATCCAAGAAATCCTATGTCCGGGGCCTTGAAGGTGTCGGGGGTGGTTGTATTTGTCTTTGTCACCTCCCGCGCTGCGCTGATCTGGTCATTGAGCGTCACGAGAACGCCTTTTCCGCGTGCGTCGGCAGACCCCGCAAGGAGGACGGCGTTGTAAAGGTTCATCGGCCCGTCAGCGCTTATTGCCGTTGAGGGCCGCATGGAGCC
>MVRS01000108.1 GCA_002067975.1 Syntrophorhabdus sp. PtaU1.Bin058
TTGGCCACGGCATTGCTTATGGCGCCGAGGATGCCGGAGACATAACCCTCGCCGACCTCTTTGGTCACAAACTCACGGTCCCTTTCATAGGTCTCGGTGATGACGTCCGCGTATCGGGCTTCGATCATTTCATGTGCCGTGGGGAGTTTGTAGTCGAGGAATGACGGGTTCAGGGTGACGCCTTCCTTCACAGTGACCTCCTCTGCAAGGGCCTGCCCTGCGGCCATGGAGGCCTGGCCGTCGATCTGACCCTCGACGAGGAGGGGGTTGATGGGGAAGCCGCAGTCGTGGGCGGTGAAGGCCTTGACGATCCTTACCTGCCCGGTCATCGTGTCCACCTCGACCTCGGCGACCTGGGCGTCAAAGGCATAACTCTCGCTCCACGTCCCCTTTGCATTCTTCAGGCTCGGTCCGAACTCGGCCTTCTTGAGGCCCCTGGAGTACCCCCTGCCGACGATCGGGTCGCCGTCGTTATCGCGGATGTGGCGGGCAACGGCCAGCGCAAAGGATATGGATTTATCGGTTCCCTTGATGAAGATCCGTCTCGATCTCAGCTCAAGGTCGCCGGGGGCGGCCTGCAGCACCTTCGATGCGGAGGCGAGGAGCACGCCCCGCGCATCCTCTGCCGCCTTCTTCACCGCGTTCCCTGTAACGAGCGTCAGGCCGCTTATCCATGAACCGATATCCACGGGAGTGGCATCCGTATCGCCGGACACCACCTGGATGTCCTCCATGCCGAGACCGAGTTCCTGGGCCACGATCTGGGCCAGTATCGTTTCAGCCCCCTGGCCGATATCGAGGGCGCCAGTAAGGAGATGGACGGTCCCGTCGTCATTGAACTTGACCACAGCCGCTGAATTATTGGGATATATGAGGGTGCCGGTAAAGTACCCGCTTGCCCCCATTCCAATGCCGTGTTTTATACGGGAGGCGGCCTTTTGCAGTGTCCTGTTTTCCTCGTACTTTCTTGCAAAATCGGTCTCCTCCGCTGCCTGCCTGATGCAATCGATGAGGCCGGCCTTTTTGATGTTGTCGCCGTTGGGAAGCACCTCGCCCGGCCTCCTTGCATTCCTGAGCCTGATCGTAACGGGATCGATGCCGAGGTCGGAAGCGATCATATCCAGTTGAGTCTCGCCGGCAAACCGTATCTTTGGCGCTGCATGACCCCTCTGCGGGGCCCGTACGGGATTATTCGTATACACGGAGTAGCCGATGTAATCGAGGGCGGGCATCCGGTAAGGGAGCACAAGATAACCCCAGGTGGTATAGATCATGACAACGCCGCTGCCCCGGTAGGCGCCGCAATCGTTATAGCAGCGCACGCGCTGGCCGAGGAGTATGCCTTCTTTGTCCACGGCGGTCTCGAGGTCCACGATCATGTTCTGGCTGTGGCGGAAGTAGGAAAAGATCTCCTCCCGTTCAGCCGCATAGCGGACAGGCTTGCCGGTCTTCATGGAGAGGAGTGAGGTGCAGAACTCATGGGAAAAGAGATCGATCTTTCCCCCGAATGCTCCTCCTACCCAGGATTTATGGACGTGGACGCGGCTCGCAGGGATGTTGAGGATCAGGGAAAGCTGCATGCGTTTGCGGAAGGTCCCCATGCCTGACGTCCAGACATGGAGTATCTCTGCCGCATCGTAGTACGCCACGGTCGCCTGGGGCTCCAGATAACAATGGGTCCTCAATTCCGGCTCGAACCGGTCTTTTCTTACTAAGTGTGCGCGGGCAAAGGCCGCCTCAATATCGCCATAGGTATTTGCACACTGCCCCCCGATGTTCCTGAAGTCGCCGATCAGATCGGGGATCTCCACGGGATGGACCTCAGGCGCCCCCGGCTTCATTGCCTCAAAGATATCAAACACGGCAGGAAGCTCCTCATAGGAGACGTCGATGGCATCCAGCGCCTCCATGGCAGTGTCTTCATCAACGGCTGCAACCGCAGCCACCTCCTCGCCGAGGTAACGGACCCTGTCGTTTGCCAGCACGTACTGGTCTGCCGGATATCGCGGCGTCTCAACGAAGCCGTGACGGACGCCCCATGCATCCCTCCCGGTGATCACTGCCTTTACACCGGGTATTCGCAAGGCCTTTGCAGTGTCGATGTTCAATATCCGCGCATGGGGAAGGGGGCTCCTCAGTATTTTTGCGCAGAGCATACCGGGCAGCCGGATATCGACGGTGTATTGTGCTTCTCCCGTTACCTTGACAGGACCGTCAATCCTGGGGACGCGTTTTCCTATTATTGTTTCCACTATTTCCGGCCCTTCACGCTCTCGATGGCATCGATGATCTTGTTGTAGCCTGTGCACCGGCAGAGATTCCCTTCCAGGGTCTTCTGGATCTCCTGTCGTGAAGGTTTCGCATTGGAAGAGAGCAGGGCCGTTGCCGAAAGGATCATGCCCGGCGAACAGAACCCGCACTGGACAGCGCCGTGATCGATAAACGCCCGCTGGAGCGGGCTTAACCTTCCGTTGACGGCAAGGCCTTCAATGGTCGTGATCTTTTTCCCCCCTACGCCGACGGCGAGCGTCAGACAGGCAAGCACGGGTTGGCCGTCCAGAAGCACCGTGCAGGAGCCGCATTCCCCGGTGCCGCATCCTTCCTTGGCGCCCGTGAGGGAAAGCTTGTTCCTCAACACGTCGAGCAGCGTGTCCCTGTCATCGACCGTGACCAGACGCTCTTCGCCGTTCACAATAAGAGAGACAATCCGCCCTGGTCCCTTCTCATTCCCAAGGTTTTTGACATTATCTCTCTTCATAGATACTCCTTTTCCTGTAATGAGACCCCCCGTAATGGTTTATCCGGGAAAGGTTATTTCGGATAGGTTATTCTGAGAGAGTGCTTAGAACACTGGTCTTACGCTTTTTGCAGGTTGGAGCCCGAGACTGGTGATGATCTCCGCATCCTGCAGGCTGTCCGTATAGTCCCTTCTTCCGTCGATGACATCCTGTGCGTCGCTTTTCTTGAAGTAGATGTGGATGTACTCGATGAATCCGCCGTACGTATTGCACTGGGAGTAATCGCGGACAGGCCAGTATATGCCGAATTCCAGGCCCTCGATATCATCCCTGTCGAGATCGCTGCTTTTCATGAATTTCAGATATTTCGGGAATGCGGTCATAAGGACGTGAGAGAACCGGCCTTCCGGTTTTGTCGTATTCTCATCGAAGTATACATCCGAGGGTCTGATGTTGACCATGATATAGTGGAGTTTCTCATTGTGCTGGTCCGTCAGGGTCGTGATGCCGATGCCGCCCTGATAGATGCCTACGTTGGATTGGACGAATCTCCGGTAGATGTCCCTGACGAGGTCCATGTTCTTCTGTTGCAGTGATTGTACGTGTGGATCCTCATAGGTACTTTTGATGCTCTCCGATTCCGTTTTGGCCACATAAACGGCCCCGGTGCCGGCACAGCCGAAGAGAAAAAAGGCGAGGATGACGGCAGTAATGAATTTCACTTTTTTTCCTCCTTTTTCAGTATCTCGACTATCTCCGTCAGGTCTTCCCTGATCTCATTGAGGATCCGTTTGTGGTTTGCGAGGTACTGTTTTGCCCCATCGATGGTGAAACGTTTTTCATGGAGCAGTTTCTTGATGGTAAATATGATATCGAGGTCCTTCTTTTTGTATAGCCGCTGCCCTGTAGGGCTCTTAACGGGCTTTATGTCTTTGAACTCCTGCTCCCAGTACCTCAGTACGTGGGGTTTCAGGCCCGTTAGGTTGCAGACCTCCTTTATTCTGTAGAATACCCTATCAGGAATATCCTTGTTCATTGCCTGCTTTTGTTGTTAATTTCGTCCTTTAAAACCTGGCTTAGCCTGAAGCTGAGAACCTGTCGCTCGGTGATCTTGATCTCTTCGCCTGTCTGGGGGTTTCTGCCGCGCCGGGCCTTTTTCTTTCTCACGAAGAAATTGCCGAACCCGGATATCTTTACATTATCACCTTTCTCAAGGGTATCCTTGATGATCTCGAAAAAGGTGTCTACGATATTCGCGCACTCCCTCTTGGAAAACCCGAGCTTCTCATAAAGGTTTGTAACAATGTCTATCTTGGTCATAGGCCCTCCTTATGCCCTTAACGAAATTCCATCTATATTTGTTAGTTCTTTAATAATGATCTCCTGCAGGCGGTTCACCGTCTCATCTTTCAGGGTATCTTCGTAGGACTGGAAGATAACACGGAAGGAGATACTTCGCTTCTCTTTTTTGAACATATCAAAGACACCCACGGATGTAATAAGCGGTGAGGCCCCCCTGATCCTGTTAATAACCGTCTCCACAGGTATCGAATCGTCTATGAAGAAGGAAAAATCTCTCGTAACCTGCGGGAACCGTGGTATAGGATGGTACTGCACCTCCAGCTTCACCTTCTGTAAGATTATATCAAATTGTAATTCAGCACAATAGATACTTTGTTCTATCCCGTAAGATTTCAATACCTCTTCCCTGAGCTCGCCGATCCATCCTGCCTTCATTCCGCCGGTAAAGACATCAGCCGCCCTCTGAGGATTGAGAAATGGCTCCACGGTCTTCTGCAGAGAAAATGTGACTCCAAAGGCCCCCATCAGTCCTTCCATTATACCCTTTATATCAAAAAAATCATAGTCACTATATTGATCGCGCCAGAAGAATTCCATTTCCCGGCCGGTCATAGCGAAACAGAGGGCAGTACGTTCGTAGGGCCTGCCTTCCCCGGAGAGGAAGAAGACCTTGCCCTTTTCAAAAAATCTGAGGTTCCTTGCACCTCTGTTCATGTTGTATGCAATACTCTTTAATACGCCCGGCGCGATCAAGGTCCTCATCACGGCATACTCCCTGGAGATAGGGTTCATTATGCTTACAAAGGCCGTCCTCTCATCCGGTGGAGAGACCAGAAAATATTCCATGTCCTTCTCGCTGAAAAAGGCAAAGTTTATCAATTCAAAAAATCCGGCACCCCTGAAAAACTCTTTTGTGGTATTAAGGACGGCATCCCTGGTACTCCATTTATGCGCCGAAAGCAGCGAGACAGGCCTGGTGGCGGGGATGCGATTGTAACCGTAGAGCCTGGATATCTCCTCGATAATATCGGCGGGCTCGGCGATGTCGTGGCGGAAATTCGGTATCGTAATGAGGAGCCCCTCCTCGCCTTCCTTTTTGATATGGAGATCAATGGAGCGCAGTATCTTTGTAATGTCCCGCTGCGATATATGGGTGCCGAGCAGCCCGTTTATACGGCTGTACGTAATGAACAGGGTCTTCAGTTCCTTCTTTTCGTGGACCTCCCGCTCACCCTTGATGACCGTGCCGCCCGAAAGGCTGTTCATGAGATAGATAGCCCTCTCGGCGGCGAAGCCGACATTGTCTATGTCGATGCCCTTTTCAAAACGGAGCGATGCCTCTGATTTGATCCCGAGCCTTCTCGTTGTCTTCCTGATGTACAGGGGGTTAAAGTAAGCGCTTTCCAGGGCCACGTCCTCCGTGGTCTCCGAGATCTCCGAGTTCTCGCCGCCCATGATGCCCGCAAGGGCGACAGGCCCTTCTCCGTCGCAGATGAGGATGTCTCCCTGAAGGAGCTTCTGTTCCTCACCGTCGAGCGTCCTGAAGGCCGTCTCCCGGTCGGCCAGCCTCACCTCTATCCTTTGCCCGCGGATCTTGTGGTAATCGAAGGCATGGAGGGGCTGCCCGAGTTCAAGCATCACGTAGTTGGTCACATCGACGATGGTATTGATCGGTCTCATCCCGCATTTCATGATCCTGTTCCTCATCCAGAACGGCGAGGTCCTGATCGTTATGCCGTTTATCAATTTGAGGACATATCGCGGGCAGGCGTCCGTGTTCAGGATCTCCAGCGACACATAGTCCTTCGCCTTCTTCTTTTTGTCCGTCACGAGGTTGAAAATGGGTAGTTTCGCCCTCTGGTTCAGGATGCTCCCAACCTCCCTGGCGATGCCGTATATCGAGAGGCAGTC
>MVRS01000109.1 GCA_002067975.1 Syntrophorhabdus sp. PtaU1.Bin058
ACCATTCTGTCTATTGTATCCGATATGGTTTTTTTAAAAAATTCCTGTTCCTCGGTTAATCTGAAATCCATGTTTGCTCCCTCCTCGGAGAATGTTTAAAGATAATTTTTGTATACAATATTTGAATGGTCAATTTTTGTCAAGAGAAAATTTCACCTTTTAATGACGCGCTGTTCAGAATAACATCGATAATTTCCGGACTTTTTAAAAAGACAATTTTTCAGGAAAATCAGAAATAAAACCCACTAAACAAATATAGGTCTTATAGGGCCTATTGGACCTATATTTTCTGTAGCGGGTTCGCGAGCCGGGTACCTTCTTGGAGGCAGCCCGGTATTATATCTCCACAAAACACTTAAGCTGCTTCGACCTCGTAGGGTGTCGCAGCTTTTTCAGCGCCTTTGCCTCTATCTGTCTTATCCTTTCCCGTGTTACGTCAAAGACCTGGCCGACCTCTTCAAGCGTGTGATCATATTTTTCGCCGAGGCCGAAGCGCATCCTTACCACCTTTTCTTCCCTCGGCGACAGGGTGGCAAGTATCGTATTCAAATGCTCTATCATATCATCGAATATTGCCGAATCCTGCGGCGTCTGTGTACCCTTATCCTCAATAAAATCAGCCAGATGTGTATCTTCGTCATCGTTGATCGGGGTTTCGAGGGAGATAGGCTCCTTGGTGATCCTCAAGACCTTTCTCACCTTGTCCGCTGAAAAACCGATACGCTCGGCTATCTCATCGGGGAACGGCTCCCTCCCCAGTTCCTGGACAAGCCCCCGTGAAACCCTGATGATCTTGTTGATCGTTTCTATCATATGGACCGGGATCCGTATTGTCCGCGCCTGATCCGCTATCGCCCTTGTAATGGACTGCCGTATCCACCACGTGGCATAGGTGCTGAATTTATACCCCCTCCTGTATTCGAACCTGTCGACGGCCTTCATGAGACCGATGTTCCCTTCCTGGATCAGATCAAGGAGGGAAAGCCCCCTGTTGATATACCTCTTGGCGATGCTCACGACAAGCCTCAGATTCGCCTTCACCAGCTCATTCTTGGCGCCGGCAAAACCAAATTCGGCAGTTCCGATCTGTTTGACATTACTCTTCAACTCCCGCGCGGTAATGCCCATCTCCTGCTCGAATTTTGCCTTTCTTGCAATCATCAATGCCAGACCCTTCTGTCTTTCACGCCCTTTGAGGTTCCTGCACTTCTCAATCTCATGCTCTATCTTCTGTATCCTCTCAAGATAGCGCTTCATCCTCTGTATGATCTTATCGACGATCTTTCTGCTCAGGTTTATCTCTGTAATGATCCCCTGCACCTCCAGCCGGTATTTTTCCTTTACCCTGGCGCTGCCGCCCTGTATAGATCGGGCATGAACGTCCTTCAGCTTCTCCAGGAGCGCTATGACCCTCTCTTTCTGGAACTCAAGCTCAGTGTCCATCTCCTCTTCATCGTCCACTTCCATGGTTATATCTTTTACCGTTGTCTTTGAGGTCTTAAGCGCTACGAGGGCATTAAGCAGTTCTTTTACCGTCCCGGGAAAAGAGAGGATGATCTGTTTGATCTTCTCTTTTGATTCCTCCATCTTCCTGGCAATCTCCTTTTCTCCTTCCCGCGTCAGTAACGACATGCCCCCCATCTCTTTAATATAGTGGCGTATGGGATTAACCAGTTCCCCATTGAAGGTATCGTCAAGTTCTTCACCCAACACCTCTTCAATCCCGTTGCCTTCGACTGCATTGATATTCCCCTCACCCTCGATATCGAACAGTTCAATATCGTCCAGCAGGTTTTCCGCCTTGTCGTTGTCTGACATTAAGGCATAAAGTTCCTTATTTTCCGTTTGCTCCTCATAAGGAAACAACCTCCTCACTTTTTCAGGCATGGCCACCTCACTATAAAAAATTATTTTTTATAACTGTTAGAACCTGCCTCTTCTTTTCAAGTAATTCCATAATCGCCCCCTCATCTCCCCTTTTTTCTGCTTCCGACAGCTGCTCCGTAATCTTCCTGGATTCTTCCCTGATGAACTGTTTTTTAAGATGTTTGAAATAATCGAGCAACACCCTTTCCAGTTCATCATCACCGGGCTCCGCCGTGTCGAATGCCGCGCTGAGAACAAATTCCTTCAACTTCTCCTTTTCAAGAATCTCGATGAAGCTCTTCATCTCCAGTTGCTTCGTTTCGGTATAACTGTCAAGCATCTTTATCAGTATCTCTTTCACATCCTCGTCCCGGACGTACTCTATCACCTCCTTTCCCTTAAAAAATTCCAGTAGATCGGGATTCTGAATAAAGGCACTGACGACCTTCTTACCTATGATATTCACCGGATCAACCTCACCGTAGGCAGTTTCACCCTGCCCTTCCCGGTCGTAACGCATAAAATGAGCCTCCTCGACGCCTGTAAGCTCCGACAGCCTCTTGATATAGAGTCTCTTTTTTACGCTGTCATTGATCATCTCTATATAAGGCATAACAGCCTTGATCAGTGATTGTTTCCCTTCAAGGGTCTTTATTCCCTCCTTCTTTATGTGATAATCAAAATAATAGTCAAGGATCGGCTTCTTCGTCTTGATAACATCCCTTACCGCTTCAGCGCCTTCTTTCCGGACAAAGCTGTCAGGGTCATGCCCTCCCGGGAGGAGGACCATGGCGCCGTTTAAGTCCATCTCGGCAAACATCCCGATAAGCCGCAACGCACTCTTTATCCCGGCCTCATCACCGTCGAGCATGAGGGTGATATTATTCGTGTAGTTCCTTAATTTCGAGACCTGCTGCTCCGTCACCGAGGTCCCCAGTGTAGCGACGATATTCCTGATGCCGTGTTTGTAAAGGGAGATAAAATCGAAATACCCTTCCACGATAAAGACCTCGTTCTGCTCTGCTATGTTCTTCCGTGTCTTATCGATACCGAACAACGCCGTCCTCTTCGAGAAGACCGGCGATTCCGGTGAATTTACATACTTGGGTATGCCGTCCTTCTCAAGGGTCCTTCCGCCGAACCCGATGACCTTTTTATTCACATCAAAGATCGGGATCACCACCCTCCCTCTGAACATATCGTAGAGGTCCTTGTCCTTCATCCGTACGATGCCGGTGCCAAGGTAGACATCGTTGGGGATACCGGAATTTTTGAGGAAGGCCTTCAGCTTGTTGCCCGAGGGGTCGCTGTAACCTATCCTGAATTCCCCTATCGTCTCCTCATCGATCCCCCTCTTCGCGAGGTACTGAAGGGTTGACCGGGCATTCTTCAGGTTGTCAAAATAATATTCCGAAAGCCTTGCGAGGGCATCGAAATTGCCTGCCCTTCGCGGATCCCTCCTCTGTATCTCTACGCCGTATTCCTTTGCAAGGCTTTCCAAGGCCTCCTGGAAATTCAGGTTTTCATACTTCATGAGGAAGTTGATCGCATTCCCTCCCTCACGGCATCCAAAGCAATAATATATTTGCTTTTCAGTACTTACAGTAAATGAAGGAGATTTTTCTTTATGAAATGGACACAAGCCGATGTAATCTTTACCAGCCTTCCTTAATTTAACGTACTGGGAGACCACATCAAGGATATTGATCCTTTCGAGCAATTCTTCAAGGGTAGTTTTCATGTGAGCTCTACTATCGTAACGCCTGTGTTCTTTTCATCACCATAGACCTTCCTGCTGTAACCTGTATCAGAGAGGTGGCTTCTGACGGCCTGCATGAGCCTGCCTGTCCCAATGCCATGGACTATCTTTACCGACGGCACACCCTGGACCATTGCCCGGTCGATAAAGGTGTCCAGTTCCCTTAAGGCCTCTTCGACCCTCATGCCTATAATGTTAAGTTGCGGGGCTTCTATCTTCTGGACATCTATCTGGATGGAATTCTTATGGGAGTAATCCCTATGGGGGCTTCTGCCTTCGGGGGTTATCTTGTGGAGGTAGGCCTTCTTTATCTTCGTCCTGATATTGCCTATTACTACCTCGCAGGATTCACCTTCCCTGTCTTCATCGATGACATATCCACTGCTCCCCAGGGTTTTGACCTTTACAAAGTCCCCTACGGCTATCTTTTCTTCTTCAGGAATCTCTTCCCTTAGAAATCTTTTTCTAAGGTTTTTCAATTTCCCCTTACTTCTTGTTATAGACGCTCTTTCCTTTTTTGCAACCTCTTTTTTGATCTCTTCTATCTCAATCTCCATCTCCGAGAGCCTGCTCCGGCATTTTTCCTCTACTTTTCGTATATATTCCTCCCTTTTCTCCTTCAGGAGCGAGAGCCTCTTTCTAAACTCTTCTTTCAGCCCCGTCAGCTCCTTTCTCTCCTCAACCATATTCTTTCTCTCGGTTTCAAGGGAACTGATGAGACTGTTCAGCATGTATTCCTGCGTGCCCAGGTATTCGTAGCTCTTCTCGATGATCTTCGACGGGACATCTATGTTCTTCGCCACGTGGATCGCGTTGCTGTATCCCGCGGTCCCATAGAGCAGCTTATAGAGCGGTTTTGAGTTGTCCATATCAAAGGCGGTGGCGACATTGATCGCAAAGGGGCGCGTGTACCCATAGGCCTTCAGGAGATTAAGGTGGGTCGTTACTATTACCCTGCAGCCCTTCTCCATGAAGGCATCGATGACGCCCATCGCAATGGCGGATGCCTCCTGCGGCTCCGTGGCACCGCCGATCTCGTCAACCAGGACCAGTTCATCTCCGCCTGCATGATTGTAAAGGTCTTTGATGGCATGCATGTGCGCCGTAAAACTGCTCAGTTCCATGGCGATATCCTGTTCGTCGCCGATGAGCGCAAAGATATTCGAGAATAAAGGGATCACGGGCGTACCCGTTGCCGGTATGTAGAGACCGCTCTTTGCCATAACGGAGAGGAGGCCTATCGTCTTGAGGGCCGCGGTCTTTCCGCCTGCGTTCGGTCCGCTGATGATCATCACCTGCTTGTCGCTCCCCATTGTTATATCAACGGGTACCGTGTCGTTCTTTTTCGATATGGCGATGAAGGGGTTCACGGCATTCCTGATGTCCATGCCGTCCATGTCCTCCGTTACCTCGGGCCGTACGCAGCCGTATTCAATACTGAAAAGCGCTATCGAATGATAAAAGTCCAGTTCCTGTATCGCGGCAAGGTTCTCCTTCAGGTCTCCGGCAGAGTCCCTGACGGAGTCCGTAAGGTCCCTCAGTATCCTCTTCTCCTCTTCCCTTTCTTCATCGATGAGGATATTGATGCTGTTGTTCAGTTCCACGCATTCGACGGGTTCAACGAAAGAGGTCTTCAGCGTATGGGAGTAATCGTGGACGATCCCCTTCAGGACCTCGTTGAAATTCGGTTTCAGGGGTATAACGTACCTGTTGTTCCGAAGGGATATATAGAAATCCTGGATGATGGGACGCACGGGCTCTTTCTCCATGATCCTTTCGAGCTGCTTCCTGATCTTTTCACGGAGCATGAAGAGGTCTGCGCGGATCCTCGACAACTCGTAGGATGCGCTGTCTTCGATGTACCCTTCGATGTTGATCGCCCTGGTTATCTTCGTATGGAGTGTCGTGAGGCGTTTTATCCTCTCGAGGAGTTCGGATATGAAAGGCTTCTTGTTGTGCGTCCTCTTCAAAAAGGACAGGGTATCATCGCAGACCCTGTTGAACCCTGCCACCAGAAGCAGTTCCTGCGCCTCCAGGACAGAGTCCCTGATAGAGGCCCTCCTCACTATGTCCCCTATATCGGGGATGTCCGAAAAGGGGACCTTGCCGTCCCATTTGATCACCTCGAGGAGGGCATCGACCTTCTCCTGCCTCTCCGTTATCTCTGCGCATGTCTTCAGCGGCCTTATGCCGGCGATAAGATCATGGGCAAAGGGTATTGAGGAATACTGGACAATGATATTGAGGAGTTTTAAAAAATCGAGGTATGATAAGGTTTTATCAACCATAGAGGCCGGACTACCTACTGTGAAGATAGTCTTTTAAGCACCATGGCACTGAGCACTTTTCCGTCGATCCTCCCTGGATGTTTTTCCATAAGGAACTTGATGACCTTCCCCATGTCTTTCTGACCTTTTGCCTCCAATGTATTTATGGCTTCGTCTATACCCGCTGCCATCTCCCCTTCGGTGAGCTGAGAAGGCAGGAATTCCTTGAGTATCTGCAGCTCCTTTTCTTCCTTTTCAACGAGGTCAGGTCTCTGACCCTTTGTAAATCCCTCGATGGAATCCAAATGCTGCTTAACGGATGTCTTGACGATTGCGAAAAATTCGTCTTCCGACAGAGCCCTGATCTTTTCGACTTCTTTATTCTTAATGGCAGCCAAGAGCATCCGCAGAACGGATACTCTTATGCTGTCCTTTTGTTTTAATGATTCCTTAAGCCCTTCCTCTATCTTCGACCTGTGATCCATTGTAATTAATAGAGGCCCTTATCCATTGTTCTTTTCAGCTTCTTCAAAGCCCTTTTCTTGGCGGCGAGTATCTTCTTTTTTCTCTTCACGCTGGGCTTCTCAAAATGTTCTCTTTTCTTGATCTCAGACAGTATCCCTGTCTTTTCGCACTGTTTTTTGAATCTCTTCAGTGCGCTCTCAAATGATTCGCCTTCTCTTACAATAACTGCTGTCATTCATCTTTCCCTCCCTCCTTATGCAAAACAAAACTTTGCCTTATTTTTTTTTATTTTGTTTGAACCCTACATTAAAACCCAAAGCAGAGCCGGAAGTCAATAAATTTGTCACCTTGCTTACCGGATAGATCAGGAAAAACGGATAGATCAGTGGAGAGCATGGTACAGAGAGTGAAGAGGAGAAGGTGAGAAGAGCGGAAAGCGAAAAGCCGAAAATCTGTCCTATAGGCCTTATGGGACATATTGGACCTATAATAATCTGTAGCCCGTTCTCGGCCGGGTACCCGCGTGCGGTGTCCCGGGAGCCGTCACCCGCTGAGCATTGCACCGGCACTCTTGTATTCTGCCACCATGGCCCTAAGGCTGTTCACCCTGTTCTTCCAGCCGTTGAGATACCTTCCATATACGTCGGGCTTCAAGGCTGCGAGCCGCGTATACCTCTGTTCCCTCAGCTTCAGGTATGTCTCCACGTCCCCTTTTGACTGACCGAGGATCTTCTTCGCCATTGCGGGGCTGTTCACGTAGGTGTCAAAATGTACCAGGCACAGCGGGAACGGCAGGTCTTTGGCCCCTGACTTGTCCCATATCTTGCGATAGATCATCTCAACCTCCGCCTTCGATATATTCCTTATATCGCCCTTATATCCGAACTCCCGGGCCGTAGATTGCAGTATCCCGTATCTCGATGATTCTTTCGCTCCATTCTCATATACATGGCGGCTTCCTTCTTTCGCGAGGACAAATTTGAGGCACTCCGCAAACCTCTGGTCCTCATCGCCAGGAATGGTGCCGGATATGTTCGCAGGGTTTTGCCTGAAAGGGACCCCATACAGCGTCTTCCGGTCTTTCTCGTCCATTGACCTTCGAAGGAGTTCATTGAAATGGAGATTATTTGTCCTGTTGAGCGCTGTTAATCGTGCGTTTCCCTCCGCCGTGCGCATCTTCTGCGACAAAACGACGGAATTGACAAGGTCTAAATAGGATGCCATTGACAATTATTTTTGCAACATCCGTGCCAGTACCCGAATAACCTGTATTTTATGATAAATAGCGATGGAATGCCTTCAGGATGCAGGGGACTTGATGGAAAATGCGTCGGGAAAATGACACCGTTAAAACCCGTGAGGCGGAAGGCGTTAGGCGATAAAACCCGTAAAAGGCAAAAGGTGGAAAGATGAATTACAGCGTGTCAACCAGCGGCAAGCATCAAGTGTTCAACATCAAGTATCTGTTTGTTTTTAAACCTTGAACGTTGAACAGATTTTTTCTCCCCTTACGACTTACGCCTTACGAGATCCTTTTAGTCCGAGAATGGGTTTTTGAGGATGATCGTGCTTTCCCTCTCGGGACCTGTCGATATGATGTCGATACGGGCACCGGTCAGTTCCTCAAGCCTCTTGAGGTACCTCTTCGCATTTAAAGGGAGGTCTTCATATTGTTTTACGCCGCGAATGGATTGATTCCATCCGTCAACCTGTTCGTACTGGGGTTCGCACCGGTAGTAGTCCCGGATATCCATTGGCGGCTGGGAATAAAACCGCTTGCCGATCTTGTATTCTACGCAGATATTGATCTTCTCAAAGGTGTCGAGGACATCGAGCTTCATGAGCGCCAATCCCGTGACGCCGTTCAGTCTTACCGCCCTCTTTACTATCACCGCGTCAAACCACCCGCATCTCCTGGGCCGCCCGGTGGTTGCCCCGTATTCATCACCGATCTTTCGCATCAACTCGCCTTCAGGACCTGTCAATTCCGTCGGGAAGGGTCCTTCGCCGACCCTCGTCGTGTACGCCTTGGTGATCCCCACAATATTATCTATGCAGGTTGGCGGCAGCCCTGAACCGCAGGACATGTTCCCGGACATCGTATTCGAAGATGTCACATAGGGATATGTCCCATGGTCGACATCTAAGTAAGTTCCCTGGGCGCCTTCGAAGAGTATGGCCTTTTTTCTGTCTATGCATTTATGAAGGAACGAAACGGTATCCGACGTGTGCCTCCGCAACATTTTCCTGTATTGACCATAATCCTTTACGATCTGCCTCAGTTTAAAACCTTCGTCCTTGTAGTACTTTTTGATGATGTAATTCTTGATCTCTAAGTTCTGTTTCACCTTCTCCGCAAAGACCTTCTTGTCGAGGAGATCGATGACCCTTATCCCAAGCCTGCTCGATTTGTCTTCGTATGCAGGACCTATCCCTCTTCCCGTTGTCCCAATCTTCTTTGTGCCTTTCGACTCCTTCAGGGCATCAAGCTTCTTGTGATAGGGCATAATGACATGGGCGAGACCGCTGATCAGGAGTTTCTTGTCGTCCTTGATGAATCCAAGCCCCTTGAGTTCCGTGATCTCCTCTTCGAGTACTGCCGGGTCAAGTACAACGCCGTTCCCGATGACGCAGTGCTTATTGTCGCGGAGTATGCCCGACGGGATAAGATGGAGCACGACCTTCTGTCCGTTGGCAACAATCGTATGACCTGCATTGGGACCGCCCTGGAACCGCACGATCACATCTGCATAATCACTCAGATAATCGATGACCTTCCCCTTCCCCTCATCGCCCCACTGAAGTCCGACAACCCCAACGTTTGCCATGGCTCATCTCCTCTGTTCTTTATTCCCCCTCTGCAGAACACTATATCTTTAATATACCTCGCAGGTTAAAATCAAGCAGAATAGGAAGGCTACCGGTAGTCCACGGCCGGCTTATGATTACTTGCCCTTTTTCTTTTCAAACAGTCTACAGATGAAGCTCATGATCCTTACGCTGACGGAAAGTATCACAAGCGTTATAATTACTACGGAAAAACCTACGACTGCGATCCTGAGAGCCTCTGACCACATACTATGCACCTCCCTCTTTTTTTGTAAATAAAAAGGCCGCCGGTTAAAGAACTTCCTTTAACCGGCGGCCCGACCAGCTTGCCTACTGCCTTCAGGGATTAAATCACCCCTGAACCCGTTTGAATATTCGGTTATGGATTCTCACCTATGTCATACAATACCCAATAAAAAAGTCGCCGCTCGAAGAGTTTATCTTCGGGTGGCGACCCTACCATCCCTGGTGGAAGAACTTCGGAAATTATACAAACAATTCCGAACCCATTCTCATATTCAATTGCAGATTTGGATATATTAATCCCTGCCGTCGCGGAATGTCAACATCTTTGTGATTACGGGTCGTGAGCAGAGAGCGGAGAGCTAAGAGCGGAGAGTAGATGCTCGTCACTGGATACTGGTTCAAAACAGTCCCTCTGTATCCGGCTTTCCTTTCATAGCGATATTGAGATGGGAGAATGCCTTCTCCGATGCCTTTCTCCCCTGCGATGTGCGTGTGACAAAGCCTATCTTGAGCAGGTACGGCTCAACGACCTCTATGAGGACATCCGATTCGAGCTGCAGCGTCGCAGCCAGCGCCTCGATACCGACGGGGCCGCCTTTATAGTTGAGGATGATCGTCTGCAGCAGCCTCCTGTCAACCTCTCCGAGCCCGCATTCATCGATGCCTTCAAGGTTCAGGGCCTCCACGGCCACGTCCCTCGTTATAACCCCTGTCGCCCTCACCTGGGCATAATCACGGACGCGTTTGAGCAGGCGGTTCGCCACCCTCGGGGTGCCCCTGGCACGCTTCGCCATCTCGTAGGCCCCGCCTTCCTCAACGGTCACCCCCAGTATCGCTGCCGAGCGCCGTATTATCTTCACCAAGTCGCCTTCCTGGTAGAAATCAAGGTCCCTCACGATGCCGAAACGCTCCCGGAGCGGCGAGGACAAAAGGCCTGCCCGTGTCGTGGCGCCGATGAGGGTGAACTGTTCCAGCCTGAACCGGTGGGTCCGTGCGTGGACCCCTTTATCAAAGATGAAATCAACGGCAAAGTCCTCCATCGCAGGGTACAGGAACTCCTCGACGATCTTGGGCACGCGGTGTATCTCATCGATGAAAAAGATATCGCCCCTCTCCATGTTCGTCAAAAGGCCCATCAGATCGCCGCCCTTTTCAAGGGCCGGTCCTGACGACGTAATGATCCGCGATCCCATCTCATTGGCGATAATGTGTGCGAGGGTCGTCTTCCCGAGCCCGGGAGGTCCGTTCAAAAGGATGTGCTCCAGCGGTTCACCCCTTTGAAGCGCCGCTTCGATGGCTATTTTCAGGGTCTCGACGATCTTCTCCTGCCCGATGTATTCTTCAAGCCTTTTCGGGCGGAGTGTTACGGCCTGTTCGCCGTCCAGGGTGCTCTCCTTTTTCAGTATCTCGGAAAGGTTTTCTTCTTCGTGGATCATTTCTTCTGTCCCCTGTACACCTCTTCAAAAAGCTCCTCGGCGGAGTTGATCTGCGGGTTCCTCGTGAGCGCATCTTCTATCAACTGTCTTGCCTCCAGCATCTTATGTCCCAGTTGCGTTATAAGGACGTTCTCGACCTCTTTCCTGAAATCCTCCATGACCCTCACCGGTGCATGGACTTCACGCATCAGTGCATACTTCGCGACCTTTCCCCTCAGTGTCGCAACGATCTTCTCCGCCTTCCTCTCCCCTATCCCTTTCAGTTGTTTCAGGGCCTTTATATCGCGCTCCTCAATGTCGCGGGCGATCTCCCTGATCGGTTTCGTCAGCGCCTTCACCGCAGCCATGGGCCCTATGTCCTCAACAGATATGAAGCGTTCAAAAAACTCCCTGTCCAGGTCGCTCCCGAAACCGACAAGGACCGGCTTGGGCTGCCTCTCCGTCTGGTGATAGGAGATGTAGAGGCTCAGTTCATCGTCCGGTTTCTTCGTCCTCATGATCTCGTTCATCACAAAAGAAGGGATCAGCACGTCATATCCGATGCCGCCCACCAGCAAGGTGACGCGCTCGTCGTAAATGCCTTTCAGTATCCCTTCAAGATAGGATATCATCCCCTCACCCCCGTTACGTTCCTGTAAAATGCCGCCAGGGCGACCGCAAGGGCATCGGCTGCATGGAAGGACCGGATGTCGTCGGTCTGCAGTAATGTCTGCACTGCTTTTCTGACCTGGACCTTCCCGGCGCTGCCATACCCCACGAGCGAATTCTTTATCTCTTTCGGCGTTATCTCGATCATCCCTATGTTGTTCTGCTTAACGGTCAGGTAAATAACCCCAAGCACCCCTCCTAATAATATACCAGCTTTGGGGTATCTCACCAAAGAAAATATATTCTCAATGGCGACAAAATCCGGTCTTGTCTTTTTGACGAGCCTGCCCATGTCTGCATGGATCTGGAAGAGTCTTGAGGCAACGGTCTCCCCGGGCGGCGTTTTGATGTACCCGCAGGCAAGGAGCGACCGTTTCTTCCCGCTGAATCTGACCGCGCCGAACCCCGTATGCGCAAGCCCCGGATCTATGCCAAGGATAACCATCCCGTACCTCAAAGCTCATCATAACAGCGATGCAGGTTTTTGTAAATGAATAAGTAAACATCGAAAAACCCGTAAGTCGTAAATCGTAAGTCGTAAGGGGTTTAATCGCCTCACGCCTAACGTCCCACGATCTTTTTACTATAGTCCTTCAACCAAAGCTATGATACAATACCGCCATTATATCGTTCTATGCGTATAGCGATCATCCATACCGTCGGTTCACCCTGTCGTTGTGCGGAATACATTGCAGGGGGACTGAAGACGCTCGGCCATGAGCCTGTTATTGTCAACGCCGACGGGATCGAGGTCCGCGCCGATGAGATCTCGCGGACGTGCGACCTGGTAATCGACCATACCGATACGTTCAAGGGACGGGGACTTTTCCGCTCCTATGTCCGCCTTATCCTCGAAGCACACGGTGCCCGGCTCGCAGGCTCCGACACAAAGGCGTGCCTCCTCGCCGACCACAAGGTGCTTGCAAAGACGCGTCTCTCCGGGGCCGGCATCCCTACACCGCCGGGTATCACGGTCACCTCCAGGGAGTTTGCAATCCCTGAATGGCTGCAACCCCCGTTTATCGTGAAACCCGCCTTCGAACATATGAGCCGCGGCCTCTATCGAGCCATGACGGAAAAGGATGCAAAAGAGACAGCGGCACGGCTTCTCCGCGACCTCTCCCAGCCTGTCATGATAGAGATGTTTATACCGGGAAGGGAGCTTGCCGTTTCTCTCCTCGACGGCAGCGACGGACCGGAGGTCCTGCCTCCCATCGAATGGCTGCCCGGTACGGCAGGATCGATCCTTACCGAGTCATTCAAGCTCAAGGAGCCTGTCGGCGGGCGGAACGACGCCGTTATCGCAGAATTGCCCTCCGGTCTCCGCAGCGAGCTCGCTGACCTTGCCGGGCTCGCCTTCAGGACGCTCAATCTCCGCGATTACGCGCGTTTCGATGTAAGGCTTTCGCCGGGCGGGACTTTCTATTTCCTCGAGGCAAACGTCACACCGAGCCTCGAACCCCTTGAAGCCCTGCCCCTCTCGGCACAACGGGCAGGACTCGACTACCCGGCGTTTATCAACCGGATACTCGCTGCAGCGCTGCAACGGAACAGGGACAACCATACAGGGA
>MVRS01000110.1 GCA_002067975.1 Syntrophorhabdus sp. PtaU1.Bin058
AGGGTACTTTGTGAAGACGACAGGTGTCCCGACTGCGGCAGGGAGATAAAAATGCTGAGCGAAAAACCCGTAAGTTGTGAGGCGGGAAAGGAGCAGTGAAGAATAGCTATCAGCTATCAGCCATCAGCTTTCAGCTTAAAGCCTTTCTTGTTTCAGCTAACTGCTGATAGCTGACGGCTGTCTGCTGGTTTTATGAAACGGTAAGGAGTGTAACGATGAGCATTGCGATTGTGGATGCCAGAGGATGGCAAAACACTTTCGATCTAAAAACCGGTGAGAAGGTTGAAGCGGCAGGACCTGCGATCGACATGGTCAAAGGCATGCTGCGAAGACATCCCTATCCGGGCGATATGGACATGGAAAGCAACCGCTGGGTCAGCGATACGGCGCTTGACCTCATTGACGGCTACGGTCCGCGATTTGTCTTCCTGACGTACGCGGCACAATATTTTTCAGGTCGATATACGCACATGACAAAAGAACAGCGGGCAAGCATGATACACCATACCTTCATAGAGGCGGAGCGGTTCATCAACAGATCCGGCTTTGCTGCAATTATGGTGGGAACAGGGGACATGACACCGCTTTTGGGTTTTATCGATGCCACCAGGCTCGACGGTTTTGCCGTCTGTACGCACTGGACTGCCAGGTATGCCGGTCTGTACGACCCGAGCCCGGACGATATGAAGGTCCTGGGAGAGGATCCGCACATCGAGAGGATCGTCAGGCGTGAGGACGTCGTGAGGCTTTTTAACGGTACCCCTGAACAGGCATCGAGGGTGCCCGAATACCTGATGCTTGCACGCAAGGGCTATGCCTTCAAGACCATAAGCGGTGTGATGAAGACGCCTGTAATGATACCCTCCCTCAATTTCAACGTTCCCCTCTATGCGCCGGGTCACATCGTAGAAGAAATCACCGGCATCCGGAGCACACTTGAAAAGGATCTTTCTTCGGAGAAAAACGTAGCCCTTATCGTCATGGAAGGCGTAGGGCTGGACGATTTTTTATGGCCCCACCTGTCATGCCGGAACGGCATGGAGTGGTACTACTACGAGCCGGGAGAGGCCCAATACCTGACCATCACCTCAGGCGAGCACCGTTTTCTCGACTATCCGACAGGGTACAAATACTTTAACGAAGCGGAGACGACGAGGCATTACCCGTTCTCCGGATATTTCAAGTCGATCCCGGAAAAGACCTTGGCGACTACGTTTCCCGGGAGGAGCATCGCCGTGGGGAACAAGAGCATGTTCATGCACATGGTGACCGGCGCAGACATTTCGGTGGAATGTTTTGCGCGAAACCTGTACAACCAGGGCACGATGGCCGTGATCCATCGGGAGGACAAGCTGTAACGGCCATACCGGTTTCATGAATGAAGTGCGCCTCGCTGCATCCGGCCCCTTTTCACGATTACAACGGAGGAAGATTTTGCAGGATCCTTTCCGCGTCCTGATCTGTTACCGTTTTTCCATACACCTCGGAATAGAATGTCTTCATTTCCCTGATCATGTCCCAGTCCTTAAACAGGTCGGGATGGAATAGTTTCGCCATGTAGATCATGAGAAGGACACTTTCATTGCTCGCGTGGTCCCATGCATAGATTCCCATGGGAATGCGATAGACCTTCCCGTTCTTGACGGCCTTCATCGATGCCCAATGGGGATCTTTCTTCACAATATCCGTTGAATCGCAATATCCGCTGAGCAGGATGATATCCGGATCCCATGACAATACCTGCTCCATGGTAGCCTTTGCGTGGTTATCATCCAGTGCCTGCGGCAGATAATTGCCGCCGGAGACCTCGGTATTCCAGTGCATCACACTGCCCTTTCCCTGGCCGTATAACATGCTGCCGCGCAGACCGCCGTAGTAAACGGCAGGCCTGTTCTTATTGTCTATCTTTGATGTAATGGAGAGGATCTGCTTGACCTTTTTGTCGAAATACTTATTGTATCTGTCCGCCCTTGCTTTCGCATCCGGCCCCAGGAGGTCGCCGAACAGGGTTACCTCCCTCTTGAAGTTTTCCATGAACTCATCAAGGTTCATGGGCCTTGTGTCGGCCGAGAATGTGCATACCGTCTTTAACCCTGCGGCGCTGTACTGTTCCCCCTTGGTCATCCCGGGCGTATAGAGCACTAAATCGATCTTCATATCCAGCATCTGTTTTGGCGTGATCCCCCTGTTGGTTTGAGCGTTTTTTATTTCCGGAAAGAGCCTGTATGCCCATGGAGACTGTTTCGCCATCAGGCGTATGGAACTTCCCTTGCCGAGTGTCATTATCTTCTCCGGAGAGACACAATGCATGCACGCTATTCTCTCCGGGTTGACCGGCACTTCAACCTTATTGTCGCACATGTCGGTTATTGTCTTGTAATCCCCGGCATAAAGCTGAACAGCATGAGAACATATCGCGAGGAATAGAACCAATATCAGTACCGGTGTGATAAGAAACCCTTTGTTTTTCATTCTTCCTCCTCCAGGTATTGGTTTTGTAAAGACATGTCCGAATCTCGCATATCCCTTGACGCAGCCCGATCGGATATGGTTATATACCATCAGAGATAACGTTCTGTAAAGAAAGATTTTCCTGGAGGGGAAAGGCAATGGTAAGAAGATCGGTATTTGCATTGTTTATGGTGGTTGTCTGCGCATGGGTGCTCCGGGCATCACCCTTGGCGGCGTTGACTATCGGCGGCGTTGTGAGACAGCCGCTGAATCTCAGCACAGAAGACCTGGCAAGGTTTGAAAGCGCCACGGTGAGGCTCAATGAGCTTACCCGCGACAACCGGTTCCGCGGTGTTTTTGCATATCGCGGCGTTCCGCTCCGGACGCTGCTTGAGTTTGCCTCCGTGCAGAAAGAAGAATCAAGCTTCGGCAAGCCCCTCGACCTTGCCGTCGTTGTCAGGAACAAGGAGGGGAAGAGAACGGTGCTCTCCTGGGGCGAGATCTTCCACCGTAACCCTTCCGAGATTGTCGTTGCCACGTCGGCCGGCCCGATAGTACCTCATCACACAAACTGCGGTGAATGCCACGATGCAAAGATATATGAACCCGCGCTGAACCAGTTGAAGAGAAAGGTAGGTCTTCCGAAACTCGTGGTAGCCAATGATTTCTTTACGGACCGCAGTCTCGAGGATATCGTGCACATTGACGTAATGGAGATGAAGCAAAAGACGGAAAAGAGACAGATGGGTAAGCTCTTCTCGCCGAAATTTACGGTTCTTGACGGGAAGGGCAGGTCCGTTGAAGTAAGCGACCTGTCCGGATATACCCGGATTGAAGCGGACAAGAAAAATATAAGTGACGGCAGGGGCTATCACGGATGGAGACGGTACAGCGGCGTTTCCCTCCGGGAACTCCTTACGAAGACGGCAATGGGGCAGGACGCGGACACCGTTGTCCTTGCCTCCTCCATAGACGGATACAGGGTACTCATCTCCTATGGAGAGCTTTTTCTCTCTCCGGGCGGAGAAAGGATCATGATCGCCGACGGGATCAGGGGCCGTCCGCTCGAGGAAGGGAAATTTGCCCTGATCCTTCCCGACGATACCTCCGACGACAGAACGGCAAAGGCGTTGAGCAGGATCGAGATTGTTTCGTTGAAGGGAAAACCGAAGTTCTATATAATAGGCATGGGCTGTGCAGATACGAGCCTTATTACCCTTGAGGCTATCTCATACATGGGCAAAGCGGATGTATTCATAGCACCTGATGATATAAGGATGCGTTTTGCCAAATATATGGGAGGGAAGCCTGTGCTTTTTGATCCGTTGAGGATGCACATAGCCCGGATGACGAAAAAGGGCAACCAGGGCCTTTCCGAGGCTGAGTTGAAAGAGAAGATGGATCGCGAGAACGAGCAGGACATACAGAAGATCAAGGATGCCCTGGACGCAGGAAAAAGCGTGGCCCTTCTTGAATATGGTGACCCTGTTGTCTATGCGGCATGGCAGCACAGGTTTCAGAGGAGTTTTAAGGATCAGATCGAGATCGTACCCGGTCTAAGCGCCTTCAATGCGGCTAATGCGATGATCGGCGGAAACCTTGCCTGCAAGGCCGGCTCCTTAGTGCTTACGGTACCGAGGGCCCTGGCGGCAAACGAGGATATGGTGAAGGCCGTTTCCGCAGGCGGCGATACGATGGCCGTTTTTATCGGACTGAGAGAATTGAAGACCCTTGTGGCGCTGCTTCAGAGATACTACCCTGAGACGACGCCGGTGCAGATTGCATATAAGGCAGGCTACTCCAACGGCAGGCATATTGTGAAAACGACCCTTGGCGGCGTCATTGCGGCTGCTGAAAAAGAAAACGAACGACACCTCGGTATGATCTATATAGGGCCTTGCCTGCAATAGACCGGGGAGACAAGTCGATTTGCGGGGATCAGAGAAAACTGACGGTTACCTTACCTGGGGCGCAGCAAATATACGATACGCGAAGGGAGGAAGGAACGAGATGGCGGAAATGAGGATCAAATGTCTTTACG
>MVRS01000111.1 GCA_002067975.1 Syntrophorhabdus sp. PtaU1.Bin058
ACAAAGACTCGGAGAGACAGACGTCGCCGAGCCCGCCGAGATGGATAAGGAGTATTTCGTTATCTGCCAGTTGAACGCCCCGATGACTTCCGTAACATTGTAACGAAAAAAGGGTATTGAATGCAAGGCAGCCGGTATGTTACATTCGCATAGATAACTATCGGAGAGCCGGATCACATGTCACGATTAGCGAAGAAAAGGGTCATAAAACCTGAAAGGCTCCGCAAGGGGGACCGTATCTGTGTTGTCTCGCCTGCATCACCCACGCTGACAACAACATACTATGAAAAGGGCAGGGCTGTCCTGGGTGCAATGGGCTATCGCGTTGTGCCGGGCAGGCACGTCAATGAGAGGCGCCTCCTCTTCGCCGGAGACGCACAGGCGCGGGCAGCGGATATCAACAACGCCTTCCGGGACCCGTCGATCAAGGCCGTCATCTGTACGCGGGGCGGCTGCGGCACCGCACAGATACTCCCCTATATCGATTTCCCTGCTATCGCAAGGAATCCCAAGATATTTGTCGGTTACAGCGACATAACGGCTCTGCAGGCAGCGATATTACAGAGGACGGGATTGGTGACGTTCTACGGACCCATGGTGTCAACGGACTTCGGGAAGGAATTGACGGGCTATACCAGGGAAGGCTTTCTCAAGATCCTCACACATACCGGCGAAGGGATAGAGCTTAAGAATCCGGCGAAGAGAGAGATGACCACCATAGTCTCCGGAAAGGCCGTGGGACGGTTGACAGGCGGCTGCCTCTCCGTTGTCGTTGCGTCCTTGGGAACGCCCTATGAGATCGATACAAAGGGCTCGATCCTCTTTTTCGAAGATATCGACGAAAAACCTCACAGGATTGACCGGTACCTGACCCAGCTTGAACAGGCCGGCAAGCTCACAGAGGCTCAAGGCATTATATTCGGCACGTTCCGGCAGTGCAGTTATATGGCCAGCGACAACTACTCCAAATACGGTGTTACGCTTCTCGATATTATACGCGAAAGGATCGTTCCCCTCGGGGTCCCCTGCATCTACGGCCTTCAGTTCGGCCACGTGCGCAGCAAGCTCACCATGCCCTTCGGCGCTGCCGCCATCCTCGATGCAACAAACAAAGGGATTCATGTAGAAGCGGCGGTAACGTAAATATCCGCGTGAGACGCGAGCGGCTGTAACGGAGACGGAATCGGAAAGGAACCCGGTCATGTATGAACATGAATATGAGAAAAAACTCGTTTCACCGGAACAGGCGACAGCCGCCATAAAAGACAACGACATGTTGGTCCCCGGCATGGCGCTGGCAGAGCCTCCGGTGCTGCTCAGGGCCATCACAGACAGGCTCAGGACAGGTGATCTGAAGAGGTTGAGGGTCTTCTCAGGCCTTCCATTGAAGCATGCCTGCGAGACCATACTTGCAGTGGACCTGATGGACCGCGTAGAGGTCTACAGCCAGTTTGTCAGCGCCGGTCAGCGCGGACTCGTAGATGCGGGTCTTGCCTATTTTGTGCCCAATAATTTTCATCAGGTGCCGAGATTCCTCACCGAGTTCATCGGGGTCGATGTTTGCGCGACCACGGTCTCGCCCATGGACCGCGAGGGATACTTTTCCTTTGGAACCACAAACAGCTACACGTCAACGGCGGCCCGGGCAGCGAGGCTGTGCCTCGTGGAGGTGAACCGTTTCATGCCCAGGGTCTTCGGCGAGTCCCTGATCCATATTTCAGAAGTAGATGCGATCGTTGAGAACCATGAACCGATCTTCACGCCGCCGAACCCCGAGTCCAGACCGGAGGATGAGATTATCGGGAAGACCATTGCCGGGATGGTCCCCGACGGTGCCTGCCTGCAGCTCGGTATCGGGGCGCTCCCGAACGCGGTGGCGGCGTATCTGGAAGGGCATAAAGACCTTGGCATCCATACGGAGATCTTCGGACCCGCGATGGTCAGCCTCATAAAGAAAGGGGTCATAACAGGGTCGAAGAAGACCCTCCATCCGCGAAAACATGTGTTTACGGTTGCCATCGGCGATCAGGAGATGCTTGACTTTATGGACAACAATCCTGCTATGGAGGGTTACCCCGTCTCCTATACAAACCACCCGTCGGTCATCGCGCAGAATGACCGTATGATATCCATCAATGCCGTGCTGGAGGTTGATCTTACGGGTCAATGCAATGCCGAATCCCTCTACGGACATCAATTCAGCGGGACAGGGGGGCAGTTGGATTTTGTACGGGGCGCCTTCGATGCAAAGGAGGGCAAGTCGATCCTTGCATTTTACTCCACAGCCGGCCACGGAAAAATTTCAAGGATAGTAGACCGCCTGGAACAAGGGGCCACGGTAACGACCCCCCGGACGGACACGCATTATCTCGTTACGGAATACGGCGCGACGAACCTGAAGGGAAGATCGACAAAGGAAAGGGCCCTGGCAATAATCGGGTTGGCGCACCCTGGGTTCCGGGACGAACTGCTACGAAAGGCAGAAGAGATGTTCCTCCTGTAGAGAAGAGGGACATTGTTATGCTCCCCCGCTCTTGTCCGTTTCAAGCCATCAGCCTGACAATATCGTGATACGTCACGAGGAGTGAGAGTATGATGAACAGGACAAACCCCGTCAAATTAACCGCTTGATATGTCCTGATCCTGAGAGGCTTTCTCCTGACAGCCTCAATAAGGAGCATAAGCAGTTGTCCGCCATCCAAGGCCGGAAGCGGAAAGAGGTTCATAATACCGAGGCTCATGCTCAGTACACCGGTGAAGTAGAACAGATTCAAAAGGCCCTTGCCAGCCGCCTTTCCGGCCATCACGGCTATGCCCACGGGCCCCGAGAGTCCCTCTGCCCCGCCATGTCCCGAGAGGACCTTCACAAGAAAGACAACGGTCCCGGACAGGATTGCCCAAAGCGTTTCCGCGCTTGCATATACGGCATCAATGAAATGAAGGTGTTTGCCGAACATGAACACAGCCAGGAAAACCAGAAAGGCAAAAACAACATTAAAGAAAGAACCTGCCGACATGATGAGCACGCGGTTGACGCGGGACGCGCGAAACAACGCCCTTGCATCCTCGTCGCCGTCCTTTGAAAAACTGACAAAACCGCCGAGAGGGAGCAATCTCAGGGTAAAATGCGTTTCTTTATAATGGAAGAGCGTGCACAGACGCGGGCTGAAAGGAAAACCTATGGAGAATTCATAGACCTTGACCCCGGACCTCCGGGCTGCAATAAAATGACCGAATTCGTGAACGAGCACAATAACGGTAAATACGGCAAGAAAAGCCAAAAGGGAGATTATCATCTATGCTATACCTCCAATTCATAGAGATATCATAAAGGTCTGCAGGAAGCCAGCTTTATTGACGATTCGCCTTAACAGTTCTCCGGTGGTCCTCCTCCTTTTTAGATGATGTGCTCGATTTGGACATTCCCCCATTTATCCTTAAGATACTCTGCCACGAGGCGGCGATGGCAATGGGTGGGCTTGTCTTCGCTGCACAAAAGACAGGCGCCTTCAAAGGATTTACGGTCGAGCCTTTTCTCGACCTTCCGTGCGGCCAAAAGGTCAATGAACTGACGCTCGTACAGACCCCAGTCGCCATTGTGTTTCTTGTAATCATCCATTATCTCCTGGGTGGGCGCAAGCTCGGGGAGGTGCACGTAGTCGATGTTGCATATCGCCTTCAAAAAATAGCGGAGGTCGTCGCGTTTCGTAAATCCTGCAAGCTGCGAAACGTTATTCAGCCGCACATCCACCAGTCTCTTGACACCGGCCCGCTGGAGTTTCGTAAAAAAGGACTCGGCTGACTTCTTCGTAAAACCGATCGTAAAGATCTTCATCGTTGCCTCTTTTTCCTGTGCTGTTTTCAATATATTAATCTTCCCCCAAAGGCCGCAAAAATGCAATGGAATCTTCTGTCGATCTTTTTTCTTTATCCCGCTTAGTGATCAAAATGGAAGTGCACCCTGCATTGTTCGCCCTTAACAGAGGATTTAATGCTGTCCGTATTCTTTGACATGAGGAAACTGGAGAGTGCGGGAAGGGGGTTTTCATCCTGAAGGAGTTCGGTCGTTGACGGCTGCTTTTCTGAAAATCTCACAGGCAACCCATTGTACGAGATGTATACATCGAGGTTGAACTCATCAAAGGTCACATGCACCTTAAGGTCTTCTTCTGAGATCCCTGATCGTGAGACTGACTCAAGGAATTCGTTGATTACCGATGCCGCACGGTACACGACATCCTTCAAGGCGCCCCACTGGGAGCCGTGATGCTCCATAAAGGTAAATACCTTATCGGATGAATCTACGCCGGGCCTTAGCTCTATTTCTGCGGATTTTGAGATACCGATACGGAGAAAGAGGTTCAGGATGATCGCGCATACGGTAGCTAAGGACAGGGACGAGCTGAAAAATGGCTGGATCCACGGATGGGTATGTTTAAACAGCCCGGGCACAAGATCAACGCTCAGACCGAAGACAACCGAAATGCCTATTACAAAGGTCTTTCTCGCGTCTATCATCCGCGACGTTATGATCTGGATGCCTGCAAGGATCATAAAGCTTGCGGAGAAGATCAGGCTTGCGCCCATCACCGGGGTCGGCATGATGACAAAGATCGAGGCGAGCCCTGGGAAGAAGGCGCTGAATATCAATATGCCCCCGATCGAATAGGCTATTCTGCGGCTTGTCGCGCCCGTAGCAATGGACAGGCCTACGTTGCTCGAAGAGACGGACTGTCCCAGTGCGCCGGTAAATCCGGAGACCAGGTTCCCGGCAGCGCTTGCCAGGATCCCCCTGCTGATCGATTTCATGTCAGGTCTTTTCCATTCGGCGTCGTTGATCTTCTGGCAGATAGTGAGGTCGCCCATTGTCTTAAGGGCTGAGGAGAGCGTGGCAACAAGAAAGGGTATGAGCAGCGCAGCATTAAAGGAAAGCCCGTATTCGCCAAAGGAAGGCGCTTTAAATATGGGCGTATTCAATAATTGCCCGAGATGTTTTGCAGTAAGGATGCCCGTAAAAGAGGCAGCAACATACCCTACGGCCATGCCGATAAGAACGGAGTATAGCCTCAGCCTGCCCTTGCCCCACACATTAAAGCCTACCATTGCAATAAGGGTGATAAACCCTACTGTCACGGCAACAGGGTCCGCCACCGTGTTTGTCCTGTCAATGCCCTGAAACCGCGTGACCGCGAGGGGTATGATCTCAATCCCCACCATCGTCACTATCGTGCCGGTGACCTCTGCCGGAAAAAGGGCGCGCAGCCTGGGGACTATCCGGGAAAACAAGGCCTCGAATGCGCCGCCTATGGCCGTCATCCCGAAGATCAATGACAGGCCTCCTGCCTTTCCGGCCAGCAGGCTGGCAGAAAGAAAGGCGGGTCCGTTCAGCAGCGGGCATAAATAGCCGGACCCTATGTACCTGTTGTTGAGGCCTTGCAGTATCGTTGCGATCCCGGTAGCAACCATGGCCGTGCTTATCAATTTTTGGGCCTGATCCGGCGTTCCGCCGATTGCATCGACTATGACGACCGGAAAAATAAAGGCAATAGAGAGGATGAAGATGTGCTGGAATCCGAGCAGAAGGAGCGAACCGGTCCCGGGGCCTTCATCCACGCCGTATATCAGATTTGCCGGTCTTTTTGCCATAATTATCTTAGTGATGACAGAAACGTCATAAAAATGCAATGAAATTTTCTGACGGCAGGCGGACGGCGGTGAGCGAAGCGACGTGGCGACCTCCTCACGCCTTTAGGGCTTACGAATACGCCGCTGTCGGCCTGCCCGGAGGGCATGCCTGCATTGACCGGGCGTTCCTTAACGTGCGGTTTCAGAGGCCGCAAAAGACGGTTCGCTGCAGCGGTCGGCCCGGCCTGCCTCGAAGGCTACTCTCCCATGAAATAGCGCCGTCGCAACTCCTTGCGCCCCTTCTTAAAGTGTTGGGGCACCCATTCCTTGGCATCCTCCTTGAGAAACCCGGCATCGGGATTGCTTTTTCCCGCCTTCTTCATCTTCTCAACTATATAGCGCGAATAGAGATGATCGAAAATTCGCATGAACTCGCCGAAGTAAATATCTGCGACACGAATGTTGCCGCGGATAACGACCATGTTCTCGTCGTTCGCGTATTGAGAAGGACCGCTGAAATTCGCTGAGCCGGTGACTGTTATGGGGTCGTCTCCCAACGGATCGACAAGCATGAACTTGTCATGGATGTACCGGTTCTTGTTGAAGCCGGTCAGCTTCTCTCCGATGAAATTTTCTAAGTCCCCCGTTTCGAGTTTCGCGCCTACGGCGATCACCGTGTTGCCGGCTTGCTCAATCTTTGTTTCCTCAGCGGGTTCGATGTTCTTGTCGAAGACGGCGTAACGGAGAGTGCTGCCGGGTCGTTCGAGCACCTCACTGAAAACGGCGTCCAGATTGAAGGCAAAGGTCATGCACAGAAGCCGTTTTGCGGAGTCCATCAGCTCCGCGTACCAATGCAACGTTTCCAGCGTATCCTTTTCGTCACGGGGGCTGAACAGTGTAAGCATTCGATCCGCCGGTGGCGCGGCGCTATGGGCCGGCGTCGGCTCCGCTTCGAGGTTCGCCTCCACAAGCGGTTTCCGCGTAACATCAGGATTGGCGAGCCGCTCCCAGTAATCGAGATATCGCCGTGCGAGGTCTGCGTCCCAGATTGCGTGGCCTACATTGGAGTGTCCGAAGATCCCACCCGCAGAGATGTTTGTCGAGCCGGTCCACACTGCAACGGGCCTGTCCTTATGGATCAGCACGATGAACTTGTTGTGGCGGATACCGGCGCGCGACTTCTGAGGCTTGCAAATTCCCTTTATGCTCGCCTTTGCGATCATCGCTTCATTGTCCTTTTTGTACGACTGGGCCTCATATCGAATGGCTACATCGGCTCCGGCTTTGCGCGCATCGTGGAATGCCTTGCCCACAGGAAGATAACGGAACTCGTAGAGCATCGCGCGGAGTTTATAGTCTGCTGCGTCAGGGCCTGAGGCGCGGCCGATGAATCCTGTTAATGCTTCGAACAATCCGCGCGATAGCCACTTCATCTGGTCGGACTCCGGATCGGCCTCGTCGGGCTTTGCCTCGCCGAACTTCCGGGCATATGCCTGGGAACCGGCGACACCCCGGTTGAAATAGATATCATGGGCCGGCTGACCGGCATTGCCGGTATCGCCTTGTTCCGATTCGGTCGTGACTTCGACGGTCGTCGCAGACGCGTCATCCAGTTCGATCATCTTGGGCCTGCCGTAGACCGGTACGACCCTGTATCGGTATGTTGTGCCGGGTTTTGCCGTATAGTCACCCCATTGGAAGGATTGGATAGGGTGCTCCGAGGTCGGCAGAGGCGTTCCCGACGATACCCCTTCATCTTTAGACTTGAATCGTTTTATGCCGCGAAGAAAATAGCGTTCGACCACCGTGCCCTGATTCAGCTCCGAGCGTTCTATGGCAAAACCGAGCAATCCCTCTCGTTTCGCTTCCTGTCCTTCCACAAAATCCCACGCTACGGTGACAACGTGGAGCCCGCCAATTGCGCGTACCGCCAATACATTGCCTTTCACGAGCTGACGCATAAATACCCCCTTGTTCTATGCCTTAGGCTACTGTCGAATGAATTGAGCCGGAGATGGATACCTATTCCCGCAGATCGGTTCCAACGACTGGCTAAGAGGCTCGAGACGAAAAAGGAAGAAGACGGAAGTAAGACCCTCCAATGATTTGATCACTACATCATCGCCCAAGGATCGCTTATCGGTTGATTGCTCCCCCATGAAGCCGCCCCTTTTGTAATCATCCTCCAAAGGCCGTAAAAATGCAATGAAATTTTCTAACGGTGGCCGAATGATAAAAGCCGTCAGGCGGAAAGGGCAGTAGATAGTATATCGTATATAGTATATAGCGAACTGCAAAAGAACCCGATACCCGTTCCCGGTTACCCCCCCCTTACTAAAGTCGATTCTCAAGGGCATCGTCAAGAAAATCGAAGACCGTCTGGCTCATGACGCTGCGGTTCTCCGTCAGGCAGTGATTGGATGCGCCTTCATCGGCAGGGGTCACGACAAGAAATTTTTTGTCGTGGCGCACCCCATCCAGAAACATCTTTTGCTGCTCCTG
>MVRS01000112.1 GCA_002067975.1 Syntrophorhabdus sp. PtaU1.Bin058
GAGGGGGCGACGTGAGCCCCGGTATTTTATAGCGAATTCTTGAGCCGGGTACCCACGAAGTGGGTGCGGGTGGCTCCGGCAGCTTTGCTGCTGGAGGGGGCGACGTGAGCCCCGGTATTTTATAGCGAATTCTTGAGCCGGGTACCCACGAAGTGGGTGCGGGTGGCTCCGGCAGCTTTGCTGCTGGAGGGGGCGACGTGAGCCCCGGTATTTTATAGCGAATTCTTGAGCCGGGTACCCACGAAGTGGGTGCGGGTGGCTCCGGCAGCTTTGCTGCTGGAGGGGGCGACGTGAGCCCCGGTATTTTATAGCGAATTCTTGAGCCGGGTACCCACGAAGTGGGTGCGGGTGGCTCCGGCAGCTTTGCTGCTGGAGGGGGCGACGTGAGCCCCGGTATTTTATAGCGAATTCTTGAGCGAGAGGGGGAGTCTCTGCGGGCTTTGCCCGCAGAGGGGGCGACGTGAGCCCCGGTAAATTGTAAAATGATAGAAAAGGCACTCAGCGGAAGTCGGAGATACTGGACATGGATAACGGTCCTCATACTGTTTATCATTGTTGGCTTTGTATTTTACCTGCGGCAGTTGTCTATCGGCCTCGGTATAACCGGCATGGGGAGGAACGTCTCCTGGGGTCTCTACATAGCGAACTTTACCTTCCTTGTCGGCGTTGCCGCGTCAGCCGTCATCGTTGTGCTGCCCTATTACCTCCACGACTATAAACTGTTCGGCAGGATCACGGTCCTCGGCGAGTTCCTCGCAATATCCGCGGTGGTTATGACAACGCTATTCATATTCGTCGACCTCGGGCAACCCGAGAGGGTCCTGAACATCATCCTCTATCCTTCGCCCCGTTCCTTACTGTTCTGGGACATGGTCGTCCTTTCCGTGTACCTGATCCTGAATATCGTCATCGGCTGGTATACGCTCGACGCAGAACACAAATCGATCGCTGCCCCGGCATGGACCAGACCGCTCATCATCATCTCCATCCCCTGGGCAATCAGCATCCATACCGTCACGGCCTTTATCTACTCGGGCCTCGGTGCGCGGCCTTTCTGGCTCACCGCCCTCCTCGCCCCGAGGTTTCTCGCGTCTGCCTTTGCGTCCGGGCCGTCACTCCTTATCATCCTCTGCCTTATCATAAAGAGGTTCACCAGGTTCGACCCAGGCAGGGAGGCCATCAGGAAAGTAGCCTTGGTCGTGACCTACGCGCTCTGCATCAATATATTCTTCTTCCTCGTGGAGATCTTCACGGTGTTCTACAGCAGTCTTCCGGAGCACCTCGGCTATTTCCGATACCTGTTCTTCGGACTCAACGGGCATGCATCCCTCACGCCCTGGATCTGGTTTTCGATGGTCCTTGCCTGGATCAGCCTCATCCTCATGCTTAACCCGGCAGTGCGAAAAAACGATACCGCACTTGCCGTTGTCAGCATCGCGATCATACTTTCTATCTGGATTGAAAAGGGCATCGGCCTTGTCGTCGCAGGCTTTATCCCGTCGCCGCTGGGAGAGATATTCGAGTACTCCCCTACCCTACCCGAGATCCTCATCAGCACAGGCATCTACAGTCTCGGCCTTCTCATCCTTACCGTTCTATTCAAGGTGGCAACGGCTGTAAAGGCAGAACATTGACCGTATATCGTAGTTCGTATACCGTATATCGTGAGCTGCAAGAACCGATACTGGATGCTCGTTACTGGTCGCTCGATACGAAATCAGCATAGCGCAGGGCGCATAGCGGAAGACCCGTGAGGCGGCAGGGGAAACCTGTTTTATGTTCAATGTTCAACGTTAAAACAAAACAGACTAAACCAGCATACGTCACCATAGAGCATCGGTGTCGGGCTTGTTGCTCAAGACTAACCTCGCAATTAAACCGTTCCTGTAGCAAACCGTCGTGAGATGTCCTAACCACTATCTACTATTCACTATCGACTATTCACTGCCTTTCACTAATCTACCTTTCGCCCGGCATCTTTGATTTCTTCATCATCTTCTTGTCTTCAGCCGGTTTGACCTCCACGTTCCGGGAAAGGGTATTGTCTTTCGCGTTCTCATCTGCCTTGCATTCGATGGTCACGTTTATCCTGTACCTGCCTTCCCGGCGGGGTGCCCATGTGAACCTGACGTTTTCAGACGCACGGGAGCGCAGGTCAACGCGCTGGCGATCGATGGAACCGTCCTCTGCCTCAAAGTTCGCCGAACATCCGCGTGCCTCTGTCGTCGAATCGTTCTTCACCACTGCCTCTATGCTGTATTTCTGTCCCATGACAAAGGTCTGTGGCAGCTTCACATCGACCAAGGTGATATTCGCTGTCTCCTTACCTTTTACGTCCACTGTCTCGTCGGCCTTGTTGTTGATCCTGTTCGTATCCTCTTTATAGTCCAGGGCAACGGATATCTTCTGTCTCCCCTCCTTGCGGGGTGTCCATTCAAACTTCATCCTTTCCCGTGCCCTGGGACCTAAGGAGACCTTTTCATTCTTTGTCGTTCCGTCTTCCCCGGAAAAGGTAATCCGGCAATCTTTTATCTCCACGTTTGAATTATTCCTTATGCTGACCTCGATCTCGGTACTCTGACCCAGGGATATATTCTGGGCAACCCTTATGTCGTCAATAGACAGATCGACTTGTTCCTGTTTGACCTCTGCCTTGCTTATTGCAACGGATAAGCGCTCTTTATCCTGTGCAGGTTTCTGTGACGTGCCTGCGATGCTGCCCGGTGCCTGGGCCTGCCCGCCGGAGGATGATGCAGCCTGGGTCTGAGCGCCTGAGGATGAACCTGATGGTGCACCTGTCTGAGCCTGTCCCTGCTGGGCGCCTTGCTGTCCCGCCGGTTGTGATGTTTGCACCTGAGATGTCTGTGTCTGGGCTGTCTGGACCTGGGACGCTGCCGGGATATCGGCTGAATAGACCGGGCTCTTTCCTCCTGCCCTGTCGCCGTACGTCACATAGAGTTTGGTCGCATCAAGGTGGCCCGCGAGGTCGATCTGCTTGTTCGTCTCAAACTGCATCCAGCCTGTCCAGTTCGTGTTATCAAAGGACAGCGCCATCTGGTTGATCCCGATGGCCCAGTCGTTTGTGGCGGAAAACGTTGCCGAGATATTATTTCCCTGCCGTCCTGTTATCGATATGCTGCCGTGCGGAGCCGGTGCATTGTTGTAAAAGGTATCCGTGACCGTTGGCGGCGGCAGGCTCCCGGTAACCTGCAGGCCTGCTGCCTGAAGCTGTATCGTGGCGGTCAATACGTTGGAGACGTTCTCGCTCGCATCCTTCAACTGGACGTATACGGTCTTCGTCCCCGCTCCCTCGGAAAGCTGCCAGGTGTAGTCCTTTGATATGCCCGGCTGCGGGACATCGTCTGCAAAATTGATGCTGTTCCAGATACTCCAGTTTGTCCCGTCGTTTGAGACCCTGAACCTGTATATCCCTGATCCGCCTGAATTGTCCTGCCCGGTTATGCGGAGCATCACCCCGCGCACATTCGTCGCGGCAGCCCCGTTGTTGATGCTGACGCTCCCTGTCGGGGCAACGGTGTCGTTGAGGGCTGCGACGGACTGAACGGTTATATTCTTCGTTGTCTCTGCCGATCTTGAATTCTGGTCGACTGCCGTAAGATGCATCGTGTAGCTCCCGGTATTCTTGTATACGTGGTGAAAGCTCCCGGACCACGACGTCCTTCCGCTTAAAAGCCCCGGATCGAGGACAATGTCCATGTCGTTGTCGCCGAAGGTCAACGTGATGCCCTGAAGCGGTGCGGAGGCCGTCACGCTGAACGAATAACTCAACGGCAGGTTGACCGTGCCCGTCGTATTCGGAACGGTCAGGGAGACCTGCGGCGGCGTAAATTCAACGACGTTGAAAGGCGCTTCAACCCTGTCGGACCAGATCTGCTGTCCGGCATAGGTCTCCCGCACCTTGTAACCGACCTTGTAGTTCCCTTTTTCATTAAACGTCTTTGGGATGGAAAGCGGCGGGGCAGTCTCGTGCGTCTCCTCCTGCCAACTCCCGTTATCTTTTGAAAAGCCTATTGTATAGGCCGTTATCTGGCCTGACGGGTTCAGCGGCGACACGGCTGCGTTGCCCAGGGACTGTGCGAGATGGAACACAAATTCCCCGCCCTTCTCCACCGTCGGCGTCGCAACCCCCAGGACGGCCTTGCTGTTCGTATATACCTGGACCGTGGCCGTCGGCTTTGCGGGCTGGGAGACCCTGGTCGTCGGCACGATCGTGATCTGGACCGTATTGGGGCTGGACAGCTCATCGCCTGTGTTGCCGGTAACGAGATATTTATCCAGCGCCACTGCCTTTATCGTCAGCGTGCCGAGGGTATTATAGGCCACAGCGTCCACCGTTGCCCTGCCCTGGCTGTCGGTGGTCCCGTAGCCACAGCCGGGCTTTCCCCCTTCCCTCGAGAATTTAATCGCCGCCGTCTGCGTCTTCGATACGACCTCGAACCTTACCGGAATGCCGTTCATGGGGTTTCCGCTCATATCCTTGACGATAGCCGTAAACTGTGTCCGCTCCTGCTGCCTCCCGTCATTGTAACTAACCCCGCCGGTCTCGATCGTCGCCTGCGCCGGCGCGATGCTCACGGAATTCGCCCAGGATGAGCTTACGGTAATGTCGAACTGTTTTTCCTGTCCCGGCTGGCTGCCGGCAAACTGGGCAATGACCCTGTCGGGATTGAATATGAGCCCCTGCGCACTCAGGGTCAGTGTTTCGCTCGCCTGGCAGGGTATCTTGACCATGCCGTCCTGACCGACACCCACGTTGAATTCCTCCCCGCTTGCACGTTTTATGTGAAGACCGGAGAGAGAGGTCTTGCCCGGCCCCTGGAAGACCAGTTTTATCGCGCCCGGGGACATCTGCGATGTCGCCTGGAGATCGACGGAAGCCGCTGTCTCTCTTTCTGCAAAGGTCTTCGTGACTACCGGTATATTGTACCCGCCCTTAAATGCCGAAAAGGTCGTTGCGCCTTCTTTCAACAGCTTGAAATAGAACCTGCCGTCAGAGGCTGTGGCTACCCATACGTCGTTTGTGCCCTTTGTCGCATGTACCTCTGCGCCTGCGATGGGGTTTCCCTGGGTATCGAGCACCCTGCCCGTTACAACGATCAACTGGTCCGGAGAGAGGTGCATGCTTATCTTGTATCCTTCGGCATTATTAATAAATTGCGTTGTATAGCGGCCCGCGGGATATCCTTCCTTTGATGCGGTTATAACGGCCTCAGGGGCTATCCCCGTGTCGTTGCCGACATAAAAGTCGCCGTAGAATTTTCCGTCAGGGTGCGTGTACTCTGTTTTTTGGAACGACCGGTCTTTCGCAATGAGGTCCAGCTTCACCCCTTCTATGCCGGATGCGGGGTCCGTATTGCTCACAACGATGCCGTGGAAGGGCACATACGCCAGCACGCCCCCGGTGACCGTAAAGGACGGCCTGTCTTCGTCCCTGACCTTGACATTATGCTCATTGGGGAAATAGAGGCCGATACCTTCGGTGAGCTTGATCGTTCGTACTTCAATGGGGATGTATGAAGCGCTTACACCGAGTTCTACCGTACCGGATTCTGTATAGTGATAGGCCGCGTCTTTTACGCGAAGGGCTATGCTCTTGATCGGCGGACAGTTCTCCGGGATCCTTATATGCAGTATATGGTCAACGCCTTCATCGTTAAAGGTAAGGATGTCTTTATCGAGGCTTACGTTATTCATGACCTGACCGGTCATGTCCTTTGCCTCCATCTCTAATTTCACGGTGACGTACCTGTCGCGGGTCGTCTGGGTCACCAGCACCCCGATCTTCATTTTGTCGAATATCTTCTCCGCCAGGCTGTCTCCAGCCCCTTTCGCAGCAGCGCTTCCCGCCTTTGAACCAAGCGTGGAGCTCATCTTTGCCGCAAGCTCGATAACAAGTCCCGGTATGTCGCTGACGTTCATCGTATCGCTGTGGTCAACCCTCGAGGAACCCAGTTTGTCCCTGTCCTCCTCGTTGATCTCCATCCCCAGGTCCGTGATATTGATCGACGTTATATTATTGTGCCATGTACTCTTCCATTTGAGGTCCACCCCCAGGTCTGCGCGCGCGCCGACCTCGCGTACATATCTCGATTTGGCAGTCTTCAGCTTCATCGCCCCGATAGGCACCAAGCCAGGCAGAAGCTGCTTGAGTTGAAGCAGCGAGTTATAGTGGTCAAGCTCTTCCTTTGTAAAAGACCAGGTCATCTCCAGGTTCGATTCAAACCTGCTGTTCTCCTTTCCCGGAGGTACAAAGAAGGTGTCGAGCCCTATGCCGATCCCGATAGGGGCCTCCGTGCCGGCATAAGGTACCGCGTATTGATTCTTTATCTTGTCCCGTTCGGACTGGATCACCGCGCTGGAGACGCTCTGTTGAGAGGAAGAACCTGTGCTATACACCTGACCGGGACTTACGTTTAATACAACTGAGTTCTGCTGTGTTTCAACCGGCGTCATCGTTATTACCCCGGTATTCGGATCTGTCGTTATTAAGATATTGGAGGCGGAAGGCGGCTGGTTGACGGTAACTCCGGTAGTTGTCCCTGTGGACGGGGCCGAAGGGGCTGAGCTTAAGCTGTCCATAAGCTGGTTAAGCAACTGCGTGCTTATGCCGGTGATTATCCCGCCGACAAGGTCCGTTGTCACGTGGCTGTGATTCGTACCATTGGAGGTCTTTATCTGCCCCTCGACAAAACGCAGTGTCTTTGTTGTCCCTGCAGCGTTCTGGGATGCAACTGCTGACACAAACAGGAAAACTGCCACCATACCTACAAATACCGGTTTCACAATCTTTTTTGTTTTCATTGATTACCTTCCTGTTATCAGGTCTGGAGATGCAAAAAAACTATTTGTCCGGTTTGATACAACCTTTTGTTTTTCAATAAGTCTAACGGGGGCGCTGTTTATGTGTCAAGGACAAATAAAGGCGGTGAATAGCGTACAGCCGTCAGCGATCAGCTTTCAGCCTAAAAGCCTTTTTTGTTTCGGCTGACGGCTGTACGCTGAATGCTGATGGCTATCTACGTTGCAACAATCATGCATTTACGATACAATAAGCATACCTTTCATCAAAACCGAAATAAGGGGGCTCATATGGATTTCGGCGACAAGACAGTGTTAATCACAGGAGCGGGTCAGGGCATCGGCGAGGCATGCGCCCATGTCTTTGCCGAAAGGGGCGCCAGGCTCATCCTTCTCGATAAGAACGGCAAAACCCTCCCGAAGGTCGTTGAAAGGCTCGCCGGAAAAGACGGGAACGTCATCGCCAGGATCATCGATCTCACCCATACCGAGCCTCTCGCAAGGCTTATTACGGAAATAACGCAGGACATACACATCGACATCCTCATCAACAATGCCGGCTTTGACAGGCCGGGGGTAACGGCAAAAATAGGTAAAAAGGAATTCAATACCGTGCTCGGTATACATATCGGCGTCCCCTTTCTTCTGAGCAAGTGGCTGCTCCCGGGAATGCGCGCCCGGAAGTGGGGCAGGATCGTCAATATCAGCTCCGTTTACGGTGTACTGGGCGCAAAGGGAGAGGTGGCATATGCAACGGCAAAGTCCGGCATTATCGGCCTGACGAAGACCCTTGCGAGAGAGGGAGGGCCTGACGGTGTGACGGTGAACGCCATCGTGCCCGGACTCATACGCACACCCCCGATCATCAGGATGCCCGATAAATACAAAGAACCCATTATCGCGCAGACCATTCTGGGCAGGATCGGCGAGCCTGAAGAGATAGCGCGGGTAGCGGCATTCCTCGCCTCCAACGACGCCTCCTTCATCACGGGAACAACGATCACCGTATCGGGCGGATGGGGAATATAATAAACCAGCCTGCATCAGATCGTATGTCGTATTTCGTATATCGTATATCGAGGTTCAAATGAAAAACAATGTAACAAGAACCTTGCTCCTCTCGCAGAGAACGCAGAGTACACACCTCCGGCGATGACTTTACAGGTCTTCCGCTATGCGCCCTGTGCTATGCTGATTTCGTATTGAATGACCGGCATCGGTTCTTGCAGTTCACGACATACGATATACTATATACGATATGCTGTCTTATACTCTACAGTTTCCTGATCTTTACGTTTTCGGGCAGGTTTAGGGCTGCGTCGGAGAGTCGTCTGTATTGGTCGGATATCCTTCCGGTCTCCTCCGAGCTTAAGCGGGGTAATGCCACTGCCCCTTCATATGCACGGAGGACGTCCTGCATGGTAAGTTCCTCGGTCGATCTCGCAGGCTGAAAGCAACCGCCGTTGTTTTGATTATCATCCACCACTTCTACAATGAGGTTCGCCCTTGTCATATTCCCGAGGAGTTCCCGTACAAGGGCAAGGGGGATCTTGAGTTCCTTAGCCATTTCCCCGGCAGAGAACGGTTTTTCACCTGTTGAAAATCGTTGCCCGATGAGATTGAAGATCGACAGCATCATGACCTTTTTCGAGGAGGCGCTCACGTCGGCATAGCCGGGCTGCAGGCCGTAGGTCTCGCTGTGCTCGTGGGCGTAAGCGATCTCCAGGCCGAAGAGTACGATCATCCAGCTTGTCTGCAGCCAGCCGAACAAAAGCGGCAATGCGGCAAGGCTCCCGTAGATCGCGCCGTGGCTTGAGACTCCTATCTGGAAGGTAATATAAAGCCATTGGGCGATCTGGACGAGAGTCCCGGCTACGACACCGCCGATGATGGCCGGCTTGAGAGGGACCCTGGTGTTCGGCACAATGACATAGAGGACGGTCAGAAGCAACCACAGGGATACGTAGGGCAGGAATTTGAGCATAAAAGATATGAGAGGGCTGAAAACCCCGAGCACTGTGAACTCCTGGACGATAAGCCCGACCTTCCCTGCCACAAGTACCGTCAGACTGCTTGCTATGGCAAACAGCACCGGTGCAAGGATCAGGATCGCCATGTAATCGGTGAATTTCCTCAGGATAGTGCGGGACTTCGTCACTCCCCAGACGGCGTTGAAAGAATCCTCTATCTTCCCAAGGATCGATATAACGGTCCAGAAAAGAAGTGCGATGCCGACGCCCGCGATGATCCCTCCCCTTGCCTGTTTCAGGAAAGAATGGGCAAAGGTGATTAAATGCTCGGTCACATGGGATTGCCAGTTAGCGCTTTCCGCCATCTTGAGGATGTAATTCTCGATGAGTCTGCTAAGACCGAAACCCTTGGCTATGGCGAAGACGACAGCTATGAGAGGCACGATGTTGAGCACGGAATAGTAGGTCAGGATCGACGCCTGCGACGTGGACCGGTGTTCGATAAACCCCGAGACCGCAATGAGAAAGGTACGGAGCGAGCGAACGGCGCGGGCACGCAGAGAAGAAAACCCATCAAGGTCCATCTCCCAGATACCCGTCTTGAAAAAATCTATGGTCTTCCCTGCCATCGCCCTATCCCTTATCGCAGTTTGAAATCGGCCCTGCTGTCTTTGACGTCCTTTCTCTTTTCCGGTGCTAAGGTCTTCGGATCAAGGATAAATATTCGTGAGGATTCAACCTTGCCTGATTGGATTATCGCGTTGCGCGCCTCCTGCGCCCTCCGCGCTGCAAGCTGTCTCAAGTCATCATTGGTCACCTCGATGTGGGTGATCATCAGCTTTTCCATCTCCGGGACCGGCAGGTCCTTGGCGAAACCGATGATGTTCCTTGGCTTCGCGAATTTTTCCGCCTTGTATGCCCTCTTCAGGTATTTCTCGTATTCCGCCTGTTCTACCTTTATTTCGTCAACGGGCGGCGTCTCCTGTCCTTTCCTGGCCATATCATTGAGTTTCTGCGTGTTTACCTTTTTCGTGAAGAGGTATCTTTTCAGGCCTTCCCTATCCTCTTCCGGAGATACGTGGCCCTCGATGTCGAGTGTGAGCGCGGGTCTGTCGGAGAGCGCCTTCGTTACGACCTCGATCTTCTTCATCGCAGCCCCGGTGAGCTTCGCGCTCCCGTAATCGAACTCGATATAGCTTAACTGTTCTCCGCCGCCTCCGAAGAGGGAGCCGAGGAGCGCGAACGGCGCAGTCGCGGCCTTGACGATAAGATTTTTAATGACCTGCCAGATGATCGGTCCGATCCTGAACTGTGGATCATCGATATTTCCCGATACAGGGATATCAAGCTTTATCTGGCCTGACCTGTCTTTCAGGAGGGCGATGGCAAGCTTCACGGGCGCCTTGACGGCATCGGGACTTTCAACCCTGTCGCCGAGCGTAAGCTGGTCGAAGAAGATGACGTTCTGCGAATCAAGCTTCTTTCCCTTGATCGAGTATTTCAGATCAAGGGAAAGCTTCCCTCTCTCTATCTCATAGCCGATGTACTTGCCCGAATAAGGGGTCATCGCAGCCATTTCAAATTCACGGACATTGCCGGTGAGATCGATTCGAAGATTATCCTTTGCCGTATTTATCCGGCCGGCAATGTTGAGGGGGATGAACTCGTTTATCTTTCCCCTCACCTCCACCTCCGCATCCTGGTCCTTGCCGAGCGCAAAGCGCGATATCCTCCCTCCGAGCTCGGAAAGGTTCGCCTGGAAGGTCGGCTGAACGTGCATATCGGTAAAATCAATCGTCCCCCCTTGCAGCGTGATGTTGCCGATCGCTATGTCGGGAGGACCGATAGCAGGAGCCGGTTTGTCCGGCAACTGAGCCTCTTTTTGCCCCCTTGCCTCTTTTTGTTCCTTCTCTTTTTCCGTTGCGGGCCCATCTTTCGCCGCGGCTTCACCGGAAAATATCTTCTGCAAGTTGGCCGTCCTGTCTTTGTAGATTATGATCCGGGAATAGAAATCGGAGATCGACACATCGTTGACGGACAGGGCGACGGGATTGTACCCGGCCTTGACGGAGCCGAGGGAGAGCGCCTTCCACTTGAGAAAGTCGTTTGCGGTTTCCTGGTCAATGGACGAAAAGTTCGAAACGAGGAGATTACCGGTGAACTGTATCTTCGGGGCCCCCGCTTCATCCAGCGTCAGCACAACATTGCCTGCCGTAGAGGTCTCCCCGCCTGTGATATAGATCTTGATCCTGTCATTGAAGTAGTGCTGAAACGGCGCGATGGGAATCGCCTTTGCATCAAAGGCAAGCTCTCCTGAAAGAGGATTTATGCCTATTGCCCCTTTCGCAGAAAAGGTGCTTCTCCTTCCGACGATGAGTGAGAGGTCGATTGTGCCTTTGCTGTCTCTCTCAGTGGAGAACTTATCCAGGGTCATGCCCATCTTCTGGATGGATACATTTACGGGCTCGGAAGGCATGAGATCCTTGAACGTAATCTTTCCGTCCTCAACCTTCAACCGGTCCATGGAAAAAAAGACTGTCTGTGCGCCTTCTTTCGTCTTGCCTTCCGGAGCCGGGGACTTTTTCTGAGGTTCCCCCGGAGCCTCCGGGATAAGACCGAGGATATTGAATGAACCGTTCTCCTCGCGTACGGCGGCGATTTCAGGCGACCGGACCGTCACCTCTGACAGCTTGATGCTCTTGAGATAGGGCTCCAGGGATGCGATCCCTATATCCAGCGATTTCAGGCGCAAGACCGGCTTGTTCGCGGCATCGTTCACGGCAAGCTCTCTGACGGAAAGATTGCCTGCGACGGAAAGGGAGGTCATCCTGTCCCTCGATTGCGCGAATGTAACGCGTGCCTTGAGATCGATCTTTCCGGACGGGAGCTTGAAGTTCACCTTGACGGGTATATATTTGAGGTAATCAGGTATATCGATATCCCGCACATCGAGATCGAGGTACGTTTCGTGGGATTCGGCGAAAGGCTTTGTCTGCCCCTTTATCGAGTAGGGGTCTCCGTTGATAACGGCGGAGAATTCGGGCTTCACGAAGATGTTCGTATACGTTGCCCTGTTCGATATGAAGGGGATCGAGAGGCGCATGTCGCGCACCGTATGCCGGATGCCCTTCTGATTATCGATGAAATCGACGCTCCCGTTGAGGACCGTAATGTTGTTGACGGAAAAGGTAACAAGCCCCGGTTTGCTGCTGCTGCCGCCGGTCTTTGCAGCCGGTCCCCGGAACATGTCGGTGAAGTTGTATGATTCATCCTCGTTCCGTACCACCCTCACATATGGCTTTGACAGCCTCAGCTCCCGGATTATCAGCGCCCTCCTGAATAGCGACATGATCTCCGCGTTCACATAGAGCTCATCAAAGGACAGGAACGTCTCTGCGCCCGCCCGTTCCTTGACGGTAAGACCCTCGACCGTCACTGAAAGCGTATAAGGATTGACCCGGACCGCCTTGATGGAGACATCGCGATGCAGGGCGGCAGAGGCCTGCTTCAGAAGGACCGATCTGGCAATGGGGGGGATAACGAAGAACCCGGCAGCAGAAAAAACAATAAAGAGACCGATGATCCACAGCACAGCCTTTTTCAAAGCGTGCCTTCGTTTTATCAGGTCTCCCATATTTCATTGTACCACTCTTTGTCCTTTTCACGCAAGACTCACCGGATTGACAAGGAAAGTTCTTTGTGATACAGGTTCTTAAGAATAACGCGTGAATGAGACTACCAAATAAGGAGGTTGTTATGTGGAAAAAGGTTGTTTTCTCCGGTATAGCACTGGTAATCGGACTGTTTATGATAACCACGGCTTTTGCAGCATACGAGTTCTACGTGCTCAAGCTCAGTACAAAGGGAAAGGTGATGGACTGGAGTTTTGTAGAGAAATCGGCTCGCTCCGTGCCCGGTGTAGAGAAGGTTGAGGTCGATAAGGGCAAAGGCACCATTTCGATCTTCTGCAAGGAGAAATGTACAGACAGGATACAGGCAGGTATTGAAGGCAAACTGAAAATAAAAGGGATAGAGGGACAGAAGCTGGGCGGCGTGCAAACCGTGCCCGGCGGGGCCTTTCCCAAGGTTGAGACGAAGACGAGTCCGGTAAAGGTCGAGACGAAGACTGGTCCGGCAGGAAAGATATAACAGCCGATAGCCGAACACCCTTAAGGCGTGAAGCGTTCGGCGAGAATGACCGCCAAATAATAAAGGCGGCCAAAAACAGAATATAGGTCTTATATGGCCTATCGGACCTATGGAAGGTTCTATCAGACCAAAACACGGATACTGCATCAACTGCGACAACAGGCACGGCTGCAAATCACAGACACCCCCGTGTATCGCCGGGATGATGGAGAATAATGTACGCAACGTGCCGGGTAAACAATACCTGATCAAAAAGAATGAGGCTGACAAATGCAGGGATTGTCCGTTCTTTCGTTCATGCTGGAAGATGGAGGAATACAACCGGATGATGGGATGAACATATGCGGTGTGCTACAAATAGGTATATGGTATTTTCTTCGAAGTGGTACATGATGGTTATCGGGTATTGCCCGCCTCTTCGTCTGGTGTTGCAGGTATCAAGGATCCATGTTGACTCTATCAATGCACCGAGTATCCTGCCGGGCATTGACCTGTCGGATCACAGGAATTACCGGAAGTTCGGTTATGATGCGGTCATGGTGACCGACTCAGCTTTTTACCGTAACCCTCATTATCATGAGCCGACAGATACGATCGATACGCTGTACTCCGATTACATGGCAGAGGTATAAAGGGCGTTTACTGGGCAATTATACACCTTTAGATCGAAAAAAGCGTAACATCACCATACATTAATATACCCTCATTGACAGTGTTCCGGCGCATGCTTAGATTGTGAAAACTACAAGATTGCGATATGGCGTTATGGGCTACGGCAATCCTAAATTACAGGAAAGGAGGAAACAATGAAAAAGATTGCTTTAACAATACTGGTTCTTTTCGTTATTA
>MVRS01000113.1 GCA_002067975.1 Syntrophorhabdus sp. PtaU1.Bin058
ATGAACGAAGCCCAATTTAAAACCTTGAAAGAATTCTCCGTGGAAGGTACTATTTCGCAGCGCGACCTTTCAAAGAGGATCGGCTTAAGTCTCGGCAGCGTCAATTATATTGTAAAAGAGCTGATAAAGAAGGGCTATGTCAAGGCGCAGAAGTTCAAAAACTCTCAGAACAAGGCAGCATATATCTATGTGCTGACCCCGAAGGGGATTAACGCACGGGTCAAACAGACCCAGTACTTCCTGCAGGTTAAGCTGGAAGAATATGAAAGATTGAAAATGGAGATCGACGAGTTGAAGAAGGATGCCTACGTGTTAGAAGGGGATGAATCGGAGACGGAAGGTACGATGGAAGGAGATATGAGCCTATGAAGATACTTATCACCGGAGGCGCCGGATATGTGGGTTCCGTTCTGACGAACACCGCCCTTGGTAACGGCCACGATGTGAGGGTGATAGATTCCCTCTATTTCGATAACAGGGTCCCTCTTATAAACCTGGGCAACCCGCATTACGAGTTCTTCCGGCTCGACGTCTCTGACGGTCAGAGACTGGGGCCGCTCCTTGCGGGCGTGGATTACATCATCCACACTGCTGCGATCGTGGGAGAGCCTGCGAGCAACAGGTTTCCCGAATTGACGGAAAAGACAAACTACCTGGCGGCGAAGGAGATCATCGGGCTCGCAGCAGGACAGGGGGTAAAAGGGTTTATCTTCCTCTCCACCTGTTCCAACTACGGTATAACCGAAGGGCTTGCAAGGGAGGATGGGGACTTAAAGCCCCTTTCACTGTATGCCGATACGAAGGTAAGGGTGGAAAGACATCTGATCGAGGGGAAGTCTGATATTGACTGGGTCGTCTGCAGGATGTCTACCGTTTACGGTGCGTCTCCGAGGATGCGCTTTGACCTTACCGTGAATGATTTTGCCATGAACGCATACAGAAAAAAGTATCTTGACGTCTTTCTGCCCTATACATACAGGCCCTATATCCACGTCTATGACGCGGCAAGGGTGATCATGACGATGATCGAACAATTCAATAAGGTGCGGAACAACGTGTTCAACGTGGGCTTCAACGGCGAGAATTACCAGAAGATAAGGATCGCCGATATCGTGAAGCGATCCATCCCTGACCTGAAGATCGATGTCGTTGAGAAAGGTACTGATCTAAGGGATTACCAGGTAGATTTTACAAAGCTTGAACGTTATCTGGGATTGAAGAACATGTATACCGTGGAGAACGGCGTGAAAGAGGTCGTAGACATGCTGTCGATGGGCATTATAGAAGACCCTGACGCCGACATATATTACAATACAAAACCGAGACTGGGGAAAGCCGTTGCACATTGAGCTTGATGCACCCAGCCTGGGCCGGATCGAGAAGGATTATGTAACAAAGGTCATCGACTCCGGATTTGTTTCAACCTTCGGACCCTTTGTATCGGAATTCGAAGAAAAGTTTGCAGGGTACCTCAATATAAGGAAGGCCGTGTCTACGCAGAGCGGAACAGCAGCGCTCCATATGGCGCTCTATGAGATGGGGATCGGAGATGGTGACGAGGTGATCGTGCCCGCCCTTACCTTCGTGGCAACGGTAACACCTGTAATATACGTAAATGCCAGACCCGTCTTCGCGGATGTTGAAAGGGATACGTGGAATATCGACCCGAAGGAGATAGAGAGGTGCCTGTCCTCGCGGACAAAGGCGATCATCCCGGTGCATCTTTATGGAAATCCCTGCAACATGGATGCAATTATGAAGATAGCCGAAAAATACAAGCTCCTTGTCATCGAGGACGCCACCGAAAGCCTCGGTGCCGTATACGGAGGGCGATATACGGGGACAATCGGTGACCTTGGATGTTTCAGCTTTAACGGGAACAAGACGATCACCACGGGCGGCGGCGGGATGGTTGTCGGTGATGACGAGAACAGGCTGGATCACATAAAATTTCTTGTCAACCAGGCGCGCGATGAATCAAGGGGATACTATCACCCGGAGATAGGGTTCAACTACAGGATGACGAACATCGAAGCCGCCCTCGGGCTGGCACAGATGGAAAGGCTGGGTATATTCTCCGAAAAGAAGAGGCGTTTCAGCGAGATCTACCGTGAAGAGCTTGACAACACATTGGATGTGTCCTTCCAGGGGCAGTATGGGGGCGCAGCAAGCTCGTGGTGGCTCACCTGCGTGACGTTCAGTGAAAAGACGGACCTGCCTTCCCTCCAGAAGGCCCTGAGAGAGAAGGGTGTGCCGACGAGAAGGGTCTTTATGCCTGTCACCGAATTCCCGCCTTTTGCAAATGATGATCACGTATTCACGAATTCCCGTGAGATATATGAGAGAGGTCTCTGCCTCCCCAGTTCAACGCTCAACTCGGAAGACGACGTATACTACGTCTGCAAAACGTTAAAGGAACTCCTATCGTCATGACGGAAGACCTTATATTGTTTGGAGGCGGCGGTCATTGCAGATCCTGCATCGATGTCATCGAGGAAGAGGGGAGATACCGTATTGCCGGGATCGTCGATGTGGCTGAAAAGGTTAACCAGTCTGTGCTCGGATACACCATTATCGGGACCGACGGCGACCTGGACCGGCTGATAAAAGAATACCGGTATTTCCTTGTCACCATCGGCCAGATTGAAAGCGCTGACGTGAGGATAGAGAAATTTCAGCTTTTAAACAGACTGGGGGCAAGCCTTCCGGTTGTCATCTCTCCGTGTGCCCATGTATCCCGCCACAGCGTTATCGGCGAAGGGACGATCATCATGCATAACGTTGTGGTGAATGCCGGGGCAAAGATAGGCAGGAACTGCATAATCAATACAGGCGCGATCATCGAGCACGACGTCGTTATCGGGGACCACTGCCACATCTCCACGGCAGCGGTGGTGAACGGCGGCACGATAATAGGGGCAAAGACATTCCTGGGAAGCAACAGCAGCACGAAACAGTATATCGAGGTCGGTGAAGGTTCGCTGATCAACAGCGGAATAAGCGTGAGAAGGAACCTCCCGCCCGGCAGCAAGATCTATCAGGGAAAATAGGGCCATTGGCTGCAAAAAGACGGACATACATCATCGCTGAAGCGGGCGTGAACCATAACGGGAGCATCGATATCGCAAAGAGGATGATCGACGCAGCAGCGAAGGCAGGCGCAGATGCCGTCAAGTTCCAGAC
>MVRS01000114.1 GCA_002067975.1 Syntrophorhabdus sp. PtaU1.Bin058
ACCGTGTTCGGGTTCTTCATGAGCACTTCGAGGATCCTGAACTCCGCGGTGGACAGCTCCATTTCCCTGCCTTCCACGACGACGGTCTGCTTTGCCGTATTCAGCGAGATCCCGGCAGCATCGATAATATTGTGCCGGGCCCTTTCGCCGCCGCCTTTGTCTTCGCTGACGGTCCTTCTGAGGATCGCCTTCATCCGGGCAAGAAGCTCCCTGGGATTGAACGGCTTCGGCAGATAGTCATCCGCGCCAAGTTCGAGCCCTACGATGCGGTCCGTATCGTCTCCCCTGGCCGTAAGCATGATAACGGGCAACACATGGTCCTTCCTGATCTCTTTGAGCACTTCCAGCCCGTCTTTTCCCGGCAGCATGATGTCCAGTATGACCAGATCGGGCCGATCAATCGACAGGACGCGAAGCACGTCGACGCCGTCCGCTATGCACGTGGTGTGAAATCCGTGATCTTTCAAATACTCTCCCAGGAGCTTGCGTAATTTCTCATCGTCATCAATGATTAGAACCCTGTTCCCCACCGATGTCACCCCTTTTTACACTCTTTTACATCTATCTTACACTTTTTTTCACCTAAACAAAACCGTCTTAACATCCCGGCGTTATCCTGTTCCTGCATGGGCGAAGGCCCATAAAAAAATCAGGAGGCAACAATGAAGATACAAAGACGTTTCGCAATTATCGGCGGTACAATAGCTATCATAATGGTTCTTGCGGGCTGCGGTTCGCATTCCGGCCCATTCGGCGGAGGGTGGTTCCACCGCTTTCACGGGTTCGGCGCAGATATGCCCGATTTCGTGTTGAAGCGGCTGGACAGCAAGATAGAGGAACTGAACCTGACCCCCGCCCAGAAGACAAAGTACGATGAGCTCCGCGCCCACCTGAAAGAACGCCTGCTGGCTGCCAAAGAGGGCAGGAAGAAGTTCAGGGAGATCGTCCGCAATGAACTGGAAAAGGAATCTCCCGACGTTGCAGCCTTGAATGGTATAATAAAGAAGAAGATCGGGGATGTTTCCGGGGCCTTGCAGGATGACCTCGACCTTTTTGCATCCTTCTATTCGACCCTCGACGAAGGCCAGAAGCAGAAGGTCATAGCCGGGATCCGGAAAAGGATGGCTGCTATGGACACGCGCCGGGAGGAAAGACAATGAGAGATCTCACGAGGAGAGAGTTTGTGTTGGCGGGATCGGTGTTGGCGGGGTGTGCTGCCGGTCTTCTTGTGCCGGGCGGCAGGACCGGTTTGGCGGGGAAGGCGAATGCCGCCGGGATCGATTTCGCTGAATCGAGCTGCGGCGCCAAGGACAAGGCAGGCAAAAAGATACTTGTTGCCTACGCGAGCCGCTGCGGGACCACCGGCGGCGTGGCAGAGGCTATCGGACGGACATTGTGTGATACAGGCTTCGACGTCGACACGCGTCTTGTGAAGCACGTAGAGGACGTGAGCCCGTACAGCGCCGTCGTGCTCGGCAGCGCAATAAACCGGGCGTCATGGCTGCCCGAGGCTATAGAGTTTGCAGAAAGGAACAGCGATGTCCTGAAGAGGGTACCTGTGGCCTATTTCCTCACATGCATCACCCTTTACAATGATACTGCGGAGACCCGGAAGATCGCCCAAAGTTATATGGAGCCCGTGCTCAAGGCCGCACCCGCGGTGCGGCCCGTGGACTCCGGGTTCTTCGTCGGCGCCCTTGACTACAGTAAGATGAACGTGGTGGTCCGGATGGTGATGAAGTCCAAAATGAAGGAAAAAGGGGTACCGGAGGGAGACTTCAGAAACTGGGGCGCAATCACATCATGGGCAAAGGGCCTCATCGCGCCCTTTGGGAAACCGAAGATAGTCGGATAACGGGGGCGTCCACGAAATAGGAACGCCCCCTGTTCCCCTGTCTATTGATGAAATGCGTGAATGCCGTCCTTCTTTACTGTAGGGGCCTTAGGTTGGCGTGGATAATCCATTTCCAGCCGCTGTCAGTTTTCAGCCATGCGCTTAATCTCGCGGCGGGCTTGGCCGACAGGCGTTTGCCGTCGATTGTCTCCTCCACGGACACAAAATACGTTACGATCACGACAGGACCCTCCTGGGTCGCCTTGAAGTTGCTCAGGGTGTACTTTTTGATATCCAGCCCCTTTATTAAATCTATCTGTCTCATATGGTCCCTTGCGCCATCCGCATGTATGGATTGAAAATTTGGGGCAATATACTTCTCAATCGCCTTAATGTTCTTCGAAGACATATCGACCCATAACTGGCGCACCAGTTTTTCACCCAGACCCGGTTCACCTGCGGACTCACCGGCAAATACAATGCCCTGACCGATAAACAATAAAAGGCTAACTGCAATCAACACTGCTTTCATCGTTTTCATTTCCGCCTCCTTTTAAATCTATGTTAAAAAAGCCTAACAATAATCAGCGTTGAAGACAATCGAAAAAGGTCCTTGACGGGAACGCATCACACCCCATGTAACCCCGGCAAAGAATTGCGCTGATCGTTTTCACAGCATCTCAAGGGGTGTATTGTAGCGAAAGTATATATTTTTGATTGATTTTTCTCTTGCCCGGTATATCATCTAAGAAAAAGATAAGTTGATATATCTATTTTATCTTAAAAGAAGGAAACAATTGAAAAACAAAATAATCATTATCTTATCGGCAATGCTCATCATTTCCTCTCTAACCTTTGCCGAAAAACCAGCTATATGGGAGCAAAAAATAAATGCGCAAATCAAATATCAAAAAAAGGTCGCCGAAATATTATTAAAAGAAGAGCCTGGCCTTAAAGAAATTATAATCATCAACCGTGATCTGCAAGTTACTATGTATGAAATGAAACGGGAAAGATATCTGTATCTTGTTGATAATTATCCGGGGCGAATTGGCCCGGGCAAAGAATTAAACTTTAAATGGACGGATGAAGACGAAAATAATCTTACCCAATCGAGCAGAAATTACGCATCATTGAAAAAGAAAGAAGAAGAATTAAAAACAAAAAATCAAAGCCACCCTATGTGGCCGGCCTTACGTGAAGCGTTCAAACGAGTGAAAAATACGAAAGAATATAAAGAAGCTCAAGATGCATTAATGAAAATGCTTCGTAGATAACAGTTTCATCCACCGGAACAAACCCGCTGGCCTTTCGAGCCGCCAATCTTCACCCGTGATATCAGTGTTGGCCATACGAAGAGAAGAGCATGGACGTTGTTCTAAAATTGCATTATTAAGGAAAGGCGTTGGGCGCATCTATAGAAACGCCTCACGCCCCGAACAATCATCAAATTAAAATATCTATTTGTCCTCCATATGCCGGGGGTGTGCAGCGGGGCAAGAGCGAACTTAAGGCAGCAGGAAGGACTCCGCGTCTCGGCCCAGCCTGTCGCTTTACGAAATATTCTCAATACAACACAGGAGAATATGATATAAAGTATAATTGAACAACTGAAGTATCAACGACACATGGGGTTCATCATGAAGAAGAAGATTATCATGTTCCAGCTTCCCGTGCAGGAGTTGACCACTATCAAGCGGTGGGGCAATATTCCATATGCGGCAGGGATGCTCAAGGCCATGGCCCGGCAGGAGGGACTCACAGACCTCTTCGACATCGAAATGCTTCCTTTAGCCCTTGCCGACCATGCGGGCGATGCCTTGCTTATCGACTACCTCGAGGCGCAGCACCCGGATATCATCTGTGCGAGCCTCTATCTGTGGAATTCCCTGCGGACCATCCATATCGCCGGGCAGCTCAAGGCGCGATTGCCGGGACTCCTGTTCGTCGTCGGCGGTTCGGAGGTGTGCCATGACAGTCCCTATATAATAGAAAACCCCATAGTGGATTTCGGCTGCGTCGGCGAGGGGGAAGAAGTCTTTCTCGCCATTCTCCGGGCCATTGCCGATAACCGGGACCCTTCCCCCGTTCCCGGCTTGTTCTGGAAGCGGAATGGGAATATGGTTCCCCCCACCGGGTACGCCGTTGTCGAGGACCTCGGCCTTCTCCCTTCCCCTCTGCGCATGGGCACAATACGGCCGGGAAAGATGCCGATTGCATCATATGAAACCATGCGCGGATGCCCTCATTCGTGCAGCTACTGCATCACCGGCACGGTATCGTGGCGCTGCTTTCCCGCCGACAGGATCGTGGAGGATATCTCAATCCTGCATGAGAACAGGGTAGGGGCTGTGCGCATGGCATGCAGCAATTTTCTGTTCCATCCCGATTTCTTCAACATCTGCAACGCCCTTGCGCAGGTCAATGCGGATGGACGCATGTCTTTTTCCTGTGCCTCTTATGCCGAGGATGTCACGCGGGAAAAGGCCGAGGCGCTGAAGGCATGTAACTTCACGTTCATTGAGATCGGCCTTCAGACCGTCAATGCAAAGACGTTAAGGACGCTCCGGCGCCGCCCCTTTCACGAGGAGCGGTTTGTCGAGGGGCTTGAACACCTCCGGAAGGTCGGCATAGACTTTTCAATTGATCTTATTGCCGGTTTTCCGGGTGAGTCGCCGGAGGACATTGAAAGATCCATTGCCTTTCTGGATAAAAACAAGGTAAAGGATTACTGCATGTTTCATCTCATGACCCTCCCCGGCTCGCCCTTGAGGGCGGAGGCAAAGGGAATGGGCATCGAAGGAGGGCACCAACCGCCGTATCAAGTGACCTCAACCCCGTTGCTGACTCAGGCCCAGATTCGTTCCTTTGTAAAAGGGGATATGAGGATGCCGGCAAATTCCCTCGACCTGGTGCAGGAATTTCGGCTTCCCCGGTTCTGCACGCTCAATACCGAGGGAAATACTGTTGCGCCGCCGTCCGGGGCGTTGACCCCCGTCATCCCCGTCACCAAGCTCCTGGTCCCCGGCGCTACAAACCCCGAGCAATTCGCCGACAGAGGGACACGAAAGCTGGGCAGCGAAGTGATCATCATTTTCTCCAATATCGAAAAGTCCCTCCCCTCGTTCGATGCCGTCATCAAGGCCGTGTGGCGCGAAAACCCCTTCTCTCAGATTATGCCCGTCTTTGAAGTAAAAAGGCCTTCCGAAGCGGATGCAGTGTTTGAACAGTGCCGGCGTATTTCCGATCCGAACCTTGTTCAAAAGACGATCATTGCGAATGCGCCATTTCCCTGGGAAAAGGTTTCCCCTCCAAAAGGGTTCACCCTCTGCGAAGAGACCCCCATCCGGTCCCCCGGTGACGTGGAGAGGCTTTCTGCATGCGCCGTTCCCAATATTCTGGCGGACCTTTCTCTGGAACTCGACGCCGTGGAACTCTATTCGGTGCTGGAATCGCTTATCGCTTCAGGGAAGAATATCCGATACAAGAACATTGCTTTTTTTTATCTGGCGCGTCAGGTCCGTCTCCTGAAAGGGGGAAAAGAGCCAGCCATCCAGGGGCCGGTGGACCTCGGAAACATCTTCGTGCTGGACGGTCAGGGAGAGGTGGTCCCGCACCTGTCGATGACCCACAACATGGCCTTTCAGATCGGCTATATGCAGTTGCTGTTTATACGAAAAAATGGAAAACTCATGGAGGAGCCATGACCGAGATTTCAGCGGATTCGGTTGTCAGCCGCAGCCGGGAGATCGTGGCGGGCGAGATTGACGATGAAATTGTGATGATGAGTGTAGAAAATGGTACCTATTACGCGCTGGACCCCGTCGGCAGCTCCATATGGGAGCTGATAGAGACTCCCATCAAGGTATCGGAGTTGGTGGACCGGTTGCTTCTCGGGTATGACGTGGAGCGGGAGACCTGCGAACGGGACGTGATGACCTTTCTGGAAAAACTCCATGAAAATGGAATACTGGAGCTGCAGGGCTGACAGGGCATTGTCGCAATGTCTTTGAAATGCCTTTTCGGGTCTGCCCGCCGCTATTTGATCCGTCGCCCCTACCCCCCCTGGTGTGGTCAGTTTGCAGTATCTGAGCACATGTCGTATATTTCCCCCTCACCCATCGAGGTTCGGAGGGGACAAGTGTTCACCATAACCCGGTGCATGACCGGTCTCATATATATCAGGCCAAAGGCCTGATGGAATCGGACAGAGAACGGTATCCGACCTTTTCTGAAATACTTATGTTGCTTTTGAATTTGTCGTTGACAATATCAGTGAAGCATAGTAGAAGATTAAAAAAATAATAATGCCGGAACAATAGAGACATAGGGCAGCAACAAACCAACTTCAGAGGAAGAACCATGAAGGACAAAGACCAGACTTCAGTGTATTCATTGACCCCCACGAGAGGCGTTGGGCCAACACAGGAAGAAGCGAAAAGAAGTTGGTCGCCGCCAACCTTGCGGATACTCCCCACAAATTACACGATGGGCAAATGGACTTATCATACGGTTGAGACCATTGGGGGCAGTAATGGACCATCATAGCGAGAGTCATATCCCGGCACGCTGAAAATCGCCGGATTATCGTTGTTACGACGCACGTCCGATAGAACGGGACTGATGGATTTGCACAACGAGCCGGCGCGCCGGATAATTGATAACAAAAAGTAAGTGAATTCAGCTTCAAACTGACACACCGATATGCCTCCGGCGGCGGTAAGTTAGTTACCAAAGCTACCAACGTCCCTGAACAGTCTGAACAGTGTCTACAATCATCAAATTAAAATATCTAAAGGGCGTCCCTGTTGCCCACCTGAATTGATAATCATCGTTAACAAATTCCAGAAGAGACAATAACCAGCGCCAGCAGCCAATCGCAATGTCGGGTAATGACTGAACCCACTGTTATTTCATGTGGTGCAGTTGTAAGTGGAATTCACCTTTCAACGTTGAACGTAGAACATAGAACGTTGAACGGTTTTTTTGTTTGACCACCGGTAAAGAATGTTATTGCATTTTTATGACCTTTGGAGGATGATAAAAGTAAGGGTGGGATTATGGGGGACACATCAACTTACAATAAATTCTTTGTCCGTAGGATAGTTGTTGAGTTATTGAAAGACGCCTCTTTTGCTGTCTCCATGACAACGATAAAAACTGATAATAAAAAACCTGACCCCTTGCCCCTGTAAGATACTGGTGCTATATGAAAAACCATAAAAAGACACAAGAACAACTCATCAAGGAACTGGCAGATATGCGCCAGCGAGTTGCCGAACTGGAAAGATCAGAAGTAGAGCACAAACGGGCAGAGGCGGCACTGAAAGAGAGTGAATCGAGATTAGCCACAATATTCAAGTACGACCCCACGGGGATAATACTGGTGAACAGCAAAACCCGTACCATACACGATGTGAACCAAGCCGCAGCCGCGATAATAGGGCTTCCAAAAGAGGGTCTGGTAGGGAAAAGCTGTCACAGGTTTTTCTGCCCTTCAGAAGTAGGTCGCTGTCCAACATTAGATTTGGGACAAGAGGTAGACCGCTCCGAGCGTGTCCTCATCCGCGCCGATGGGAGGCTCCTCCCAATATTAAAGACCGTGGTTCCCATAAAAATAAGTGGCGAAGAGTATTTACTGGAAAGCTTCATAGACATCACTGAGCGTAAACAGGCGGTGGATGCTTTAAGAGTTAGTGAGATTAAGTATAGAACGCTTCTTGAGAATCTTCCGCAAAAGATATTTCTTAAGGATAAAAATTTAGTTTATATTTCCTGCAATGAGAACTATGCCAGAGATTTAAAGATTAAACCCGAAGAGATTACTGGAAAGACAGATTATGATTTCTATCACAAAGATTTTGCGGAAAAATACATGGCAGATGATAAAAGAGTTATGGATTCTGGAAAAATAGAAGAAATTGAGGAAAGATATATTCAAGACGGACGTGAAATGTTTGTTCATACGGTAAAGACACCGGTCAAGGATGAAAAAAACAATATTATAGGTATATTAGGCATTTTCTGGGATATCACCGACCGAAAGCGGGCGGAGGAGGCACTGAAGGAAAGCTTCGAACGCCTCCGTAAAGCCACAGGCGCCACAATCGATGCCATTGTCAAGGCAGTGGAGATGAGAGATCCTTACACGGCAGGCCACCAGAAGAGGGTGGCTAACCTTGCCAGAGCTATAGCTACTGAGATGGGATTGTCTTCTGACCGGATTGATGGCATCCGTATGGCAGGGGTTATCCATGACCTCGGGAAGATATCCATACCCGCAGAGATTCTTAGCACGCCACGAAAACTTTCTGAAATGGAATTTAATCTGGTAAAAACCCATGCTGTCACAGGATACAATATACTTAAGGACATTGATTTTGGTTATCCTGTCGCCCAGATTGTCCTACA
>MVRS01000115.1 GCA_002067975.1 Syntrophorhabdus sp. PtaU1.Bin058
TGTAGTACCTCTTGATTACAACCTGAAAATGTTTATACTTATAGTTAGCATCTTGAAACGGAGGTTGTAATGAACCAGGCAAAGACATTCTTTTTGATGGTGGTCCTGACAATACTATTTGTCGCCATCGGAAGCATGATAGGCGGGAGGTCCGGCGCATATGTCGCCTTTCTCATCGCCGTTGTCATGAACTTCGTAAGCTACTGGTTTTGCGACAGGATCGTCCTCGCCATGTACAGGGCAAAACAGGTGTCCGAGAACGAGGCACCCCAGTTATACGCAATAGTCGCGTCCCTTGCCCAGAAGGCCTTCATACCCATGCCGAAGGTCTACATCATAGAGAACGACAGCCCGAACGCCTTTGCAACAGGAAGAGACCCGGCCCACGGCGTCGTTGCCGCTACGACCGGCATATTGAGGATACTGAGCAGGGATGAGCTGGAGGGCGTCCTCGCCCATGAGATATCGCACATAAAGCACAGGGATATCCTCATCCAGAGCGTTGCCGCTACCCTTGCGGGCGCCATTACGATGCTCGGGAACATCGCGCGCTTTACCGCGATCTTCGGCGGCTCAAGCAGCGATGACGACGAAGGCGGCAACATCGTAAGCGTCATCATCTTCTCCATGATCGCTGCCCTTGCCGCCATGCTCATACAACTCGCCATCTCCCGGTCGAGGGAATACCTCGCCGATGACGGAGGGGCAAGGCTTTCGGGGAACCCCCTGTTCCTTTCCGGCGCATTACGGAAACTCCACGCCGGCGTTGCCCGCACCCCGATGAGCGACGCGCACCCTTCAACGGCGCCGTTGTTCATCGTCAACCCCTTCAGTGCGAAGGGCGTCATGTCTCTCTTCAGCACTCATCCTCCAATAGAAGAGCGGATAAAGAGATTGGAGGACATGGCGCATAGAAGATAATTCCGCAAACACGGGACGGACGCTGTCTGTCGGGATCATCAGAAAGGTCGAGGAAGGCTCGTTTCTCGATGACGCCGTGGACTACCTTTTTTCAAAACACGCCTTGCCGGAATCACAAAAAGGATTCATATACGAGATGACTGCCGGGGCGATACGGTGGAAGCGCTATTTTGAATGGGCCCTCTCCCTCTATACGGACAGGCCCATCGCGAGCGATCTCAGGTACCTGCTGTGGCTCAGCCTTTACCAGGTATCCTTCATGAAAAAGGCCCCGTACCACGTGGTAAACGAGGTCGTAGCATACACAAAGAAGGAAAAGGGGAAGCGGGTCGCAAACTTCGTCAATGCCGTTTTGCGGCAATACCTGAGGGACAGGGATGTCCTTCAGGCAGGCGGCGACTCGCGACTTGCCACCGACGACCTGTCGATACAATATTCCTTTCCCGGATGGATCATAGAGAGGTGGCAAAAACGATTCGGCAGGCCAAAGACCGCGGAGCTTCTTTCCGTCCTCAACAAAACACCCGGCTTCACGCTCCGGGTAAACCTGAAGAACATATCTGTCGAGGAGACGGCGAGACAACTCGAAGCGGACGGCATCAAGACAAGGAGGGGCGTCTTCTCGCCGGCCGCCCTGCACGTGGAGAAGCTTGCGCCGGTCCTGCATCACAGACTTTTTAAAGACAACATGATCGCGATCCAGGATGAGATGTCCCAGCTCGTCGGCCTGTCCCTTGACCCGCAACCAGGGGATGCGATACTCGACGCCTGCGCCGGCTCAGGGACAAAGACCCACCATATACAGGATATCAGGGCAGAGGGATTTGTGGTCTCCATGGACAACGGGTTCAAAAGGCTGAGGCTCGTCCGCAACAAGGGGAACGTTCTCCTTGGCGATGCGTTACACCCTCCCTTCAGGGAACGATCCTTCGACATTATACTCGTCGACGCGCCCTGTTCATCCTTCGGGATCATAGGGAAGCACCCTGAGATCAAGTGGCGCAAACGGGCGAAGGATATAGGCTCCTTCGGCGATTCCCAGGTAAAGCTCCTCGGGGCCCTCTGGGACATCCTGAAAACAGGCGGCCGCATCGTGTACAGCGTCTGCTCCTTTGAACCGGAAGAAACAACGGATGTTATAGAGAGATTACGGAAGTCGGCAAAGTTTATCCTTGAAAATCCCCTCCCGTTTCTGTTTAATAAGGAATACTTTTTATCGCTCCCGCACGAGACAGGCATGGATGGGTTCTTTATTGCAAAACTCAGAAAATTATGAAGTGGATTAAAAACCTCCTCTACTTTCTCATACCCGTATCGGCGTTTATCCTGTCCACGTACATCACCATAGATATAGTCCTCAAGGGGCAGGAGACAACCGTATGCCCCGATGTGAGAGGAAAACAGGTCGAGGAGGCGAAGACGATCGCCAGGAACAAAGGGCTCAATCTGATCGTCCTCCGCTACGAAAGAAGAAATGACGTCCCCTACAACCACATTACCGTACAAAAACCCGATGCCAACATAGCCATCAGGAAAGGGAGAATCATTTACGTCATCGTCTCCGAAGGCCCCCAACTCGTTGAAGTGCCGATCCTTACCGGTCAACCCCTTGAGAAGGCCGCCGAGATACTCGGCGAAAAACTGATCACCATCAAAAAGACCCTGTACGTACCACATGAAAAGGCAGGGAAGGTCATCGCACAGATACCGAAGGGAGGCGACACGATCCTCGAACAGGGCGGGGTCATCCTCATTGTGGGGATCGAACAAAGGCCCTATTATATGCTGCCTGCAATAAAAAACACCGAAACAGACAGCCTTCTGGAAGATATGGAGATGAAGAAGATCAGGTACAGGATAGATTACGGGGGAAACGAACATACCGGCGTAAAAACAAGCGCCAGGACATTGATACCGCCGAGAACCATATTCAGCAAAGACAATGAGTTGATCATCAATATCAATCCCGGAGGACAGATATGGGTAGAATCTTTATAGCGCCTTCTATTTTATCATGCAACTTTCTTGCATTGGAGAAAGAGATAAAGGACGTGGAACGGGCCGGCGCAGACATGATACACATCGACGTCATGGACGGCCACTTTGTCCCTAACATCACCATCGGTCCCATGATCGTTGAAGCGGTAAAGAGGGTCGCCAGGACACCGCTCGACGTCCACCTTATGATCGAAAATCCTGCACAATATGTGGAAGGTTTCATCGCTGCGGGCGCCGACATCGTGACGGTGCACGCCGAGGCCGACCATCACCTCTTCAGGACAATCGACGTCATAAAGTCAATGGGGAAAAAGGCGGGCGTCTCCCTGAACCCTTCAACCCCGCTTGCCATGCTGGACCACGTCATCACCGAGATCGACATGGTGCTTATCATGAGCGTCAACCCCGGCTTCGGCGGACAGAAGTATATTGTCACGATGGATGAAAAGATAAAAAAGGCGAGGCAGATGATACAGGAATCAGGGCGGGCGATCGACCTCGAGGTGGACGGCGGGATAAAGACAGAGAACGCAAAGAGGGTGGCCGATGCCGGCGCGAACATCCTCGTCCTGGGTACCGGCATCTTCCATACGAAGGATTACAAAAAGACCATACAGGAAGTGAGGAAGAGGGTCGGCTAATAGCCGGTATGCTTCTGCAAAAACAAAAGACTTACAAAAAGGTCTATGATGCGGCGTGCGAGAGGCTGCTCAGCTCCGACATCGAGCAACAGCTCGGAAACGCCGGCCTGCAATACAAAGCCGGGGCCGGTACGTTCACGGTTACTATACCGTTCTTTGATGAAACGATCCTGCTCACATTGCCGCAGATTGCCTTCAAGAGTGAAAAGGAAAGCAACGTAACCCTGGTAGCAAGGATCATCCTCCTGCATTATATCAATACAGCGGACGGCAGGCAGCCCGCGGGCAACATCGTGGCATACGAGGACATACCGGGCTGCAGGCATTACCAGCCCGTCTTTGAGAAAAGGGTCACCAGGCCTTTGCAGTCTGCATTCGGCCGCGACAAATATGCATTTCTTGAGGCAGGTGCCGCCCTGGGCGGGACAAAGGAAGAATACGGGGATGCATCGATCACCCTTTACGCCCTCCCGAGAGTGCCGGTAACCTTCATCCTCTGGGAAGGCGACGAAGAGTTTCCGCCCCTTGCCAGGGCCCTCTTCGACCCTTCGATCACCGGCTATCTTCCCCTTGAAGACATCGTGGTCATATCAAAGCTCGCCGCAGCGAGGGTCCTGAAGACAGCGAGGAAACAGCATATGGAAGAAGACTACAGCTGATAGCGGAACACCCGTGAGGCGTGAATCGTAAGTCGTAAGGGGTTTAATCGCCTAACGCCTCACGCCTTACGACTTTCTTCACTATTGACTATTCACTGCTCTCGAAGTATTATTTTTCCTTTCGGTTCCGACAGAAATTTCCCTATGACCCGGAAATCCACCTCCATACGCGCTGCATTCTTTTCAAATTCCGGCAGATCTTCCGGCGCCACGGCAAAAAGCAGGCCGCCGGACGTCTGGGGATCAAAGATAATATCGTAGAAAAAGTCCTGTACCTCGCTTATCACGTGCACTTTATAAAAATCCCTGTTCCTGTACAGGCCGCCGGGTGCGAAGCCGGATTGCGCGAGTTCCACCGCCTCCGGGAAATAGGGGATCCTGTCCCTGAATATCTCCACACCGATCGATTCCCTGATCATCTCCTTGAGATGACCCACAAGCCCAAAGCCTGTTACATCAGTGCCCGCGTGCGTCCTCACGGAGAGCATCGCCTCCGATGCCTTCTTGTTCAGTCGTGCCATGACCTCAACGAGGCTCCTGATCGAATCTTCGCCGAGGATCTTCCCCTTGATCCCGGTGTTCAGAATGCCCGTGCCAAGCGGCTTCGTCAGGATCAGGGCATCACCGGGGAGCGCCCCTTCATTCAAAATAACCTTTTCCGGATGAACGATACCGGTTACCGAAAGACCGTACTTGGTCTCTTCGTCGTCAACGCTGTGTCCTCCCAGGAGGCTCACGCCCGCCTCCCGTATCTTGTCCACCCCTCCCCTGATAATCTCCTTGAGAACGGGTGCGCCGAATCTCTTCATAGAAAAACACACCATATTCAACGCGGTCTTCGGCACAGCGCCCATGGCATAGATGTCGCTCAGGGCATTCGCCGCTGCGATCTGCCCGAACCAGTAAGGATCATCTACGATGGGCGTAAAAAAGTCTATTGTCTGGACAATGGCGATCTCGTCAGTGATCTTGTAGACACCGGCATCCTCAAAACCTTCTATACCGACAATCACGTTTTCGTCCCCCGGGATCTCTATCCCGCAAAGGATGTTCGTCAGGTCACCCGGACCTATCTTTGACGCTCACCCTGCTCCGCGGACATATTTTGTTAATTCTGCATCCATTCCTTTTCCTTTATTGTATTGGAGCAGATTACTCTTTGCCCTTCAACAATGCCTTTCTCAGCGGCCTGACATCCCTGGTTTGTCTTTCCTCGCGGCGCTCAATCTTGTACCTGCGGTCGTCGATCTTCTCTATGCCCGCATAGTAACAGCAGCTCCCGCTCTTGAAGTTGTTATCGAATACCCGCAGTTTTCCGTCCTGAAAGTTTATCCGCACATAACAGAAACCACCGGGGAGTTCAGACCTCCGTTCTTCAACAACGATACCGAGACCCCACCGCTTAAAATACTTATGGTATACCCTGTCCCCGACGCGCAGATAAAGCGAGTAATCCTTTACCATAGTGTATTTTAACACATCTTATTGCCATGCAACAACGAAAAGAGCCTGTGGTGGATAAAAAAACGGGGGCTTTCATGCCCCCGTTTTTTCTGTAACAAACTATCTTACTGGTGGTCAGCCCACTTTCCGTATTTTTCTCTCAGCATCCTGTGGAGTATCTTGCCGGCGCCGCTTCTCGGCATCTCCTCATCCTTGATGAAGATGATGTTCTTCGGTACCTTGAAACCGGCAATCTTACCCTTACAGTGGGCGGTGATCTCTTCCGGTGTTGCAGTCTGTCCCTCATGGAGAACGACAACCGCAGTCACCTGTTCGCCCCATTTCTCATGCGGCACGCCGATAACCGCAACGTCTTTGACCTTCGGATATCCACCAACGCAATTCTCGACCTCGGAAGGGAAGATGTTCTCGCCGCCGGAGATGATCATGTTGGCCTTTCTGTCAACGAGGTAGATATAGCCCTCTTCATCTCTGTATCCCATATCGCCCGCGCTGAAGTATTCGCCTTTCATCGCCGCAGCGGTCTTTTCCGGGTCTTTCCAGTATTCCTCGAAGAGCATCGGGCTTCTTGAGTAGAGCTCACCGACTTCATTCGGTTTCGTCACGAGGTTGCCTTCTTCATCGTAAAACCTGATCACGTCCGTACCGATAACCTCACGGCCGCAGGAGCCGAGTTTCGTAAGCTGTTCATTCGGTTTAAGAACGGTAACGATGCCTGCCTCGGTGGAGCCGTAGGCTTCATTCAGCTCTGAGTTCGGAAACATCTTCAATACGCCGAGTTTCGTGTCCCTTCTTGCCGGAGCAGAGGAGATAAGGAGTTTCTTGACAGTGCTCAGGTCATATTTCTTCTTTACGTCATCCGGCAGGGCAAGCATCATGATGTAGTGGGTCGGCACGAGAGATGTAAAGGTGACTTTATGATCTGAGAAGGTCTTCAAAAGGTTCTCAGGATTAAAGCTTATCATGTTATAGGCCATAACAGTGCCTCCCACCCAGGTCGCCACGAAGGAATAGAAGAGTGAGTTGACGTGGCAGCAGGGCATGACAAGGAGATTGCAATCGTCAAAGTTGAACTGGTGGTCAAAGATCATGATGAAATACTGGGCAAACAGGGATGCGTGGGTCTTCACCACCCCTTTCGGTTTGCCTGTTGTTCCGCCGGTATACATGATCACCCACGGGTCATCGGGGCCAACCGCCGTTGCCGGTTCTTCCGGACTTGCCTTTGCGAGGGCGTCTTCATAGGAAATAAAACCATCGTAGTGCGGGTCGTCAAAGGCGAAGGAAACATATTTTCCCACAGTAGGCAGGTTTTTCTTCATCTCATTCACCTGTTTTATCCATGGAAATTCCTTGCCGTCAGCGGGATCTGATCCGCCCTGAACGATGAAGACCTTGCACTCACTGTGGTTGATGTTGTATTCCATCTCCACAGGCGCAAGTCTGAACATAAGCGGTACACATATAAATCCTCCCTTGGCTGCTGCTGCATAGATCTCAAGCCATTCCACGCAGTTGTAAGCAAGGACCGCAAACCTGTCACCCTTTTTCATACCCATGTCTGCAAGGGCGTTTGCGAGCCTGCTGGCTCTTTCATTCCATTGCTTGAATGTGTAAGCCTTGTACAAATCCTTGATTCCGATCTTTTCCGGCCATTTAAAGGCGTTTACCCTCAAAACGTCTTTTGCCGTCATCCAGTGACCGTTCTTCATAATACCTCCTCCCAATATTTTTGTTATGAATTTTTTTAAAACCCTCTTTACTCAACAAGCTCCAGGAGATGATAGACCTTCTGGGGCATCTTGTTCTGCAGCACATTGTCAATAAGGTTTATCATGCAGCCCGGACACGCCGTCACCACGATGTCCGCACCTGTAGCCTTAATGCCGTTCATCTTCTTTGCCGCTATCTTTTTTGTCAGGTCATAGTGGTAGACGCTGAAGGAGCCGCCCATGCCGCAGCAAAGGTCCGCATTGGGCATCTCCACGTATTTTAATCCTTTCAATCCCTTGAGGATCGCCCTCGGCTGGTCCTTGATGTTCTGGTACCGCACCAGGTGGCACGGGTCATGCCAGGTGGCCGTCTTGCCTTCAAACTCCTTCTTGAGCTTCAGGTCTTCCGGCTTCACCTTCATGATGTCCACGATAAATTCAGTGGCGTCCTTGATCTTCTTCTCAAATTCCTCGTAGCGCTTCTGCTGGTCTTCGTTGTCCGGGAGATACTTCGCATAGTCCTTCAATGTCGAGCTGCATGTCCCGCAGGCCGTGACGATATAATCAACGTCCTTGAAGGCCCCGATGTTCTTTTCCGCCAGCAGCCTCCCCGTTTCAACATCACCGCTGAAATAGATCGCAGCCCCGCAGCAGCTCTGGGCCTCGGGGACAACCACCTCTATCCCCCTTTTGGTAAGGAAATCGATAAGCTTCAGTCCCAGTTCAGGGTAGACAAAATCGGTGGCGCAGCCCATGAAGAAACCGACCCTCATCTTCGGCTGCTCACCGTTTTGCGGCTTATATACCGGTTTTACCATCTCACGGAGGAATGTGTCGGCAAGGGCCGGGATATTCCTGCCCTGGCCCAAGGCCTTCAGGAAATCAGGGAGATGCCTGATATTCCCTTCCGTCTTCGGCAAAAGCCACTGAAACGCCTTTGCCAGCTTCACATATCTCCCGAAGGCCTTCCTGTCCGCCATGACCTTCCGGAAGGCGAAGTCCTTGATAAACCCGAGCCCTTTCTTTTTC
>MVRS01000116.1 GCA_002067975.1 Syntrophorhabdus sp. PtaU1.Bin058
CTGGGCGTTATCCGCATTCTGCTTGATATTACTGACCATCTCCTCCATCGAGGACGAGACCTCCTCTGCAGAGGCCGCCTGTTCCGTTGCACCCTGGGACATCTGCTGGCTTGAGGCGCTCATCTGCTGGGAACCGGTAGCGACGTTGTCGGCGGCGGACTTGATATTTGTGACTACCTCGGTAAGCCTCTCGATCAGGATATTGATATTATTCTTGATCTCGTTGAAATCGCCGTTATAGGAATCGGTGATCTTCTGGGGGATATCTCCCTTGCTGATCCTGTCCACATACTCGGCAGCTACGTTCAGGGGGCCGATCACGGCGTCGAGGGTATCATTCACACCCTGAATGATGTCACGATAGCTCCCTTGGAATTTTTCTACATTGCCCCTTGTGGCAAGTTTACCTTCCACTGCCGCTTTAGAGAGTATATTTGCTTCCGCCACAAGATTATTCAATGACTTGATAGTCTTTTCAAGGGCCGGGGTAATCTCGTCCTTATCATCCTTCATAACAACCTGCATACTTACGTCGCCTTCCGATATCTTCTGCATCGTTGAAACGAAATTTTTCTGGAGGTCATCGGCAAATTCATCCATGGTTTTTGCCATGATCCCTATCTCGTCCTTTTGATCCATGTTGAGTCTCATATTGAGGTGGCCCATCGAGAGTTCCTGGATCATAGAAACGGTTTTCTGTATCGGTTTCTGTATCATGCGCGACACAAAGAACCCAAGCAGTATACCGATGATAATGCCCCCGATCATAAAACCTATCATCAAATGTTTACTTGCATTATAGATACGCGTTGTCTCATCGCTTGCCGATTTTGCGTTTTCTTCCTTCGTTTTGGTCAATTCAGTCATAAGGTCGTCGAGAATATTTACCTTTTCCCTGGCAAGTCCCTGGGATAGACTCACAGATTCCCTATTCGCAGATAACTTTTCTTTGAGACTTATTTCCATAACCTGGTTATGCACCTTCTGCCAGTCCTCCTTGGCCAGTTCCACCCTCCCAAACAGGTTCTTTGCCTTTTCTGTATAAAAGAGGGGTTTGGCCTTCTTCAAGTTTTCTTCCACTATGCCGAAATACTTTTTTATGTTTTCCTGATGTTTTTTCCGATCTGTCTCGCTGGATGCCATCAGGAAGTTCTTCTCTGCCCGATCGATATACAACAGGTCGATATTCGCCTCCTTTATGTATGAAATCCCCAGTAGTTCTTTAAGGTACATCTCATCGGCCATATCATTGATCTTGCCCATGTTCCTTACGCCGACGAATCCGACCACAGCGATTATTGCCGATACTAACAGAAAAGATAGAACCAGTTTCTTGCCGATCTTCATGTTGTTAAACCATTTCATAATCCGTCCTCCTTTTATAATATTTTTTTGTTCTCACCGGTCATTGTGCCGTTGTTTTTGTTCGCGCATTGTGTTTGTTCACCCCCCCCTTTTTTTTAATTTTTTCCGTCTCCAAAACCTCATCGTGATCCCGCCGAGGATAAAAGCGGGATCCGTTATGGAATCGCTGTCTTTGTTCGTCTCAATGCCGCCGTTCGCAACAAGCTTGAGGTTCTTTAAGAATATACCGAGAAAAACGAGGCAGTTTGATGCGATTCTATTCGTCACAATCATTATCCATTGACCTTTTTAAAAACCTGCCCATCGGAAGCGATCTGTTCGTAGAGGTGACTCGACTCACGGGGCATCTTCTGTGTCTGCTCCATTGCCAAATATCCTCCCGGTGTGAGAGACCGGTGAAACATTTGTATGACCTCTCTCCTTTCATGGGGTTGAAAATGGAGAAGGACATTCTTGCACACGATGAGGCTGAAATCACTACCAATAGGCTGAAGAGAGAGAAGATCGTGCTTCAGGAATGTAATCCTTTTTCTGATCAAGTCTGTCACTTCATAAAAACCCGGTTTGCCGTTCGTCTTAAAGTATTTTCTGAATATCCCTTCAGGAATCCTCTTCAGTTCGTCTTCCGGATAGATCCCGTTTCTTATGACTGTGCCGAAGGTATCGGTCTCATCGATATCCGTTGCGTAGACGGTAAGGTTCTTAAACGCAAAGTGTCCCATGCTTTCGGCAAAGAGGATCGCAAGGGAATAAGGCTCCGGTCCCATGGCGCACCCCGCATCCCATATCCTCACCTTGCTTCTCCCCATCGTGAAAGGGACTACATGCCTGACCGCAAGATCGAGTATCTGCATATCCCTGAAGAAAAAAGTAAAAGCCACTGCTAACCCTCAATAAAGAGCAAATCCGCATATCGAAATAGTAATAGATCCTAAGGCCGTGAATCGTACGTTAGAAGGAGATAATCCCTTCACGCCTACCGCCTTACGCCCGACCGTTTTCATATCTGTTTCCGGTTTCGATATCCGAGCTTTGTCCTTGTTTTTACCGTACACTTTGTTGCGCCTCCACCCTGGCAAGCAGATGTGAGGAATCTAAAATCAGCGCCACTGCCCCGTCACCGAGGATCGTTGCCCCAGATATCCCTTCCACGTCCCCGTAGAACGTACCGAGGCTCTTGATGACCGTCTGGTGTTCGCCGATGACGGTGTCCACGACGAACCCCATACGATTCCCGTTGATGCCGGTAACGACGATCTGCTCAGTATCGGGTATGTTCCCGTTGATGGAGAACTCCCTCCTGAGCCTGATATAGGGGACAGGTTTCCCCCTGATGTGGGCGATATCCCCTCCGCGGGCGCCTGTCGCATCGGTTCCTGTGAGCTCCACGCACTCCTCCACGATGGCGAGGGGGAGGATGAAGTAGCGGTCGTGGACAGAAACGAGGAGACCCTCTATGATCGCAAGGGTAAGGGGGAGCTTGATGGTTACCGTCGCTCCCGTCCCTTTTTCGCTTGTGATCTCTATGGAGCCCTTGAGGGCATCGATGGCCTTTTTGACCACGTCCATCCCGACGCCCCTGCCGGATACGCTGGTTATGGTCTTTGCCGTCGAGAACCCCGCATGGAAGATGAAGGCAAAGAGGCCCTTATCGGGAATCTCGGCGTTGTGTTGTATGAGGCCCTTTTCAACGGCCTTTGCCCGTATCGCCTCTCTGTCAAGACCCCTCCCGTCGTCTCTGATCCGGATAAGCACGTGCGCCCCGGAATGGACCGCCGAGAGGTGCACCGTACCCTTTCTCGGCTTCCCCGCCGCCTGTCGTTCGTCAGGGGTCTCTATCCCGTGGTCGATGCTGTTCCTGATGAGGTGCACGAGGGGGTCGTTCAATCGCTCGATGACGGTCTTGTCCAGTTCCGTCTCTGCGCCCTCTGTCGTCATCTCGATCTCCTTGCCCAGTTCCCTTGAAAGGTCGCGGACAAGCCGCCTGAACCTCCCGAAGGTCGTCCCTATAGGGAGCATGCGGATATTCAGGGTATTGTCCCTTAATTCCCCGGTAAGCCGCTCAACCTCCTCGGCAACAGCGGTGAGCACGGTGTGGTTCAAAAGCGATGCCGTCTGCGAGAGCCGCGCCTGGACCGTGACGAGCTCGCCCACAAGGTTGACGAGGCTGTCGAGCTTCTCTGCAGCGACACGGATGCCGGAGGATGTCTCTTCGGTCTGTCTTTTCCCCCGCATCTCGCGCACGTGCCTCTGCTCCGCGAGGGCGGCATCGACCTTGTCCCGTGATATATGCCCGCTCTCGACAAGGATATCGCCGGTGAGCTTCTTCTCCTTCAGGGTCGATGCGAGGTCCTCCGGGGAGAGGTCGCCCCTCTCCACGAGGATCTCCCCGATCCTTTTATAGTCAGGTTCCTCTGCGCACGCATCACCGTGGTCCACGAGATCGATCGTTACCTCGCTTATGTCTTCCACGAAGATAAAGACGTCCCGTATCACATCCATGCCCTTATCGGCGGTGAGGACGATATCCCAGTATGCGTAGCATGCCTCGGGATCGATCTCTTCGAGCCCCGGGATCGTATCGGTGTGGACGGTGATCACACACTCGCCGAGTCCCTTCAACTCGTCGAGGAGCAAAAGGGGGTTCGATCCCGTTGCAAAGATCCCCGGGGAGGGACGGAAGCGGATACGGTAGGTCGACAAGACCCCGTGTCCGGCAGGCAGGGCGGTTGGGTCCGGTGAGGGGAGCGGGGGTGCACCGCCCTGTTTGTCCTGAACGAGTTTCTTGAAGGCATCGGCAATGGTCTTCGATCCCTGCCGGTAGGGGGCCTCGCCGGTGGAGGCGGCATCAAGCATCCATCTGATATGGTCACGTGCCTGGAGGGTGAGATTGATGAGTTCGCCGGTAACGGGGAGTACATTGTCGCGCACCATATCAAAGACCGTCTCCACCTCATGGGTAAAGGCGGCAATATCATCAAAGCCGAACATCGCACCGGACCCCTTGATCGTGTGCATGGAACGGAAGACCCTCCCGATCAGGTCTTTGTCGTCGGGTCGCTCTTCGAGTTCGAGCAGTGAGGTCTCGAGTTCTGCCAGCAGATCGTATGCCTCTTCTGCAAAGGCTTCCCTGTGTTGATCGTTCATCCCAGCACCTTCTTTACGACTCCAAGGAGTTGTTCCGGATTGAAGGGTTTTACGATCCAGCCCGTTGCACCGGCCTTCTTTCCTTCCTGTTTCTTTGTGTCCTGCGACTCCGTGGTCAGCATAACAATGGGAACGAATTTATAGGTCTCATTGGACCTGATCGCACGGATGAGACCTATGCCGTCAAGGTTGGGCATGTTAAGGTCGGTGATGACCATGTTGACGTGAGACCCGTTCAGTTTGCCCAGGGCATCCCGGCCGTCACTGGCTTCCACCACGTCATACCCGGCGTTCTTCAGGGTGAAGCTCACCATCTGGCGGACGCTTACCGAGTCGTCAACGGTCATGATTGTTTTGGGCATAGGGCCTCACCTGTTCCATGGGCACGATACACCCGTTTCAAGGGAGCAACCCTGATGTTCCGAAAATCCCGCAGTGTTCAAGGTCTCCCGGAGTATTCCATTGTGCCGGACGTCAAACGAAAGTTGCGTATTCGACCGGATGGCTGACCGGTGTGCCGCGCATAACAACTGCAGGCATGAAAGATCGACATCGGTTACCCCGCCGAAGTCCAGTACGAGATTGTCGGAACTCTGTATGTTTTCCGTTAACGCACAGAGTATCTCGCTTGCGTACTGCACGGTAAGCTTACCGTAAAAATTCAGGATCGTGGTTCCCTTTAGCCGGTTAACGACAAAATTCATTGCATTCGCAGACATAACATATTGTCTTAGCAAGACAGATGCCATTTTCTAATATGTCGAAATGATTAAGGGTGATATTTGACCGGGGCAGGAAAATTGTGGAGCCGGTTCCATAGTTGTGGAGCCGATTCCATAATAAGGCGGCTCGTGGAGCGGAGAGCGCTGCCTTACAGATTGTATTCCTTTATCTTCGTCAGGAGGGTTTTGTAATCAATTTCAAGTATGGATGCTGCTTTTGTTTTGTTCCCGTTTGTCGTGGTAAGCACTCGCTTAATCACTTTTTTTTCGGCATCTTTTGTAACGAGGGCGGCGATCTTTTTCAGGGGCAAAGTGGGCAGGCTGTCACCCCTATCTCCTCTTTCTTCAAGAAGAAATTCCAGGTTTTCCTTCGTTATGTTGCCATACTTCGAGAGAAGCACCGCTCTCCGGACAACGTTTTTCAGTTCTCTCACATTACCGGGCCATGGGTAGTTTACGAGTAAGGACAGTGCATCGCTGTCTATTCCACTCACCTGTTTGTTGAGCTCTAAGGATGCCTTGACAATAAATTTATTTGCGAGAAAAGGCACGTCCTCTATCCTGTCTTTTAATGGCGGGAGGTTGATGGTGAACTCGTTGAGACGGTAGAAGAGATCCTGCCTGAATGCCTTCTCCCGTACAGCCTGTCTGATGTCCGTATTTGTGGCTGCTATGATGCGGACGTCAACGGAGACAGGTTTTGTCATCCCCAGCGGGTATATCTTTTTCTCTTCCACGGCCCTGAGGAGCTTTCCCTGCATGTACTGCGGCATATTTTCCAGCTCATCGATAAAGAGCGTTCCCGTATCGGCTATCTCAAAAAAGCCTTTCTTCCTTTTGTCCGCCCCTGTGAAGGCACCCTTTTCATGTCCGAACAACTCACTTTCGATCAGGGATCCGGGGATAACACCTGCATCGACTGTCTGGAAAATCTTTTCCGCCCTTTTGCTCATGTTGTGAATCGTCTGGGCTACAAGTGATTTCCCTGTTCCCGTTTCCCCCTGTACGAGAACTGAAAAGTCGCTCCAGGCGACCTGACGTATCTGCCGAATGACGTTCTTTATTGCATCACTTTTGCCGAATACCCACTCAAGCGATGATTCAATGTTGTTGTCGAGTTGTTTAAGCGACTGCTCGAGATGGTTTTTCTCAATTACACGCTGGATCGTAAGGATGAGTTTGTCGATCTGCGGTGGTTTTGTCAGAAAATCATAGGCGCCGAGCTTTATCGCTTCCACGGCAGTAGAAATGTCCGCGTACCCGGTAATCATGATGATCGGCGTATTGATGCCCGCCTTCCTGAGTTCCTTCATTGTCTGGATGCCGTCCATATCGGGCATCTTCAGGTCAAGGAGTATAGCGGCAGGTTCTTCTTTCTTGCAAATCGTCAGTGCCTGTTTTCCGCTGGATGCTTCGACGGGTAAGTATCGGTTCTCTTCAAGGATTGCAAACAGGGCAGTCCTTACCGGCTCGTCATCATCAACGATTAAAATCTTGCTCATATTTTTAATGGATAATTAAATCAATGATGGTATATATAGTATCTGATAAAGCATGTCAAATGTTTTCAAATGCTTGGTCATTTTGCTTCATCTAATTTGTGAATATTGCCCTCTTGTTTGCGGAACCCTTAATCCTCTCCACGGTTTTTTGGCCTGTCCTCGTGCCCGGCATGGTTTTTTGAAAAGAAACAAATCAATTTACATTTTGCAGCTATCGAGTAACGAGCAACACGTTTCTGACACTTCACACCTTCAGGGGTATTCTGCTTTCAGCTCTTCTTGCCCGCTGTTCTTCTGCTTCTTTCACATCTCACGCCGGACACCTCACGGTTGTTTTTCTGTTTACACCTCAGAATTATTTATTCGGACACCTTATCTGCTTAATTAAAAAGCGAATCGTGCGATAACCTTTTTGTGCCGGATCAGTGAATGGATATGACAAAAATCCATAACTTCAGTATGTCCGTGAAATAAACTGCAAAAAAGGACAGCAGAAAAAGGAGGTTTTATGAAACGGTACCTGATGAATTTAAAGATGTCGAAGAAGTTGCTCCTTTCCCCCCTCTGTGTCATGGCCCTGCTTATTATTTTCGGTATTGTGTCTTACATGGGGAACCTGAACCAGAAATCGGCGATCAACGATATCTTTAATAACAGGTTTAAGGGATATCAGGCGTCCGCCAAGGTCAGCAACGACCTCGCGAATGTCCATGCAAACGTCTATAAGGTAATAAGCTGGGCGAATGCACAGTACGATGCATCGAGGATCGACAGGATCGGCAAGGAGCAATTGAGCACCGTCGACAACGCATTGGAGGTTGTTAAGACGATCGTTGCCTCAAAAGGCGTTACCAAAGAGCAAAAAAAGCTTTATCAGGAGGCCACGGATCAGATTGGGGAATATAAAAAGGCGATTCAGAGCGTTATTGAGCTCGCCTCCACCGATCTCAATTCAGCCACCATGTTCATGAGCACCTCAGACGACGCCTTCCAGATCCTCAATAAGACCCTCCAGAACCTCCTCGTAGTGGAGAACAAGCTCAGCAAGGAGAGCTACGACTTCTCCCAGAAGAGCTTTGTGCGGGTGCTCATAGTCTCCGTCGCGGTCATGGTCATCGCCGTCGTCCTCTCGCTCTGCATCAGCATCTTTATGGCGAAGCTGATCCTAAAGCCCATCAGCGGGACCGTTGAGGTCATAGAGGAGATCTCCCGGGGGGACCTGACGAAACGCATCGACATCAGCGGGACCGATGAGATCGGGGAGATGGGAAGGCACTTCAACGTCTTTGTCGATACGCTCCACGATACGATCATGCAGGTAGCAAAGAGCAGCAACGAGGTGTCCTCTGCCGCAACGATGCTCGACGGCGCTGCGGAGCAGATGGCGGCGGGTGTCGAAGAGGCCGCAACCCAGGTGAATTCGGTGGCAACGGCCAGCGAGGAGATGTCGACGACCTCCTCCGAGATCGCCCAGAACTGCGTCATGGTCGTCAAGAGCTCCGAGAAGGCGAACACCTCGGCGATGACCGGCGAAGGGATCATCCAGGAGACGATCTCCGTGATGAACCGGATCAACGAACGGGTAAAGCAGTCCGCCGGCATCATCAAGAGCCTCGGTGCCCGCTCCGAGCAGATCGGTGAGGTCGTTGGGCTCATCAACGAGATCGCCGACCAGACAAACCTCCTTGCCTTAAACGCCGCCATCGAGGCGGCACGTGCCGGTGAGCACGGCAGGGGCTTTGCGGTAGTCGCCGACGAGGTGCGGAAGCTCGCCGAGAGGACAACCGGTGCGACGAAAGAGATCGGCGCCACGATCGAGTCCATGCAGTCGGAGACGAAGAACGCCGTTACCTCCATGAAGGAGGGAGAGAGCGAGGTCGAACTGGGCACAAAAGAGGCATCGAAATCAGGGGATGCCCTGAAGGACATCCTGAAACAGGTGAATACCGTTACCACAGAGATCAACCAGATCGCCGTGGCCTCTGAAGAGCAGACCTCAACGACCAATGAGATAGCGACGAACATCCAGCAGATATCGGGGGTGATGCAGGATACGGCGAAGCGGATCCAGGAGAATGCAGGGGCCGCCACTAAGCTTGCCAACCTCTCGAAGGAACTGCAGAACCTTGTGGGGCAGTTCAGGATACAAGCGCAGCAGTGAGCGGAGGGCTAAGAGCGGAGAGTAAAAGAGGTGAGCTGGGCGATAAGGTGGCTGATCGGCGGCTGGTTCCCGAGGTTATTAAGCAACGTCTCAATGAGTTTCATATTTCTCATCTCTTTCGATAACTGTATGTGCAAGGCATCGACATCCTTGAGGAGATAATCGCGGGTTTCCATATCGAGGGAACTGTCGTTGATAAGAATGTGCATGATCTCCATAATTATACTATGGTATGTAACCCCCGGTACGACGTGACTTACTGCCTCACAAAGAGGTTCTCCGCAGGGCGTCGGTGGGACATGGTCGCCGGCCTGATCACGGGTGGATTGCGCCGCACCTATCTTCTCCCTGTATTCCCCGTATTCACTGATAATGCCCGTTTCCCCGCCCTGCTCGGCAAACAGGCATCCGTCGTTGGTGATCATTATACCTATATCACTGGGACTGCCTTGGGAGAGGAGGGCAAAACCTCTCGATTCGAGTAATTGTGCGGCCTCGACGATATTCGTCATTTCACCGGCCCCAAGGGTAGTTGCAACTTCCTGAAGTGAAAAGAAGATATAGGTATGACCTATGTTTTCTGTCTCATAATATATTGCCGCGAGTAAAAGTTCCGATAGTTCTTTTGTCTCCATTGCTGCCTCGATATCAGTTTTTCCGCAGCCGTCATTATAGCACGTTTTTGTTGTTCTGTTAAAAGATAATGAGAAAGAGACCGGTTACTCGTTACTCGATGCTCGTTACTCGTCGCTGGTCGCTCGATGCTGGCGACTACTCAAGCTGTCAGCGATTAGCCTTCAGCTATCAGCTTAAAGTCTTTTTTGTTTTAGCTGACTGCTGTGTGCTGATAGCTGAAGGCTTTCTGCTTTTCACCTTTCACGGGGTTTATCGCCTCACATAGTCATTCCTTGACCTCGACACGGAAGTTGTTATAATGTGCTGAGGCTGCTATGAGGAACACGGACAAGAAAGGGTACATCAACTGCTTTCAGTGTAAACATTTTTTTGTAACATGGGACAAGAAGTACACAAAGGGTTGCAAGGCTATGGGTTTCAAATCGCAAGAAGTGCCTTCGCTTGTGGTCTATGAGAGTTCAGGCATCCAATGCCTCCGCTACGAAGAAAAAGACAAGACACCCCGCAGATAGCCCCCCTTTCACCTTTCACGGTGCTTCTCGCCTGACGCCTCACGGATGTTCAACTTTTTGCTTGTCTTACGCTTCACAGGTGTTCCATCTTTTTCGATATACGATATACGAACTACGATATACGATCTTCATGACCGCCTTACAGGGTTGGGATATCCTGGTCGTCTTTGAAAATGTCTTTGACGGATATGAGGAACGATGTGATAAAGCTTGCAATACCCCCGAGGACGAGAAATGTCTTTTGAAACGACCAGGTACTTGATATGGAGGTAATCTCAAACTTTGACAGAAGTGCATTTAATGGGTCCACAAAGAAAGGAAATATGAATATGCCGGTAAAGAAAACGATAGAGAGCAGGGCCGAGCAATACTTTAAAAAGTTAAAAAAGGTATGGACCACCTGCTGAATGATCTCCAATCTTTTTAATCTGGATTCTATGGAATCCAGTTCACCGGCAGTCTCTTTGCACAATGCATGGCATGCATCAAACTGCCAGAGTACACTGCATTTTTCTGCCCCCTTAATGTCATCCATCCTTACCTTAAGAAGCATGAGGTGTTTGTAGTGACTGTCAACGAATTGCCGGTAACGGTATCTCTTTACAAAGTTTAACGCCCTCTCCAGGCGTTGTAATAATTGATCGATGATCCCCGAGAGGTCTTTTTTCTGTTCCTTTAGTGAATTTTCGCAGGCCGTGACAATCGAATCGCTGTAACGGACCGCGTCCAAATAACCGAAGTAGCTGTCGGATTTCATCAGCTCTTCAACCTTTGCGTGCAGCGATTCTGTCTCGGCGAGCTTCATCTGGCTTAGGAGTTCCTTTGTGTTTTTCAGTATCGTGCATGCGTCCTCGAAACGCGATTGTGCGGCATCTTTCGCCTTGTTAAACATTGCTCCGAGCTTGGGTACGACAATTGCTTTGTATGGCTCCATCTCTGGATCAATGAGCGCAATCGTATAGTAATCCCTGTTTTCCCTGACCAGGCCTGCCAATTGCTGTATGGCTGCCTTTTCTTTTTTCTGCTGCAGTTTCCATATAATATCCTGGTAGATCGCCTCGGTACAACCGTGATCTATGACCAGGATGTTGTTTATCTTTTCATGGGCCTTCTGGGGGTTGTTGAGCAAGGAATAAAGACGGGCAAGCTGGAACAATACGAATATCCTCTGTGGCTTTGTTTTTGCGTATGTATATGCCTTTTTGAAATGTTCCTTTGCCGGTGAGAGGTCATTCTGTTCGATATTGAGATATCCAAGCAGACAGTAGACCTTGTAATCATCGGGAAATGTGTCCAGCGCCTGTTCCAGGAGTGATTGAGCCCTTGCGTGGTCGGAGACGCGGAGTGAGTCCTGTATAAGCCATACGATACCACCTTCACTCTGGCCGGCGCTCTGTTTAACCCTTTCCCAGCGGTTGGCGGGGTTGTTCCAGATAATCCTGAAAAAGGGCAACTGGAATATCCTTTTCAATTCGTAAAATGCAAGATAGGCCTGTTCCGTTGCCGCATCGTAAAGACTCCCGTTGTCCGATGAGGCTAAGGATGCGGTTGCATATCTCAAAAAGAGATCATTGATTGTGCTGAGCGACAGGTAACCGAGTTGACTGATTGCAGAGGTCTTCCCGGGAATATTTTTGGAAGGGCAGTCTGATGGATAATGCCTCCGGTTGCCACAGTAGTAGCAAGAGGCGTACGTGCCGTCCATAAGGGTCATCTGGTAAAGAAACGCCTGTACCGGTACCTGCTGCTCCTCCGTTGTCTCCTGTGAAATGTTTTTTCGGTAGATCCTGTAAAGGGTTTCCTGAGTCTCTTCAGCGGTTGATGGTTCGACGAATATATCACCCTCGTCTTTGATATCAAGGCGGACTTCCGGGGAGACATAAATCCCCCCGGGACTTATTCCGTCCCATTTAACCTCAATGTCTGTAAGTGCCGGCATGTTCCCTTCCGTATGGAGCAGTTTGTAAATGATTACCTGGACAGGTACGGGGGAGGGTGCGTCCTTTTCCGTTATGCTGCCAAGATGGGCTAAGATGCTTTCTGCCGTTGATATTGCATAGATGCTGTCGTTCGCGACCAGTGAAAGAGACCTGTCGGGAAGAATGTATTCCTCTTCGTAGCCTTTTGCGATTGCATCCTCTGCGTCTAAGTTGCCGATAAAGTTTTCCCATATACGTGAAAAATCCGTTTCACCGATATCCGGCAGGGGATGAACGTGTATGAACGTTTTTAAAACAGGTTCCGCAATGATTGCGTTTTCCCAGACTGCTTTGTACATGGTAAGACCGCTCGGGGCATCTTTTGCGTTCCAGAGGTTCACCAGCTCAAAATGTATCCCTGGGATATCCTGTGCACGCTCGTATATCTCCTTGGAGATGTATATCTCGTCACCGTTTGCAAGGTTTGTCAGTTTTGACGCCACGTTGACGACATCACCGTAAATATCCTTTTCTTCCACGATCACTTTGCCGAAGTGAACGCCTATGCGTATGTGAATCCGGTGTTCACCGGCAGCATTGTCGTTGTAAGCGCTGAATATACGCTGCATTTTGATGGCGGCCCTCAGTGCCTCCGATGGACCTGCAAAAGAGGCCATCACGGAATCACCGATTGCCTTGATGAGCTTCCCCTTATACTCATCGATGACTGAAGAGGCCAGATTCTGATGTTGACGGAGCATCTCCCGTCCGTCCATGTCACCGTAGATTTTAAAGTATTTTGTAGAGCCTACAACGTCGGTAAAGAGGACCGCAATGTCCTTCAGCGGATCGTCCTGGTAAGCATCCAGCAGGACTGTAAGGTAATTATTAAAGGGTTTTTCTTCTGAAGACGTAATGAGGCTCATGGTTATCAAGTGAGTTATCGGCAGAACCGGCCGCGGGCTTAAAGGTGAAAGGCGGCCCATGAAGATCGTATATCGTAGTTCGTATATCGTATATCGAAAAACATGGAAGATCCGTGAAACGTAAGGCGTGAATCGTAAGGGGAGAAAACCTGTGGAATGTGCAGAAAGAGAATCTTGTCATTGCGAGCCCGCAGGGCGCGGCAATCTCATTCAAAAAATTATACTCTCCGGGATCGCCACGTCGCTTCGCTCCTCGCGATGACGACATAATAAAAACTCTTAGCTCTCAGCTCTCTGCTGCAGTTTGGCGGGGTTAATCAGTACTCCGATGCATCCGGTTTTACGGAGCGGGACCTTTTCTTTTCGGATTGGAGATGTTTTAAGTGGAGGACCTTTTCCTGTGCCCTTTTTGAACGTTTTCTTTTCTGTCTTTTTATCTTCTCGATGCGTCTTCGTTCCTCACTTTGCCTGCCGAGCACAAGGTCTTCGATCTTGTTGACAAGTATGCGCCTGGCAAGGAAGCGGTTCAGCGCCTGCGAACGTTCCCGCTGGCACTTTACCTCGATGCCCGTGGGGACATGTTTCAGGTAGACGCAGGTGGAGGTCTTATTGACGTTCTGCCCGCCCGGTCCGCCGGAATGTACGAAACGTTCTATGATGTCGTGCTCCCTGATGCCGAGCCTCTCCATCTTTTCCTTCAGGACCTTTTCCTTATCTGAACCTATCACAGCCATGATATCCTTTCAGTCATCAAATAAACCCGTAAG
>MVRS01000117.1 GCA_002067975.1 Syntrophorhabdus sp. PtaU1.Bin058
GTCGTAGCCCCGCTTGAGTACATTGTCTATGTAGGCGTTGGCGATAAGCATTGCATATGCCATCTCCTGGGCAGCCGTGGCGCCTGATTCTCTTATATGATACCCGCACACGCTTACAGGGTTTGTTTTGGGCATTGTCTTGATCGAATATTCTATTGTATCTCCGATGAGGTTTACTGCGGGTTCCACGGGAAAGATCCATGCCCCTCTGCCGATCATTTCCTTCAGGATGTCGTTTTGGGGGGTCGCTGATATTACATCAGCCGGATATCCGTGTTTTTCCGCCATTGCCTGGTACATCGCCAGTATTATGGAGGCCACTGCATTGACCGTAAGGCTCGCACCGATCTTCGCCAGATCGATGCCTTCGAAGGCGATCTCGAAGTCACGGAGACTGTCGATGGCCATGCCGACACGCCCTACCTCCCCTTCTGCCATGGGGTCGTCCGAATCGTAGCCCATCTGGGTCGGCAGGTCAAAGGCCACATTGAGCCCTGTTGCCCCTTGCGAGATGAGCAGCTTGAATCGTTCGTTTGTTTCAGCGGCCGTAGCAAACCCCGAGTACTGTCTCATGGTCCAGGCCCTGCTTCTATACCCTTCAGGGTGTATGCCCCGGGTAAATGGATATTCGCCGGGTAAGGCCAGGTCCTTTTCGTAGGAGAATCCGACCCGCTCTAAGTCTTCCGGGCCATAAACGGCCTTCACGTTAATTCCGGATGGGTAGTCAACCTGAACGATTCGTCCTTTCTCGTCCTTTGTATATCTTGCTACTCCCATATATTACTCCTTTTATATGCTGTATCGTGTCCGGAGGCCGGACAACTCTCAGGGCTGGTTAAGAATGGGGTACGTTCTTCTTCAGAAAGGTTATTATGTCGTCGAAAGACGCTCCGCCGGGGAAAATACCGGCTACGCCGATCTCCTTCAGCCTGGGAACATCCCTGCTCGGGATTACCCCGCCTACGATAACCATCTTGTCCCCTATGCCTTGCTCCCGGGCCTTTTGTATAAGCTTGGTCGTAAGGTCGATATGCGCACCGCTCATAATTGAGAGGCCGATCACATCCACGTCCTCCTGGATAGCCATACGAACGATCTGGTCTACGGTCTTATGAAGACCGGAGTAGACGACCTCCATTCCCGCATCCTTCAGTGCCTGGGCCACTACCTTTGCGCCCCGGTCATGCCCGTCAAGACCCGGCTTGCCCACTAAGACCCTTATTCTCTTTTCCAATGGACACCCTCCGTAAAAGACTTAGGATTAATTTTTAACCTTTTTTGTGGTAATGTCAAGAAAAAAATATCACAAAATGATATATTATCTCTATATATGATATTTATGTGGTATAAAGGACCGGGACCAACCTCTACCCTTATACGGGAGAACTGCGATGAAGCAAAGCAAATTGCCTTTGGTTACAACATATTGGGTGATCGGTATTTTAGAATTCAGCAAATTCTATATTCTGTTATCTATTTTAATGGTATAGTGTGTCTTCATGACCGTCATCAGGAGGTAACATAATGAATAAACAGGTGGTACGCCCCACATATATTGCATTTTTATTGTTGGGTTTTATTATATGCGGTTTTGCCTCGGCGGGGCCCATAGAAGAGAGCTTTAAAAAGATGTTCCCCCGGTACCAGTTCGATTCTATCAGGGAATCGGATATCAAGGGGGTCTATGAGGTCATAAAGGGCACGGATATCAGTTTGTTTGTGCCGGAACCGGGATACCTCATAACCGGTGATTTCCAGATGATCAACAGGGAAGGCAAAAACGTCGCGGAGTTGAAAAGGCACGAGATCGTCCTTTCAAAGATAAAATCACTCCCCCTTGATAAGGCGTTGAAGGTCGGCAGTGGGGAAAACACCGTTATTGAGATTACCGATCCCGATTGCCCGTACTGCCGCAGGGCAGCGGCCTTTTTTGAAAAGCGGAGCGACGTAACGCAATACATCTTTTTCTTTCCCCTTCCCTATCATAAAGATGCGGTGAATAAGATAAAGTATATCTTCTGTTCACAGGACAAGGAAAAGGCTTATAGCGAAGCCACAAGTGGCAGACTTGACAACCAGAAATACGAGGTCTGTAAAAAACAGGACGTGGACGACCTGCTGAGTATCCACAGGGCGATCGTCGCGAAGCTCGGTATAGAGAGCACGCCGTTTTTTATTATAAACAACAGTCACATCGTTGTAGGTGCGGATATGCCGAAGCTTGAAGAGGCACTGAAAGGAAAACAATAATTTGTTCATATAGTTATTGGTGCGTATGGACAGAGTGATCATAGAGAAGCTCCCTGAAACAAAAGAGATCGACGGCGTGAAGAGATGGAACGAGGAACGGGGTGAGTTTGCGCAGATCTCATACCGGGAGGATATCGGACACATTGCGGTCTTTGAGCTGAAACAGGGACATTACAGGGGCAGCCATTTCCATAAAGAAAAGGAAGAGGTGTTCTATATCGTCAGCGGGACGATCCGCGCGACCCTGATGGACATGGATACAAAAGAACGCAGGGAGCATGTCCTCGCAAAGGGACACAGGATCAGGGTGCGGACCGGCGTTGCGCACATATTCCACGGCATCGATGATGCGCTTGTGGTCGAATACAGCCCGCAGTATTATGATAAGAGCGACACCTTTCCCGTGGACTTCAGCTGAGAGCGTAAAAACGTAAGGCGTCAGGCGTTAGGCGATTTTTTTTGATGTTTCAATCTCTGTGAGCTGATGCCTTTCTCCCCTTACGACTTACGCCTCACGACTTACGGGTGTTCTGCGAAGAGACTTGAAAACTATATTTTCATAACGGGGTATTGTAAGTATGGCTGAGATAAAAAGCGCCATTGAACTGGCAATGGAAAAGACAAAAAGCCTGGGAATGGACGAAAAAGAACGTGAGTTGTTCGCGAGAAAAGACATTGAGAACAAGGTCAGGGTAATATTGAGGCGCTACCAGGAAGACATGATCGACGATCATGGCGTGCAAAAAGAACTGAATAACATTGACGGTGATGAAAGCCTCAAGGCAAAGGTGCTGTGCGATGCCCTGATCGAAGGGTTTGACGTAACAGGTGACAACAAAAGGATCTTTGCCCTTTTTCATCTCACAGGCTGCGGTCTTGATGAACGCCTGGGGGTTGAACTGGAGGCCTTGCAGGAAAATTTTACCAGAGAGATGGAAAAGCGGAGGATGATAGTCGCTGCACGCATAGGGGATAAACTCAAGACAGCGGGTATAACCGGCAGCAGTATCGAGCCGAACATAGAGGAATGGGATGAATGGAAAGAGACCCTTGACGAGGTTGCCCGTGCCTTCAGCGAGCGCGTGGACGAATGGAAGAAGAGGCTTGCAGAGGCGATGAATAAAGGCAGTGAATAGTGAATAGCAAAAGAGGCAGTCGATAGTGAATAGCATATAGTGAACTGCAAAGGAAAAAATGCTTGGTGCTTGATGCTGGTTTAGCCGTCAGCGACCAGCTATCAGCCATCAGCCTAAAGCCTTTTTTGTTTTAGCTGACCGCTGATAGCTGGTTTAAGGGACGGAGAGTTAAATACCATTAATCTGAAAACCATATACGACAAACACAAAAAAGACCTTGCCGGTAACGACATAAACGACCCGGTAGTATTCATCCGCAGATACCGGGAAGATCGCGACAGGGAGATTGCCGGTTTCCTTGCCTCCCAGTTTGCCTACGGGAAGATAGAGACGTTCAGGGAATTCCTCGAAAGGCTCTTCGGGCTTATGGGAAAAAGCCCCTACGATTTCATCAGGAAGGGGGACTTTTCAAATGTCCGGGGTCTCTATTACAGGTTCCAGAAGGATAAAGATATCGTCTCCCTGCTTCGGACCTTGAAGAGGATCATCGATGAGTTCGGCGGCATCGGCGCCATGCTTCAAGGTTATTACCACGGCGATATCAGGGAGGCGCTTCGGGCAGTGAGGAGACATCTCTTCCGTGACAGCAAGGAACTCACATTCTTTTTCCCTGAACCGTCGCCGGCGAATCCCTTCAAGCGCTGGAACCTCTATCTCCGGTGGATGGTAAGGAAGGACGCGATCGATATCGGGATATGGGACTTTATCGACAGGCGCGACCTCATTGTGCCCCTCGATACCCACATCTTCAAGATAGGCAGGTGCATCGGCTGGACGACCCGGAATGCGCAGTCCTACATGGCGGCCCGTGAGATCACCGATGCGTTAAAGGCGTTCTCGCCCGACGACCCCCTGCAATATGACTTCTTCCTCTGTCACACAATAGGCAGGGGCGCAGGATGCACCGGCAAAAGGACGCCCGCCTGCAAAGACAAGTGCCTGCTTTATGGAACTATTAAAAAAGGCAGTCGATAGTCGATAGTGAATAGTGAATAGCATAAAGGCAGTGAATGGCGATAGTGAATGGTGAATAGCGAGAAGCAGAAAGGCAGTCGATAGTCGATAGTATATCGTATATAGTGGACTGCAAAGGCAGCCTACAATGCCTTTTACGGTCTACGATATATGATTTTCCATGAACCGCATTTCTCGCCGAACGCCGAACGAATCACGCCGAACGTTCTCCTGGTAACCTCGATATACGATATACGAACTACGATATACTGAGTCTCCTCGCCTCATTTGCTTTGCCTCATCTTTTATTGTAGATTAGGGCACATGATCGCGAGGAATTACAGGTGAGGTTCAGGATCATCAGCCTCGGCTGCCCGAAGAACCTCGTCGAATCGGAGTATATCGCCGACAGCTTGGAGCGGGCAGGGCATGTCCTCACCGATGACTGCGATACCGTTGTAATAAATACCTGCGCATTTATCGCCGACGCTGCGAAGGAATCCATAGAGACGATCCTCGAAGAGACAGGGCGGGGAAGCAGGAAGGTGATCGTCATTGGCTGCCTTGTCGAGCGATACGGAGAGAAGTTGCAAGGACTTCTGCCTGAGGTTGACCTCTTCATCGGACGGAACTGGTATGATGAGATTGCAGCACTCTCCGATAAAAAGGGTCTTTTCGCAAGGGCAGGCGCATTTGCGGAAACGTTTCCGAGGAGGGTGCTGACAAGCAAACCCACGGCCTATCTCAAGATCCAGGAGGGATGTGATAACCGGTGCAGTTACTGCACCGTACCTGATATCCGGGGAGGCTTAAGGAGCAGGGGCCCCGAAGATATTAAAAGGGAATTCGAGTGGCTTATCGGGAACGGCTACCGGGAGATCAACATCATAGGACAGGATATCACCTCTTACGGGAGGCATGGAGGGACGACGTTAAGGCTGTTGCTTCAGGACCTTCTCGCAACAGAAGGCGATTATCTCCTCAGGCTCCTTTACATGCACCCGAAGGGGATCGATGATGACCTGATCGATTGTATTGCGTGCTCCGATAAGATCATCCCTTACATGGATATACCGATCCAGCACTCTGAGGACAGGATCCTCGGGCTCATGGGGAGGGGCTGCACAAAAGACGACCTCGCGGCATTGTTTGGAAAGATAAGAAAAAAGATACCCGATGCCGTACTGCGGACAACGGTCATCGTCGGCTTCCCCGGCGAGACAGAGGGCGAGTTCCAGGGTCTCATGGATTTTATAGGGCGGCATGAGTTCGATATGCTCGGCGCCTTCATGTATTCAAGGGAAGAAGGGACGCCTGCATACCGCCTTCCCGGGCACGTCAGGAAGGGTGTTAAGCAGGCCCGCTACAACGCCGTCATGGGGCTTCAGAAAGAGATATCCCGAAGGCGCCTGAAGAGGCTCGAAGGGAAGACCATGAAGGTGATCGTTGAAGGCAAGGAAGAGGCCTCGATGGTGGGGCGGCTCATTATCCAGGCGCCTGATATCGACGGGATTGCCTTTATCAGGGGCGATTGCGCAATCGGCGAGATGCGGAACGGGAAAATAGTGAAAACCCTCGATTATGATGTTATAGTAGAAATGTAGAATGCAGCAGAGAGCTTAGAGCAGAGAGCTTAGATGGTTTAGCTCTTGCTGTCAGCTATGAGCTATGAGTTAAACACAGGAGTGAAGGATGGAACCGATCAACGAGTTGATCCATATCAGGCAGGAAAAAGAAAAGGGGTTGCGCGATCTCGGCATTGAGACCTATCCCCAGGACAGGGGTCCCTATACGACCACTGAGGAAGTGGAGAAGCGGTTCGGGGCCGCTTTGCATGATGAACTGGAAAAGGGCGAAGAGCGCATTTCCGTCGCCGGGAGGATCATGGCGTTCAGGGATTTCGGCAAGAGCGCCTTTCTCCATATCCAGGACAGAAAGGGCAAACTCCAGGTCTACGTGAGGAAGGATGTCCTCAAAAACCCCGGTTACGACGTGTTCAAGAAATTCGACATCTGCGATATCGTAGGCGTCAGCGGAAAGGTATTCAAGACAAAGACAGGTGAATTGACGATCCTCGCGGAGGACATGAAGCTGCTCACCAAGTCGCTCAGGCCGCTTCCTGAAAAATGGCACGGATTGAAGGACGTGGAGGAACGGTACAGGAAGCGATACCTCGACCTTATCGTCAACGAAAAGGTCAGGGAGGTCTTTATAAAGAGGGCGAAGATCGTCGAGTACATCAGGAGATATTTCACGGCAAGGGACTTCATCGAGGTTGAGACGCCGATGATGCACGTGATCCCGGGAGGCGCCGTTGCAAAGCCCTTTATCACCCACCATAATGCCCTGGGCATCGACCTCTTTCTGAGGATAGCCCCGGAGCTCTACCTGAAAAGGCTTGTTGTGGGCGGCTTAGAGCGGGTCTTTGAGATCAACAGGAACTTCCGGAACGAGGGCATATCGGTGAGGCACAACCCTGAGTTCACGATGCTTGAATTCTACCAGGCATACGCTACGTACGAGGACCTGATGGCGCTTACGGAAGAGATGGTGTCGTCGCTCGTCTACGAGCTCTTCGGCGGATATACCGTAACATATAACGGCCGGGAGATAGATTTTGCAACGCCATGGCGCAGGATCACCATGGAGGAGGCCTTGAGGGAGTTCGGCGATTTCGACCTCTCCATTATAGATGATGCAGGGAGGCTTGCCTCCTTTGCAAAGGAGCTGGAGATAGAAGGCGCGGAAAAGGACACAAAGGGCAAGCTGATCACGAAGATCTTTGAGGAGCTCTGTGAAAAGAAACTGTTGCAGCCCACATTTATCACCCATTATCCGGTAGAGGTATCGCCGCTGGCAAAGAGGAACAAGGAGCACCCCGAGATCACCGAGAGGTTCGAGCTCTACATATCGGGCATGGAGATAGCGAACGGGTTCAACGAGCTCAATGACCCCGCGGACCAGAAGGAGAGGTTCCTCGAACAGATCAAGGACAAGGAAGAGGGCGTCATGATGGACGAAGATTACATAACGGCCCTCGAGTACGGCCTCCCGCCCACTGCCGGAGAGGGCATAGGGATCGACCGGCTCGCGATGATCCTCACGGACAGCCCTTCGATACGCGAGGTGATATTCTTTCCGCTCTTGAAACCATGAGGAGAGGCAGCTCATGGCTGATGGCAGAACATCCGTAAGTCGTGAGGGGTTTAATCGCCTGACGCCTTACGATTCACGGCTTTCGTGCTGACGGCTGATAGCTATTTTACTATATGAAA
>MVRS01000118.1 GCA_002067975.1 Syntrophorhabdus sp. PtaU1.Bin058
AACAAGACCGTGAGAGATTTTGAAAAGATGATACGCAGGATGGTGAATGAGGATATAACTATTGAGCTCAATACAGAGCATGCCCTGTCGCCGGTCTGCGCCGATATCTCCCAGATAAACCAGGTTATTCTCAACCTCGTCGTGAATGCACGGGAGGCCATGCCGCAGGGCGGAAAATTCACGCTGGAGACATCCATGGAACATCTCAACGGGTCTTCAGCAGGCAAACACAGCAGCGTTGCCGAGGGGGAATATGTGGTATTGACGGCAAAGGACAACGGGATAGGGATAGACAGAGAACTCCAGAACAAGATATTCGAGCCGTTTTTTACAACCAAGGAGCAAGGCACAGGCCTCGGCCTTTCGGTGGTTTATGGGATCATTAAGCAGCATAACGGGTTTATAGACGTTTTCAGTGAAGTCGGTAAAGGTACGACCTTTAAGGTGTACCTGCCGGCCCAGACTGCTGTGACGAGTACAGAGACAACGGCAGCGCAGAAGGGTGAGTTGAAAAGAGGAAGTGAGACCATTCTGATTGTCGAGGATGATAAAATATTGAGGGAACTGCTTTCGGAGACCGTAAGGACCTTCGGCTATACAGTATATACCGCGTCAAACGGCATAGAAGGCATAGAACTGTTTAACGAACATAGCGGGGCGATAGATATCGTGCTCCTCGACGTCATCATGCCTAAACTGGGCGGAAGAGAAACCTACGAGGCGATGAAAAAGATTAAGCCGTCCGTGAGCGTGCTTTTTGTTACAGGCTACGGCCCCAGTATTATCGATAACAATATTTTATCCGACGACAGTGTGGGTATTATCCAGAAGCCTTATTCTGCCGAAGTTATCTCGAAAAAGATACGGGATATGCTTGACGGGTCGTTGTCGCAGGTCATGTGACACAGAAGGTTTATTCCTCTGCTGTGGGGTCGGGCAATATATCTGCAATCTGTTGGTATTCCTTCATAACCTTCCTTGTGAAGCGATTGTTCGGTATCTCATCTTCATCGTCGGAGGTGTTGCGTTTTACCTTTCTCGGGCCGGCATTGTAGGCATGGAGTGCCGTATAGACATTTTCGAATCTCTCTATAAGCCTTGAAAGATAGTTGACGCCGATCTTGATATTCTTTTCAGGCTCATAGAGACATTTGGAGTTCTTCACGGGTATGTCCGAGGTCTTCGAGATGTACCTTGCGAGTGACGGCTTTACCTGGAGGAGCCCGCGCGCACCTTTCCTTGAGAGCGCGTTGTGTCTGAAGTTGCTCTCGACCTTCATGACGGCAAGCACGAGCCTGTAGTCGATGTCGTATCTTTGTGACTCTTCATAGACGCTGCTCGCAATGGTCCTGAGTTTTTCCTCGCTCGCGTTGACCTTTTTGTCTTTAAGATACTCGAATATCTTTGTTGTGATCAGCTCTTTCCGGTCATTGTCCTCTTCGGCGGCCTTTGTAACAGGCAGGGCGATTACGAGGGAAAGGACAAGAAAAACCGATACGGCTACAACGCCCTTTATCTTTACCAATGACCTCATGGCATATTTCATTACTATAAACAGGAGGGAGAGTCAAACTATTTTTGTCCCGCCGAAGAGAAGCAGACCGTATATCTTAATGCGTATATAGTATATCGCAGATAGTATATAGTGAACTGCAAAAGCACCCTCTAAGGTTTCTTACAATATACAATATACGGAATACGATATACTAAAAATCATATCGCAATAGTGTGTTCGGCTTACGGGTCTTTCGCCGTGATTGACAATTTATATTGCTTCTGTTAAGGATTTACTATGCATGACAGGCTGCAGTTCAGCGGTGGCTTATCCACTACGGCAATGGGGATTATGCCCCATGAAGATGTTCACGAGGCATTGGACTTTGCGCTTCGGATGGACATCCCCTTTTGGCCGCAGTTGCCCAGGCTGTCCTTTTATGAAGATATGTATGTCCAGGCCATGGAGATGTTCCCCGGCGTTGTGATCGACGAGGGACATGCGAGGATATTCGTAGACAGCGAGAGGTTTCTCCATGATCTGCCTCGGTACCTGGAAGGAGAAGATGATCCGGGGCCATACAGGTTTTCCGCTAAATTTTCCAGATCTTATGAGGTTTTCCTTTCACAGGACCTCTCCTCATACAGGTCGGTCCGGGGACAGGTTATAAGCCCGGTGAGCCTTTCACTGAAAATAACAGATGAGAATGGGAGACCTATAGTTTATAATGATGAGATACGTGGTCTTATATTTTCGTTTATTCAGAAAAAGGTGAACGTGCAATACAGGGAGCTTTGTCTTAAAAACCGAAGGGCATTTGTCTGGATTGACGACCCGGGGCTGGAATTTATATTCAACGCAATGTGCGGCTACGATCACGTCAAGGCAAAGGCCGAACTGATGGATTTCTTCGGCGGCATCGAGGGGCCTCGCGGCCTCCATCTTTGCGGCAGGCCCGATTGGGATTTTCTCCTGTCCCTCGACATAGAGATCCTTTCGTTCAATGCCTATGCCTTTGGCGACATCTTCGTCACATACGACAGGGTGAAAACCTTTCTCCAGGAGGGGAAGATAATAAGCTGGGGGATCGTACCGACATATTATGAGGAATTTTCCAGAGAAGATGTCAAAGGCCTTGCAAAACGCCTTGAGGGTATGTGGCGTTACCTTGCCAGGGACGGTCTGGACATGGAGGTCATCGTCAAAAACAGCATGCTTGCCCCCGCGACGTGCAACCTTATGAATGCAGATAAAACCGCTACGGTTGAAAGATCTTTTTTACTCCTCAACGAGTTATCTGATTATATAAAGGAGCAATACTGCATATGAAGAATATCCATATTGTCTGCAAGAGGAACAATGAGGATGCAGTAAGGATAGCGAAAAACATAGTGGATTCTTTCGGAAAGGAATGCAATATCGGCATTGATGAGATTGCCGCGAAGGTCATGCATTACGAGAAGACCTTCGAACTGGAGCACGTCGGCGAAGATACGGACCTGATCATTGTCCTCGGGGGAGACGGTACGCTCTTAAGCGCCTCAAGGCATCTGAAGGGGAAAGAGGTGCCGATCCTCGGCGTAAATCTCGGCGGCCTTGGTTTCCTGACCGAGACATCCGTCGAAGAATTGCCTTCTATGGTGGAAAAGGCGATAAAGGGTGATTTCGATATCTCTAAGCGGGTCATGCTGCTCGTTACCGTTAAGCGCGGAGAGGACCATGTTTTTGAGTTTTCCATCCTGAATGACGCCGTGATCACCAAAGACGCGCTTGCACGGATCATCGATATCGAGACCTATGTAAACGATGAATACCTGACGACATACAAGGCGGACGGCCTGATATTCTCGACCCCGACAGGGTCGACAGGTTACTCGCTGGCAGCGGGAGGACCTCTCATATATCCCTCGCTGGCAAATATAATGGTGACACCCATCTGTCCCCATATGCTCACAAACAGGCCGATCATACTGCCCGAGGGCGTTACGGCAAGGGCCGTGCTGTCATCGAAGGAAGAGAAGGTACTGCTGACGATCGACGGCCAGATAGGCTTCCCGTTGGAATACGGCGACGAGGTGATCGTCAGAAAATCGCCCTATACCACCATTCTCGTGAAGTCGTCTTCCAGGGGATATTTCGAGATCCTGAGAAACAAGCTGAAATGGGGTGAGAGGTAACAATGCTGACCTTTCTCGGCGTGAAAGGTTTTGCGATCATAGACGAACTCCGGGTTGAGTTCGGGGAAGGATTCAACGTCATTACCGGTGAGACAGGGGCTGGAAAATCGATCATCATCAACGCCCTTTCAGCGCTTATGAATATGAAGATGCCCGGTGACGTGGTAAGGACGAATGCCGTGCAGGCAGAGATCACAGGCCACTTCATCCGGGGTGAGGAGGAGTACCTCGTTAAAAGGGTGATCGGGAAGACGGGCCGGTCCAGGGCATTTGTCAACGATGACCCCGTAATATCGAGCAGGCTGGAGGAGGTGGGCGGGAGGAGTATCAGCATATACGGCCAGAATGAGTTCCAGCACCTGTTGAATAAAGAAAATTATACGGCCATCATCGACAGGCTCCTTTTCTTAGAAAAGGAACAGTCGCTGCTCAGGGAAAAGGTCGATGCCTTAAGAAAGGTGGATTCAGAGCTCGAAAAAAAGATGAAGGAGGCTGAAGGGAAGGCAAAGGAGGTTGAACTGCTGGAGTTTCAGATCGAAGAGATAGCGAGGTACAACATCAGGGAGGGTGAAGAAGAGTCTGT
>MVRS01000119.1 GCA_002067975.1 Syntrophorhabdus sp. PtaU1.Bin058
GGGGGCGACGTGAGGGAAGGATCGAAGGACGAAGGACGAGAAAAACAATGGCGAACTCGATACTCGATGCTGGCTCAAACCAGTGACAAGCGACGAGTAACGAGGGACAAGGTTTTCGCTGGCTGCTGACGGCTATCGACTATTCACTATCGACTAACGACTGATTTATAGAGGGGGCGACGTGAGCCCCGGAATATATATTTTATAGCGAGTTCACGAGTGAGAGGGGGAGGCTCTTCGGGCTTTGCCCGAAGAGGGGGCGACGTGAGCCCCAGTAATAGCGGACGGCAGCCGTATCACAACGATCAGTCCGCCCTCAGGGGCATTAGAGGCGGTCACGGAACCGTGGTGCAGGGTCACGGTCCGTTCGGTAATGGCAAGACCAAGCCCTGTGCCGCCCGTCTGTCTATCGCGGGCATTGGACACGCGGTAGAAAGGACGGAACAGGAACGGAAGGTCTGCGTTCGGGACGCCAGGTCCGTGGTCGCGTATGCTGATTTCCGCATACATCACCTGGTCTGATACCGTCTGCCTGAGACCTATATCGACCGTCGTATCGGCGTGCGTATACCTGATCGCGTTGCGCACAACATTCTCGACAGCCCTTCGCAGCCATTCTTCGTTGCCGAATACACTGCACGCCGTGCTCTCCGTGATCCGTACGGTACAGTTACGGGCATGTGCTTCAAAATTGGCGTCATTCGCGATCTCCTTCAAAAACCTCTCCAGGTCAACGGGTGCCATCGGGATCGTCTCAACGTTACTTTCAAACCTGGTCATGGCAAGGACCTGACCTATCATTTCATTCAGCACCATTGCCTCCCTTTCGATCCGGTCAAGGGCCGGGGCAACCTCTGCACCCGTCTGTCTCCTTACAAGCTCTACGGCAACCGTAAGCCGTGCCAGCGGGGAGCGGAGCTCGTGTGAGATATCGCTTATCAGCTGGCGCTGCTGGGTCATAAGCGACTCGATGCGCTCTGCCATACGATCAAAGTCGTCCGCAAGCTCAGAGAGTTCATCTTTCCAGATGCTGTTGCTTCCGCCCATCCTCGCCGTCAGCTCTCCCCCGGCAAACCGGCGCGTCACGTCCCGCAGTTTGAGGATCGGCGAGGTCAGATAGCGTGCCAGCAGATAACATATCCCGGCCGATATGATCAATGTGATGAACAACCGGAATAAAGACAGGGACGTGCTTGCAAAAGGAGGAGGGCCGTGACCCAATAAAAACATCGGCGGCCCGATACCGAGACCGAAGGGCGGCAAACCGGGCTTCTCATGGGGTCTATGCACAGATGGGTCTGAAAACGTTTGCGGGGGCGGAGGAGGAGGGCTATGATCGAATGCTGCCGCGGGCACGTCCCCTACAATGCAATAATGGTTACCGTCGCTGCCTCTCATGGGGAGCGCGAGCAATGTCCTTTTTCTCGTAGAGGAGAATTCCGCCTTGCCCGTCTTTCTGGCCTGCCGCGCGATCTCCAGCACTTCACGGGGTGCCGGGCCGTTATTGATGTCCTTATCCTTTTCATCAAGCACGTAGGCGTCAATACCGCTTAAGCGTTTTAGCTGGAGGGTCTCTTTCGCCATGGCGTCCCTGTCGCCGAGAATGTAATAATCGAGCGCCTTATAGCCGTGCATTGCGAGGGTCGGTGACAGGACATGCAGGAGATAGCCGGGGTCAGGGGAGGCGGGCCGCATCAGCCTGTCCAGCATTATCTGGGCCGCCATTATAAGTAATGTGGCAAGCCAGAAGCACAGGTATATCTTAACGAAGATGTTGCGTCTTGTCATATCGGTCCTATCTTCCGGTCCGGCATCTGCATCCTCTCCTCACGGGTACAGACCCGGAGGAACACATCAGTAAATTTTCAAAGGGGAGGCCGTCGGTCACGGCGGATCAATAAGCGCATACAGGTAACCGGAGCTGCGTATCGTCCGTATGCGCTCCACATCTCCTATTTTATGACCGAGTTTCTTGCGCAGCTTGCTCACATGGACGTCGATGCTTCGATCAAAGGGATGGGGGAAACGGCCGAGTACGGACCGTATCAGTTCCTCGCGTAATACCGGTTGCCCCGCGTTGCGCAACAAGGTCTCGAGAAGGCTGAATTCCACGGAAGTGAGCTCAACCTTCTTGCCGTGGTGGAATGCCTGCCGTGTGCCCGGATGTATCTCGACGTCGCCGACCTGCAATCTTTCGAATGCCGGTGGTGTCGCTGTCTCCCTTTTCTCCTGTTTTATCCGGCGCAAAATTGCGCGGATGCGCGCGACAAGCTCGCGCGGATTAAAAGGCTTGGCGAGATAGTCATCGGCCCCTATCTCCAGCCCCACGATCCTGTCCACTTCCTCTCCCCGGGCGCTCAGCATAATCACCGGCGGGCCTGTCATGCTGCGAAACCGGTGAAGCACCTCAAATCCGTTTATCGTCGGCAGCATCACGTCAAGCACGATCAGGTTGTAGCTGCCGGCGTCATTGGCCTTTTCGAGTCCGGCCTCCCCGTCGTGAACCGCCTCTACGTAAAAACCATCCGCTGTTAAATACTCTGTCAGCAGTTCACAGAGGCCCACATCATCATCTATTATAAGGATCCGTTCCATCAAGAAATCTGCTGTGCCCACGTATATATCATGTGCGTTGATAGTTTACATTACTTTAGAATAAACAATTGTTAATTTATGTAAAGCAATGACCTGTGCCTTCTTTACAATTCTTAATGAAAATACACTGTAACTCGCTAAATTTTCAAGGGAATTGTACGACAATTGCAATATATGCCAATCAGCGGTCAATATCGGGGAAGCAAAAAAAAGAAAGGAGGTAAAAGATGATCAGTGCAATAAGCGGCTCGGCAAGTTATAACCAGTATTACCAGGTACAGATGCGGCAGCAGATGTCCGACCAACAGCAGATGTTCAGCAGCATAGACACAAATGGCGACGGGAAACTCGATACGGACGAACTGGCCAAGATGGTTTCTATGGGGCCCAAGGACGGACCCAGCGCAGAGGATATCCTGAACTCGTCGGACACCGATGGGGACGGATATGTCAGCGAGAGCGAGTTCGAGGCAGCCGCCAAGAACGGTCCGAAGATGCAGGGGCCACCCCCTCCTCCGATGACGGGGGGAGCGGGAAACATGTCGTCTGAAGATTTTGTCGAGATGTTTAACCAGTTGGACACTGACGGGGATGGGACGATCGATGCGGATGAACTGAGCCAGATGGTCGCTATGGGACCGGAAGACGGACCCAGCGCAGAAGAACTTCTGAACCAACTGGATACAGATGAAGACGGGACGATCAGCGAGAGCGAGTTCATGTCGGGTCTTCAGGCCAATCAACAGGCACAAAGGCCGCAAGGAGGATCAGATATAGACAAGATGTTCAGCAGCCTTGACACCGATGGTGACGGAACGATCAGCAAGAATGAGTTTGAGACCGCGATGGGAACGGCAAATAATTCCGTGCAGGGAAACAACTCCGATGATACATTATTTAACACGCTCCTTGATGTCCTGGACAGCGAAGACAGCACCACCTCATCGACAAGCAACAAATCCGGCAGCCTGTTTGCCAACGCAATGCTGGCACTCAGCAGCATGATGAACGCCTATATGCAGGCCGGATCACAATGGAACAACGTAGGCAGCCTTACCGGTTCAGGATCTTCCATACAGGTATAGCAGAAGTTGAGTATGTCCCGACAGCCTTTCCTGCGTTGACCGTGTCAAAAAATGAGGCCGCTTTTTTGAAAGCGGCCTCTCTGTAAAATCATCATGGCAGGATATTAAGCGGCAAAATTTTCCGCAGCAGGCATTATTTTCCTATCCCATCGCGTTGAATGGCCTCCCGCTGTTCATCTTCCGGCGCGCAATCATCTCATCGGTCCTGATCCGGTCCTTGAAGGCGTCGTTCCTGTTTGCCGCCTCGATCGTGAGCGCCGCGTCGGTGTTCCCCGGCCACCGCCTGCAGAGATAGAGGCTTTCGTAGATCCTCCCGATGCGATACTCCCTGCATATGCGAAGCGCCGCGGCATAGTCCTCGCCGTAGCTCACGTTCATAAACCCGATGTCCCGCATCACGCCGGTATCAAACGCCCTCGGTGCGCCGAGGCCGTTTATCCGGAGCGCGTTGTTGTGACCGTTCGCGTCGGTCCATTCCCGGTGGTCGATGAGCCCCGGCGGCATCTCCTCCAGCCTTTCGTTGACGATCGTGTATGAGCCGATCACCATAGCGTATCTGCCTTCCCGGAGCATGTCGACGATCCTCTTCAGGACCCGTTGGCCGGAGTAGAGGTCGTCTGAGTCGAGCTGGATTGCATAACGGCCGCACGCCCCGGAATACAGCGCCTCGTTCCAGCATCCGCCGATACCGAGGTCCCTTCTCTCCGGGACCATGTGTTTCAACCGCGGATCCTTCCTTGCGAGCCCCGCAAGGACATCCGTTGTCCCGTCCGTAGAATGGTTGTCCACAACGATCACGTTAAAAGGAAAATCCGTCTCTTGCGAGAGTGCGCTCCTCACGGCATCGGCAACAGTACCCTGGCGGTTCAGCACGGGGATGATAACGGATGCCTCAACCGGAAAGGCCAGGCTCGTCTGCCCGACCCGTTTCAGATCCCCCGGCAGCAGGTAAGCGCCGGCCTTCTTCAGGTAATCCGTGAAGACCGCCTCCATCTCTTTCTGGAGGGCCTCGTTCCGGGGATCGACATAGGCAAAGTGTTTTTCTCCTCCCGGATGCCCGCCAGGCGCGACCACCGAATAGAGCGGTTCGGCGACGTGATGGATCGGGTTGTCTATGGAGACCTTCAATCGAAGATCGTAAAGCCCGGCATACCTTACATCCGGAACGGCCCCGTATTTGTTCACCGCTTCCCTGACGGCAGCCGCAGAGAAGAGCATCATCGCTCCGAAATCAAAATCATCACGGACGCTCCCCAATTGATAATTATTGAGCGGGTGGAGCGTCCTCCCCTTCCCTCCCTTATCGTAATAATCGGAATAGACGATCCCTGCCCCGGTTGATTCCGCTTCCCCGATGAGCCGCTCAATTGCTCCCGCTTCAAGGCTGACCTGCCGGTATCCTGGGACAAGAAGAAGATACTTTGTCCTGATCCCGGATAGGATCTTATTGAGCGTCTCCCCGGATACGATTGGACCGGCTACGACAGCGTTGCAGCGCGGCACGCTGAGATCGATAGGTCTGTCGCACACAACCCCGACAGAACTGATCAGGTCGGACGCAACGAATCCGGATAATGTCTCCACAAAGGAAGACCCGGGACTGTAAGGGATGACGAGAGTAAGCGCGTCCATTACAGGTCCTTAAATGCTCTGTCGATAGGCCTTCTTTTCCATGCCTCGCGAATGCGCGTTATCCAATACGGCCGTCCTATCATGTAAAAGTAATTAATATATAGACGTCGAAATGTAAATCATATTTTTGCAATCCACCAAGAATGTGGTGCAGATATAAATCGGTGGGGTCTTCACGTTCTTATGACCCGGAAGCTCCTGTACGTCCCGGACGTTGACACTGTTCATATCGTACTTTTTGTTTTTATTTTTTGTTGTCATTTGTAAGGCCTCAGGATAAAATTACAACACCGTGGGGAAGACCGCATGAGTCCCTGAGGGAGCGCGGTCAGGCGAGTTGACAAACGAACGTCATGGGGGTCTCCCCTCATCAGTCAGCGTGGTTGTTATGCCTTCGGGAGGTGTAATGAAAGACTCACTCAAACCCGGAATCGAATATACACATAAGTTCTTTGTGCCGGTCACCAAAATGGTCCCGGCACTATACCCGGAATCAAAAGAATTTGTCGCCATGCCCAATGTTTTTGCCACCGGATTCCTTGTGGGTTTCATAGAGTGGGCCTGTATCAGGGCCGTTAACCCTCATCTCAACTGGCCCGAAGAACAAACGGTAGGGGTCCACATCGACATAAGCCACATTGCGGCAACACCTCCTGGGTTTGAAGTCACCGCAAAGGTAAGATTGCTTAAGGTAGAGGGGAGACGACTCTTATTCGCAGTTGAGGTGCGCGACGAAGTTGATCTGATATCACAGGGGAAACACGAGCGGGTCATTATCATCAAAGAAAAGTTTGACGCCAAGATGAAGGAAAAAATAAAGAACAGGCGCCCATAATGAAATACGCGGCGACAGCATAAGGATCTAAAAGGAGGGATCATGGGAAAACTAATACAGAAAGATGAAAAGGGAAAACAGTTTTTGCTGAAGGATAACCGGGGCAAGGATGTTCGGCTGTCCGACTTTAAAGGGAAGAAGGTCCTCCTTTCATTTCACCCCCTTGCCTGGACAAAAGTCTGCGCCGATCAGATGAAGGCCCTTGAAAAGAATAAGGAGAGGTTCGACCGTCTCAATACCGTTGCCCTGGGTCTCAGTATAGACTCCGTACCGTCCAAAAATGCCTGGGCAAAGACACTTGGCATCAAAAATACCCAACTGCTGTGCGACTTCTGGCCACACGGCAAGGTCGCCCGCGCCTATGGTCTTTTCAGGGCAGCAGACGGCTTCTCCGAACGGGCCAATATCGTCCTTGACGAAAAACACCGGGTCATATTCGTCAAGGTATACCCCATAGCGCAGTTGCCCGATCTAAAGGAGATACTCAAGGTCCTTTCGGCGTAAAAGGGACAGGTTGCCGGCTATGCGGGTTCTTGTTGTTTTATGTATTGCATATGGCACCCTGTTGTATATAGTATATAACCAAACAAAATTCTCTTTCAGGAGGTCCACATGGATACCGCGTATGATTTTATAAAGGCCAGCCCCGTTTTTCACATTGCCACTGTTGACGGAAAAAAGGCCAGGGTGCGTCCCTTTAGTTTCATGATGAAATGGAACAACACGCTCTATTTCTGCACCGGTAAGACCAAGGACGTGTATAAGCAGTTAAAGGAGAACCCGGATATCGAGATCTCCGATATGGGCGCCAATAATACATGGCTGAGGATACGGGGAAAGATTGTGTTTGATGAGACCCGTGAGTCAAAGGCCAAGGCCTTCGAGCAGTCCCCCAACCTCCTGGGGCGCTACCCCAAAGGTGTGGACGATGAGACGTTTGTGACCTTTTACTTTACCGAAGCAACGGCTACGCTCTTCTCTTTCACTGCGGCGCCCAAGAATATCCCGCTTGTTTAGGGTCATCGCCCGGACAGGACGGCCATTCAATGACTACATTCATTCCGCCGGGGGCACAAGCTCCCGGCGCAAAAGCATCAGCGGCCTGCCGGGCCGGACATCTGAGCCGGTCGCCGTTCACTCCTTTTTATACTCAATGATCGTCGGCGTGCTATCGAGTCCTACGGCGAAGCGATCTGCGTCTTTATCGGGCACTTCGTATTCCCAGAGTTCACGGGCGAAATCTTCGCCGTCCCTGATCTCTCTTTTAATGTACTCATAGGACTCGATAATGACACCGTTCGCGTTGAGTTTATCGGCCGGGAGTTCGAAGGGCTCACCGCTGCTGTTGAGTCTGTTCCTGAATATGACCTTGAACACAGCCATTTTATCTTCCCCTCTCTTCTGAATATGCTTACTCAACTAATTAAATGTTCTACATATCACGTGATTTGTCAATGTCAACGGCCCTGGCGATACGATGATTATTCGGTTTGATCTCGCCGTGGTGTGGTAATTTATGTTAGTTTAAAGCCGTTCACTATCTGCATATGAGAGCAAGGGAAATCCATAATATCCTGGTGAGTCTGGGTGATGCCGCCGTGGCAGAGCATTCAAAGAGATTCTTCAAGACAGGCAAGGGTGAGTATGGCGAGGGCGATATATTCCTCGGCATCCGTGTGCCGGCACTGAGAAAACAGGTCAGGAGATACAGGGACATCTCTCCTGAGGAGACCCTCCTGTTGCTCAAATCCCCTTTTCACGAAGAACGATTGTTCGCCCTCCTGGTGCTGGTGGATAAATTCTCCAGAGGGGGTGCGGGAGACAGGACTGCGATCTATGAGATGTACCTAAGCAACACGCAATACATCAACAACTGGGACCTCGTCGACAGCTCTGCCCCCTATATTGTCGGCGCATATCTGGAAAAAAGAGACAAGAAGCCGATCTTCAAACTGGCCGGGTCAGGGAACCTCTGGGAGAGAAGGATCGCCGTCCTGTCTACCTTCCATCTGATAAAAAGAAACGACTTCAGCGACGCCCTGGAAATATCGGAAATACTGATACAAGACAGAGAGGACCTGATCCATAAGGCTGTCGGCTGGATGCTCCGGGAGATCGGGAAACGCGACCTGCCCGTTGAAAAGACCTTCTTAGACAGGAATTGCAGGGAGATGCCGCGTACGATGCTGCGCTACGCCATTGAGAGATTCCCGGAAAAGGAGCGGAAGAGGTATATGGAAGGAACAGCGCAGGTCTCTGACGGTTGAAGTAAAGGTGCGGCCCACACTTCATTGCAGAGTGTGCTATACTTATTATATATCCTGAAGACTGGTGAGGTTACTATACGTTCCCGATCAGGCGGTCTTCGGGATCCATCTCTGGCGTGTCCAGAGTAAACCTCGCCAGGTTTCAGGACAG
>MVRS01000120.1 GCA_002067975.1 Syntrophorhabdus sp. PtaU1.Bin058
CCGGTAGGAGGCGGAGGATCCCTGAATATCACGACCCCTCCTGAGCCTGTGCCGGAACCGGAGACATCGATGATGCCTCCGCCAAAGAAATAAAGATAGCCCTGGTCAACCGAGAGGTACACATCCCCTCCGTCGGCATCCTCAGTTGTACCCTGCGCCAATATATTGCCGCTCATTGTCAGGTCTTGTTTGGCATTGAGCTCGGCCGTGCCGCCGCTTTCGGCACGGGATACATCGATCGTGCCTGAGAGGTCTATTGATCCGCTGTCTGCCGTGATCGTGACATTGCGCGCCCTGACCGTCACCCCGTCATCAATGGCAATGTCACCGCTGCGGCTCCTTATAGTAAGGGATTCGTCAAACCCGCCTGCAACCATCTTGTCGTTGAGATCCTCAAAATCATTGATGCTGTACGTGACCATCGTCAACGAGCCTCCGCGTCCGAGAGGCCCTGCATGTCCCTGCACGTTGCCGTTCAGGATTACGCCGCCGACAGGCGCATACAAAGAGATCAGGCCTGCGTCCCCCTGGGCCCCGGCAGACACGTCGATCGTTGCCCCGGATGCGATATCCATGATCCCCTGTTCCGTCTTCAGATCTATTGTGCCTCCCGGCGAATATTCACTGCCCTGGGCCAGGATCTGCGCCCCGTTGCCGAGAAATATGCCGTCGCCGTCTGCTGCAAGCCCTGATGCGTTGAGCTTCACCTGCCCTGAATTCACCTCCACAACCCCGGTCAGGTCTATTCTCCTGCCTTTTATCTCCAGGAACCCTCCCGGAACAGAGCCTTGTCCCGGTGTGCCGCTGTTACTGCCGATATTAAAGACCTTATTGCCGGCATCAAGGGTAAACCCTGCCGTCTCGTAGGCGGTAAGGTCGTCCTGATAATAGGATGTCGTTACCCTCGGCGCCAGAATAGCTACATCAGCCCCTCCGGAGGTAAAAGATCCTGCACCTTTAAAGACTATATCCCCCTGGCTGATAAGGTTTATTTGAGAAAAGCCGTCCATCTTCATATCGCCGTGGCCTATTGAAAATTCGGACGCGTTGAACGTGATTGTGCCCGTGTCTGCTGTGGTCGTGACGGTGGAAGCAGTTCCCGTGTTCAGCAGGTTGATCTTACGGGCATCGACTGTAATCGTCCATGCATTCTGGCCGCCCGTCACCAAGGGGCCGGCGGCAATGCGTGCAGCGTCAATCGTCAGGTCCCCTGCCGTGTTCAGCCCGAAATCGGTCCTGAACAGCAGCTCCGATGCGCCCTTGCCGATCAGTTCAATGGCCTGAAAGGCGCTGAAACTGTTCCATTGGCCCTGGGTAAGAAAGAGGCCCTTTTCTCCTGACAGCCGTCCATATCCTTCGGGCACAAAGTAGATCTTTGGGACCTTTATGCCAAGGGTCCCGTGATCCACCACGATATCGCCCCTTAGGTCAATGTCGTTGACATCCATATACACCATGTCCGAGGCGTGTACCAGTGAGCTTTTTCCCGCAACGGCGTCAAGGGTCACCTTCCCATCGGGTGTCAGGATATTCACTATGCCCGTGCCGTCTGTCGCGTAGGCGTATATCTCGGCGCCCGGGTTCAGGATGATCTCCGCGTTGCCGGCATTTGCCGCAAGGGTAACCCTGTTGGCCTTCAGAACACTTCCGTCTTCCAGGGTTATTTTATTGGTAACGCTCGCGTCGCCGATATCGATCTCTTCTAAGTCCATAGCGGTGAAGATAAGGGGATCGATGGTGAGCGTCCCCGCTTCAGGCGCGCTCGTACCGACCACAATTGTGCCCGAGCTCAGGCTCAGGGTCCCGCCCTTATAACCGGGAAGCGCCTTCATTGTCAGCGTGCCGTCAACGGCGACGGAGTTCCCCGCAATCGTGATCGTGCCGGCATTTCCTGCCTCTATTGCCCTTTCAGGGCCTGTAAAATACCCTTCTTTGAGGACGTCGCTTGCCTTTCTTACACTGTATCCCACCGGTTTGGCAGAGCGGAAACCGGTCCCCATAACCGTTGAGTATCCTTTCACCACAGGATAACCTTCCTGGGATATGGTCTGCCCCAGTGTATATTTCTGTCCGGCCTTGCTCAAATCCGTGATGATCATGGCGCCGGGCAGGAAGGCGTATTCCTCGGGAAGAAGCGAGTAATAACCGGCAGCGATGCCTCCGCCGCCCTCGAGATACACTGCCTCACCGGGAATGGTCACGCCCGGCACAATCACATAACGACCTGTCTTTGTGATAGGATCCGTTGATCCTGCAGGAGACGAAAGGAACAGGTACGAAAAGATGGTGCCGCCGCCTGAGACGTTGATCTCCGATCCTTCGCCGATAGAGATATCTTTGGCCTTGATGGTAACGGATTTTACAGGTTCTCCCTCTACCAACACTGTTGCATCGGCACTATCGGATGTCCTGTCCGGTATCCTCCAGGAGGTCTCGTCTACGGTCCCGTAACTGACAAGGCCGGATCCCTCTACGGTGATAATACTGCCTGGAGAGAGCACTACCCTGTCTGCCAACGTATAGGACATGGTTTGCGCATCATAAGCGCCTGCAAGGACGATCTCCCCGAGAGGCGCCGCCAGGATCCCTCTGTTCTCGATCTCTTTCGCATAGATATATAGTTTCCCGCCGGCGGAATAGATAGTGCCTGCCTCAGAAACATCGCCGGGCAGGATGGTCACCTTTTCTGCGGAGACCGTGAATTCCGAGAGGGTAGTAGGATATACGCGGTCCGCCCGGAATAGGAGCTCGCCGGAAGTTTTCAAAATCCCCTTCCACTGTTTTGGAATCACGTCGTAGAACCTGTCTGAGAGCCTTATGTCATTTGCGGCGTTCAGCGTCACGTTAGAAAAACCTGAAAAGCAAACGCTTCCTTCCACATCGATCCAGTCACCGGAGAGGGTAATCTGCGCCCCGCCCGATGCAGGTGTTTGCGATGAAGGATAATAGGTATTGATCACGCTCGTCCAGGGTGATGAGAGCGAGACAATGGTGTTATTCGACCCCTCGATGATCGGCGCATCGAGCACGAGCCGTCGTGCAACCTGCGCATCCAGTGACCCGGAAAACTCGAGGGCATAAAGGCTCCGCAGCGTGATGTCGTCGAAACCGCCTGTCAGGTAACGACCCACGCTGTCCGGTGTGACGACAAACGCTTCGGTGTCGGAGGTGGACTTTATCGTTAATGTGCCCCCGTGCAGCCCTGCCATCTTCGCGGACGCCTTCAGTGCCCCGCTAAAAATTGAATTCGCACCATAATAGGTAAGCGCAAGACTCCCGGCATCACCTGCAACGGTCATTGCCTGGGGCAAACCCTGCGTTGTCTTCACGTAGGTCTGCACCGGATCGGAGCCCGAGACATCGATAAGGCTTCCGCTCTCAAGGACGAGGTTTCCCAGGGCCGCTGTAAGCGCCACCTTTCCTCCTGCCATAGCCGTGTATCCTGTCGGGTAACCCGTCATGACAGGGGTTGTCTCCGGTTTATTATACCCCTGGGCAAGTATCCGGCTTCCGTTTTTCATGGTCAGGTCAAAATAGGTGGCCTTGAGGGAGACCGTGCCTGCAGGGGCAGAGAGTGTTCCGTCAAGACTGATCCCGGGACCCTGTATCTCTATTGTTCCGCCGGGAAACACGTCAATCGCTGCGTCTTTTTTGATCGCAACCTTGACCCCTTCCGTTACATACTCTTGAGAGAGGCCCTTGCCTGCTGTGAGCTTAATGGAAGAAGCACTGATCGTGTCAGACTGGACGTGGATGATCGATGGGCTCCCCTGCCCGGGAATCGGCTGGGCCATTTTCGCCGTAGACGGCATGAGCCTGACCCCTTCATCTATGGTCAGACTGTAAACACTTTCGATGGTAATAGAAGCAAAACCCGCTTCGTTGAATTGTGATTGACCGAGGACCAATCTGTCCTTTTGCTCCTCGGGAAGGATTGCGTCCGGGGCCAGGTTCAGGGATAGAGGATTGTTGCCGGCAATCTCTATGGGAGACCACGCGGTGATTGTCAGCGAACCGCCCTTTTTCCCTGTCAGCGAGAGTCCTCTAAGTTCTCCCTCGAGGACCATTGCGGTGCCGTTTATCTCGATGCTCCCCGCATCTCCGCCTGTGACCTTCCCTTGCTGATTAATAGTAAATCCACCGCTCACATCGAGTAACGCGCCTTTGTCTATAATGACCTCGGCATTAATATCATCGGAAACGCTTATCCGTCCCCCGCTTATCTGTCCTGTCTGTATGCTGCCTCCGCCTCCTGCAAATGAGTTATCGATCTGCTCGCCTGCCGCTATAAGCCTGCTCCCTGCACCGAGGAATATCCTCTGCTGAAGCGCCCTGTAGAGAGGATTGGACACGCCGTTTATCTCTTCAAGGGCGCTTATATTGCTCTTAAGCCTCATGATGATCTCACCGGCCGGCACAATGATGCTGCCAAAAAGCTCGATCCTCCTTGCCGCTGCAGAGAAATAACCTCCGACCTTTGCTGCAAAATCGGGTTCCCCGGTCTTGTCAAAGTAAGATGCAGAAGGGATAACAATATTTGCCCCCTCATCAATGCGCAGCATTGTATTCGCATATACCTCAAGCCTTCCAAGCCCTGCATTGCTTAAGGTCTGCGCAGACAGTATCGTCACATCGGATCCGCCTTCCCCCATGGCATATTCCGGCGGTATCGGGTCTTCAGGTCCAAAGTCCCGGGGAAGGGGGTTCACGGAAGACTTAATGATGACCTCATCGAGTTGAAAGCTTTCGTTTTCCGGCAGCCTTCCTTCCACAGGCGCAGTCCCCAGCAGCAACATGCCTCCCCTGGGCTCACTGAGCCCCTTTGAATTCTGGTTCCCCGACTTATTCGTATTCTCTTCTGCCTGCGTCTGATACTGTCCTTTTACGACCGATCCGTCAAGCCTCCCGTCAAGGACTATCCTTTTTGCCGCTATGCTCAGCTTGCCTGCGTCGCTTCCTTCGACACGCTCTCCAACGTAACTCGTTTGCGTCGTCAGCGTGTCGTAATCTATCCACTGGGGCGCATCGCTGATGCTATAGATCGTTGTACCGGCCATTAAAGCCGTGGTCTCGATCATGCCTGCGGCGTATCGGTAGCCACCTCCGGCAAAACGAATTGTAGCCCCTTCTCTGACAATCACGTCGCCTTCACCTGCATCGATGGTGATCTGGCCTCCTTTCACGGCATGTTCGCGGGCGCTCAGTTCCTGGGCGCTGTAAGACCCTGAGACATCGCCGATCGCGGAACCGTAGAGTGCATCGAACCAGATCTTCTGACCCTTGAGCAGGCCGTCTTTCTGTCCGTAGTCATCCCGCAGCTCAACGCTGTTCAATTGCGCCTCAAGTACATTTGCAGATGCGGGCTTGTCCACCCACAACCCGCTCACGTCAACCCTGCTTCCATTTTCGAGATACACCCGCTCGCTTGCCCTTAAGCTTACCGAGCCGGAAGGAGCGTCGATTGCGCCCCTGTGTTCGATCCGTGAAGTCGAGGTATTGTTGAAACCCACCAGGTTATTGCCGGAATCGTAGTACGGCTGCATAAGGCCGCCTATATCTACTGTGCCGCCGTTGAATTCAAATGACTGGTGCGCGGTCTCCGTTGAATTGGAGATCGGGGTTAATGTGAAACTGTTCGATCCGGTGGACACCTTTTCACTTGCGTGAAGCTCGATAGCCCCTGCCTTTTTGACGGCAGTTACTGCCATAATAAGGCCGTCCTGGTTGACAAACCTGCCGTACATACCTACGAGTCCGGTATTCGCTATGAGCCAGCCGTTCTCAAAGTTCGTCGCCTCTCCCGGGGTTCCCGTGATATGGACAATAGGCGCCGTCCTTGTGGTACTCGATGGGTCCTGCACAATCTCCGCCGCAGTGGCCGCAACAAGGCCGATCTGTCCTACGGGGCTGGAGATAATGCCGCTGTTTTCCACGGTGGGGGCAACAAGAAAGACAGAGCCTATCTCGTCGGTCTCGATGGTGCCGTGGTTCGATACAACACCGGGCGTCTTCGTCGAGTCATAGAAAAGCTCACCGTTGACGTATTCATCGTTGGTGTTGAACTTCAGGAGGCCTTTCATAAAATCAGTCTCCGTGAGGTTCAGCGATGAGGCGATCAGCGTATGGACGTTCACGCTGGAACCGGGACCGAATAGGATGCCGTTCCGGTTGATGAGGTATATCTTTCCGTCCGCAGTAAGACGGCCCAATATCTGACTTGGGCTTAAGTCCCAGATACGGTTCAGGGCTGACCAGCCCGACTGCGCCACCCCGTCCTTTTTCTGTTCGAAATAGACCCAGGCGTTCTGACCGATATCGAAGCTCTGCCAGTCTATAATCGCCTGTTCCTGATACTGACTGATGGTCATCTTCTGGATCGTTGTGCCTGTGGCAGGATCATCGACGGCGGCAGTGGTCGGGGCCGTTACGCCCGATAAGACGCCGCCCGCCTTCAGGACGGGAAGCTGGGTAGGGACTACTGTGGGGAGTGTTGCATTTCCATAGAAACCCGGTATTTGAACACCCGTAGACGGCACGGAAGGTCTGGTCGTAACCGTAGAAGGGGGCGTTACGTTTCCGTAGTAGCCCGGAATATTGACCCCCGCAAAAAGCAGGGAGGGTATCAGGATAATGCCGAGACACACCGCGATGGCCTTGCGTAACGTTTTTCTTCGCAACATATCTCTGTCCCCCTTATGCCGTAAACTCAAGATAGACCTGTATCCTCTGTCATCCCGCGCCCATCTTAGCATTCAACAGCGTTTTCCGCGTTGAGGCTTGCAAAATCCAGGGCCTGCAAAAATATATAGTTGTAACGGGGGCGGGCATTCCCGCCCCATAAATTGATGGATTTTCTTTTCTAACAGGTTATCAGAACGATGTTGCATTCATGTTAAAGAACCTTTAATTTTTTATTAAAGACCGCCATACAGGTTTTCTTGTATTTCTCAACCGCCCTTCGGCGTTTGTATCGCTGTCAGCCTTCGCAATTCATCCTGCAACGTGACTGCATTGGCAAACCCGTTGATCCTTTTTGCGACCCTTCCCTCCCGGTCAAAGAGGATAACAAGGGGGAAGCCGTCTTGATGATAGTGGGTGTAAATATCTTTTTGCTTATCGGAGTTTACCTTGATCCAGACAAACTGATCCCGAAAGGCGGCGATCTTGGGGTCCGGGATCGTTTCGTTCAACAGTCTCTTGCACCAACCGCACCAATCGGCATAGAGCACCATCACGGCGGGTTTTTTCTCTCCTTTTGCCGCGGCGAGCCCCTCGTCATGGTTTTCGATCCAGGGGATGTTTGCTGAAGCAGCCACGGCAGATGCCTTTGTCATCGATACAAGCTCTATGTCGAGGACGATCGGTTTCCCTGCGAGGGGGTGATTGAAATCCACGGTAAATGTCTCTCCGTTCGAGCCCGTAATCTTCCCTGCCGCCTCGCCAACCCTGAAGGCAGCACCGATAAGCGGGGTCATCGTGATAATAACTTCATCTTTATCGATGCGGGTAGATACGGTACCGTAATCCAGTTTAAACTGCTCTCCGTCATTGACAATGAGTTCGAGATTGACGGTATGCTCGGTAACGTCCTTCACAAGTGCCTTTAAAAACGGGGCGTATTGCACCTCTTTCCCCTTGACGGGCAATACCCCGAATTGTCCCACAAACTGCTCGGCCGTCATCCCGAGGTTCTTTGGAAGGGTCTTCGCGACAGGATAGGTCTTGATCTTGCTGCGATCGATGTTGCCGAAGGCCGATCCCGGAGGTATGGTTATCTTCTTTTCCTCGCCGGTTTTCATCCCCACCACGGATTGCCCGACGCCCGGCACCAGCGCCTGCCTTCCGGCGACGATCTCTTCCGGTTGAAAGGTCGCCTGCGCCCTGTACCCGGCTGCCCTTTTCTGGTTCGGGTCCTGTGCAACCTCGGCATGGGTGGAATAGACAAGGCTGCCGTCTTCCAGTCTCACCGTATAGTTTACCTTTACCGGGTCCCCTGCCTTTACGATCTCGGTATCCGTTGCTGCATGTGCAATCGGGGTCATGATTGTATAGCCTGCAATGCATGCACATAGAATCAATCCTGCCATGAACAATCTCTTGCAGTATCTCATCGTATCTTCTCCTTATTCTTTACTTAGACGTTTTGGGTTGTATCGATTCGATCAGCACATCGCACGTCAGGGGATCACCTCCGAAGGGATGGCTGTAATCGACGACGATTGCAACATCATCAACGGCCGCGATTCTCCCTATAAGACCGCCGCTTCTCACCAGCGTTCCGGGTTGTGCGTCGATCCTGATCTCGTAACCCTGCGGAAGCTCCCTGACAACGCCTTTCCCGAAGGGGGTGCTGATCTCTCTGCCCTTCTCAGGGGCAAAGCCGACGATAATCTCTGTATCGCTGACCGCCGTTACTCTTCCGGGAAGGGTCTTGTCAACATCGTATACCTGGCCCACCTGCGCCTTTTTCCCGGCTTTCGCCTCGTATTCTTCGGGCGTGAACCGCAGCTCCCTTGCCCTTTGTCTCACCCGGGCGATCTTGATGAACCACTCATCCTTCGACTGTCCCGGACGCGCCTTTGCGTTTAATTCGACGACCTCCTTTGTCCCCACAGGCAGACCGACTACCTTGCCGGGCAACTGATACAGGACCTCCTCTTCAAAGCCTCTGTCGGCATCTGACTTTGTATCTGCGGGAGGTTTTCCTGCCGTAAGCTTCACAGGGGTACTCCTGTCTCTCGCTAAAAAGATCGGCGATTTTTTCAGTGAAAGGTCATCATTGACGGCCTGATAGGTCGAAAGGGCAACCTCGCCGTTTTTCGTACGGCACGTAAAATTGCACTCAACCTCATCTCCCTGCGCGACAAGGGCGCCTGTGCTCATCGATGGCGTCGTCGCGCAGCCGGATAACATGAGATGGAGGGCCATGCCTACCATTATGATGACAATCTTCACGCCCCCTGAAAGAACCCTATTAACCTTTTGGGTTGCCGTGTTGTGTACATTTCCTGTTTGATAATCCATAACAGACTCCTGCTTTTCCATGATTTCTCCTGTGAAAGGAAGGACATGTTGCCTGTCAACATGCCCCGCAATGCTTGGTTAAACCGGTTTTTTGTAATGTAACAGGTGTGTGTTAAATTTATATTAACAGACGGTAAAGGTTTGGTGAACATACCGGGACCGTTGAATGTTTTATGTTTCAAGTTTAATGTTATATACTTTAGGTTTTTTCAGGTGCGGCAACCTGCCTATCGTAATCAAGAACCACAATAAGGCCGGTAAAAGGTATTGGCCCACTGCGCAGAGGACATAATCCAATTTAATAAATGCAGTATATTGAAAGGCAGACATGAGGGTATTGTTAAACCTGTGGAACAAATGAATGGAAAAGAAAAGCGTAAGCCCTGCAGCCAGTCCGTTTACCTTTTTCGACCATGCAACAGATCTGGTAGCAAGAAGGAGCGCTGTAAACGTAACGATATTGAATGTTTCATAATATATGACAGTATCGCGAGGAATAACGAGCCGATAGTCGAACAAGGAGAAGCCGAGGACAAGGAACTGGTCGACAAACCGGATGTAGTCGTCGTTAACCTCGATCCAGAGAAGAAAAAGACACCCGGCAATCACAACAAGGCGAGCCAGGTAACCTGATATCCTGATGATTGTATCTTTGCTTGATCTCCCTGTGGCAATCGATTTCAGCCATAGAATGCACATGACGAGAACAAACGTCACGGTAAAGACCTGTCCCAGGAGCGTGTGAATGATATTGAACAGTCTTTTGTCATAGGTGCAGACAAAAAAGATCGCAGTTAGGCGGGCAAGGTTGCCGAGATACAGCGCAGGGAGGCCCATAGCGAGCCCTGCGGCCTTCTGTCTCGCCGTTGCAGGATAGAACAATACAAAACAGGCAAACAGCCCTGCCATTAAAAGCGCCGTGCATTCAGGGATGATCCTCACGGCAAAACCCTTTCCCGATACGAGGTCGCCGGCAACGGAAACGGGGATCCCTATCACGTACAGCACATTGCCGAGGGTCTGCGCAGTGTGTTCATTGATCAACATTAAAGGTTCGGAGAGGAGAAAGATCAGGGCATACAATGTGATGCAGGAGATGGAAAAGGCAGATACAAAACGCAAACATCCGGAATGGACAGGCATCCGGAGCAGGGACGCGACCGCGGTCCCGCCCGCATTGTTCCCCATCAATACCATCCGTCTCTGTTCCGCTTTCCTTTTTATATCAATCTCCGATGCCCCTGTGTTCTTTGAATGCAGTATATATGACCGTTGTTGCGGCGTGATAAAGGCCTCATTAAAGTTTCCTTAAAGGATTTAAATTTCTATTGCAGAAATTTTATTGATTCTTAACAATCCCTTTACCTCGCTTACACATTATGCTGGTACCATAAAAGGCGGCTCATAGTTCATGGCTGATAGCTCATAGTAAAAAACGAAACATAGTAAGCAGTAGGGAGTAGGCAGGGTGGACCATATGGGAAAGCATGATTACCGGAGTTAACAGACCACATATCGGCCGTCTTCTTACCATGCTCATCGTTGCGTTGTGCATGGTATTTCTTACGGGCGCGGGCGGGGCGGCAAGCGCGTATCTGCCGCATATCCGCAACAATCCCAAGGTCATATTGCCTGACAGGGTCCTCAGGCGATGGGCAGCAGGATATCCTACCGCCTTTGTGATCGTCAACCTGAAAAGGCCGTCTGATTTTCCGGGCCGCATAGATTGGGATCACCCCGGAGATCGCGAACGGCGCCGTCAGGCGGTTCTCAATAATCAGACCAGGGCGCTTAACCGCATTCAATCTGACCGCCTCAGGCCGACAGCCCGCTTCGAATATGTCAATGCCTTTGCTGCTGAAGTAACCCTCCAGGGCCTTGAAGACCTTTTACAGATGGATGATGTTGAATCCGTCGAGGAGGACAGGGTCCTCGAGCTCCATACGAACCAGGGAATTTCCCTGATGAACGCCTCAACGATACGGAACACGTATAATGGCCAGGGGATCGCCATTGCCATCGTTGATACGGGCATAGACTACAACCATCCGAAGCTCGGCGGCGGAGGGTTTCCCAACGCAAAGGTGATCGGCGGCTATGATTACGGGGGAAGCATCGATTCCCCTGCCTATCAGGATGCGGACCCCATGGATGTTCACGGCCACGGGACAAGCTGCGCGGGGATAGCGGCAGGCGATGTTGGGACAACGGGCGACTATATAGGCGGGGTCGCGCCCGGCGCCAAACTCTACGCCCTGAAGGTCACCTATGGGAGCGGCAGCAGCGCCTACACGTCAGACATCGTATCCGCATGGGAGTGGTGTGTCACGCACAAGAACGACAACCCTTCTTATCCGATCATGGTCATCAGCACGAGTCTTGGGGGAGACGGCTTTTCTGCTGCCTGCGATTCCTATTCCCCGTCCATGACGGAGGCCGCAGCCGATGCCGTTGCCGCAGGCATTACGCTCTTTGCCTCTTCAGGGAACAACGGCTACTGCGACAGGATCTCCTCTCCGGCGTGCATCTCTGATATTATCTCTGTGGGGGCCGTTTTCGATGCCGGCCTCGGCACCCTCGGTTTCTGCGTCGATCCCACGTCGTGCGCTCCCAACCAGGGAACGCACGCCTCGTGTACCCCGAACCCCGTGGCGTGGTCTTATTCAACGCCCCCGGACCGGGAAACCCCCTATTCCAACACAGCGGGCTTTCTCGACCTCCTTGCCCCTTCTCATAATGCCTATACGACGGCAAAAGGCGGGGGTTACACGTCCACCTTCGGCGGGACCTCGGCTGCCTGCCCCTATGCTGCCGGAGCTGCCGCAATACTCCAGAGCGCGGCCATTGCGCTGAGAGGCGCGGCCCTTTCGCCTGCCGAGGTACGCTCCATCCTTGCGAATACCGGCGACGTTGTCACGGATGTGAAGATGTCCTACGGCAAACGGCGCATCAACCTCGTCAATGCCGTAAACAGCCTGACGGCCCCGGCAGTGCCTGCAATGGATCGCGTTGTGTTTTTCATCGCCATCGTGGTCCTTCTTGCCCTTGCCTGCACGCGAATGGGAATACGTGTAAAAAAATAACTGCCCACTTTCTTCCGATCTTCTCAGTTGCCATAGCCATCAGCTACGAGCTGCCTTTCAATTTAAGTTACAACCCCATTACGCCGATAAACCAGACAGGGTTCTTTGTGCCTTTGCGAACGTGGTTTCATAGATTGACCGTGCTTTTCATTCTTTCCTGTCTCCTCTGGGGCTGTGCAGGCACTATGAATACCGACCGCGAACGAATCAACCCGGTGTACCAGGAAAAGATCAGGGAATGGCAAACGAGGATACGAAAAGAGGGGTGGTCCGAAAACCATATCCGTTCCATCCTGGTCCAGTTCCGCAGCCTGGTCACGTATCACATGGAGATCCGCGATCATTGGGACACCCCGAAAGAATTCGAGCAGAAAGGGTTTTCCGGGGATTGCGAAGACATAGCGGTCTTCATGATGGGAACCCTGAAGCGGCTCGGCTATGCACGCGCGGTAACGATCCTCGTCGTACGAAACATCTTCGAAGACCACGCCCTTCTCAGAATAGAAATGCCGGAAGGCAGGTGGAGGGTCTTTGACGTTGTGGCCGGGAATATACCCCGTATCGAAGAGGGACTGCTGAGGCCTGTCGTTGAGTTTGATGAAAAAAGGGTACGCTGGTTCCCCTCACATGCAGAAGCGCACCATGACGCAAAAAGG
>MVRS01000121.1 GCA_002067975.1 Syntrophorhabdus sp. PtaU1.Bin058
TATTGATCAGGGTATTGGGCCGGGCAGTATTCCACGCAGACAGTACAGCCCGTGCATTTTGTTTCGTCAATGTATCTTGGTTTTCTGAGTAATGTTACTTTGAAGTTTCCTGCTTCTCCCTCTACACTGTGAACTTCAGTATAGGTGAGAACCTCTATGTTGGGATGCCGGCCGACCTCGACCAGTTTAGGTGCGAGTATTCACATCGAGCAGTCATTGGTCGGAAAGGTCTTGTCAAGCTGGGCCATATGACCCCCGATGCTCGGCGCCTTTTCGACCAGGTAGACCTTGAAGCCGGCGGTGGCGAGATCAAGGGAGGCCTGGATGCCGCTGATCCCTCCGCCAACCACCATAACGTCTCCGAAATTATTGTCTCCAAGGGTCTTGCGAACCTGTTCAATGTTGTCTTTGAGCGATATTACGTTTTCCACTTTCTATCACCTCTCAGGTTTAATGGTCCTAAATCACTTCCTGTATGATCTCCGTAATGTCCTTAACCTCTATATCGTCGGCATGGTTCATGACGAGCCTGCTGTCCTCGAGGGCGGTGATGCAGTAAGGACAGGATGTAACCAGTTCCTTTGCCCCGCTCTCAATAGCCTGTTCCACCCTGATGTTGGAGAACCGTTCATGTTTTTCGGTCTCCGCCCACACCCTGCCTCCTCCCATTCCGCAGCAGAGGCTGTCTACCCGCGCTTCGGGCAGCTCGGTCAGCTCCAGGCCGGATATCTTCTTCAGGACCCCGCGCGGCTCGTCGTATACGCCGTTGTGCCGGCCAAGGTAGCATGGGTCATGGTAGGTGATCTTCTTCCCGTATTCCCCGGTTATCTGCAACTTCCCCTCATTTATAAGATCAAATATAAACTGGGAGATATGGACCACATCGAAGTTCACCTTGAACTCGGGATATTCGTTCTTGAATGTGTGGTAGCAGTGCGGGGAGGAGACGATGATCTTCTTCACCCCGTTTTCGATAAAGGTCTTGATATTCTCTTTGGCGAGCTTTCTGAACAGATCCTCATTGCCGGTCTTCCGGACGCTTTCCCCGCAGCAATTCTCTTTATCGCCCAGTATACCGTAACTCACCCCGGCTTTGTTGAGGATCTTTACCGTGGCCTGGGCTACCTTCTTCAACCTCGGGTCATAGCTGCAATAGCAGCAAGGGAAGTACAAATACTCCATCCCTTCGGCAAAGGGCTTTACATTGAGCCCCTGCGACCAATCGGCCCTGGTCTTCCGGTCTTCGTTAAAGGGGTTGCCTTGAGCGGCAAGGCCTGAGCTTACGGTGCGGTAAGGTTTGACGGAGCCGGGGAATACGCCGTATCCTGTGGCCATCCTGCGCAACGATATCATGTCGTTTATCTGCTTTACGTCCCTGGGACACCGCTGCGGACACTTCCCGCAGGTGGTGCAGCGCCAGATCTCCTCACGCTCGATCTCGCTCACGCCGAACGTAGCCTCCCGGATGAGCTTGCGCATACTGAACTTCCTTACCCTGTTCCAGGGGCATACCGTATCGCATTTCCCGCACTGATAGCAGTACTTAACGGCGTCCCCGCCTTTTTCCTTTATCTCGTCAATTACCTCTTTAAAGGGGGCTATGGTTTCCACGATATCTTCATCCTTATTATTTGGTTTCTTTTTCTCGCCATTCACTATCGACTGCCTTTACGTTTTTTTGTCTCTCACTATCTACTATCGACTGCCTTTTTGCCTTTTCTGTCTTTCACTATCTACTATCTACTATCGACTGCCTTTTTTGTCTCTCACTATCTACTATATACTATCTACTATTCACTGCCTTTACTGTTTTTGCGATATCCGGTTAACGGTATCCAATATATTCTGCATCCCGTATTTGTTGATCATGGATTTCAATCCGACCTCTACTTCCTCCATCTCCACGCCTTCTTCCACTTCCTCTTCGCGTTCTTCGTAGGTCAGGACGTCATTGAGACACCACTCAACGCACTTTGGTTTTTCCAGAGGCGGATCCGACTCGCACATATCGCATTTCAGCGGGAGGCCGGAATCGGGTTCTTTGAATATGTCCCTTGACGGGCAGGCAGCCCTGCAGAAGGTGCACTCGTCGTATTCCTTGCCGTCGATGGTGTATACGTCCCTGCCCATGCATTCGGCCGGGGCATATTCGCCTGCGAATACCGGAAGCCATATGTCCTTTAACGGGTGACGGATGATCTGAATGCGAGACCGTGCCGGATTGATGGTGCTGTATTTCGGCGAAGAGTGATAGGCGGAACAGACCAGTTCGCATCCCCGGCAGCCGTTACACTTATCAGCGTCAACCTTGATTGTTTTGACTTTTTTCTTAATCTTGGCCATCTTTCAATATCCCTCTCTTTTCTAAGTCTTCGGCAACATAATCCAGATCTAATTCATGCAGTCTTTCTTTTGTAGGAATGCCGTTCTGATCCCATCCCTTGAATTTGTAATACGTTGATAAAAGATTCTCTTCGAGCTCGGGCCATCTCCTCTTCCAGTGGTCTGCGGGTGGCTTCTCATCGACCCTTGCCATGCCCCGCCTGTTGTTAAATGCCCTGTGCAGGTTCCGGCTCCTGTTGACTATCTTCTTCAGGCTTCCTTCATCCAGATCCAGCCCTGTTGCTGAAGAGATTATCTTCGGGTAATTGTGTATGTGATATGGAGGCTTCAGACAGAACGACGACATACCTGCGCAGACACAGCAGGCGTCGTCAATGTTATGCAGCATCTCCATCCAGTCGACGATTTCACTGCATATCTCGGGGGTAGGGTAGAAGGGTATCGCCTTCTCTCCCCGCTGGTCCCATTCCAGCAACCACTGTTTCCAGCTTTCATCGGGGAGCTGCGGCCAATCCTTCACAAAGTTCTCTCTCTGTTCCATCGTGGCAAAGGCTGATTGAGGCCAGTTCCCCTCGATCTGGGTAATGCTTATTTTCTCGTTGGTGGAATACATGAGGTAATAAAGGGGATCGAGCGTTCCCAGTTTGAGAGGGAGTTGCTCGTGTTTCTTGATCGTGTTATGGTCGAACTGCTCTGCACCGTTGCCGATCTTCCGGGCCGCACGGTAGACGCCGTCGGCGAGGACATCCCCGATCCCTTCACGGCGGGCGACCCTGTCGAGCAGCCAGATAAACCTTCCTTCTTTATCGTTCGGTGCCCCTTCAAAGTCCTTGTCGGTGAGGATGCCTGCTTCGTAGAGCTCAATACCGAATGCTATGATCTGCGGGGTTGAGAACGAATCCAGTCCATACTCGGTCGCACGCTGCAGGGTTTTCCAGGCAAATTCCATGTTATCTACATAGGCAGCCATTGCATAGGTAAGTTTTCCGAAGCATTTCGCCATGTATCTCGGGGTATCCTTGTAGGAGATCAACGCCCCGCAATGCTGAGGGCAGTTCATACAGCTTATAAGGCGCTTTATGCCTTCTTTCTGGACCTTCGGCCATTCCTCGGAGATCTCCTTGCTCCAGAAGCCTCTTCTCCTGGTACGGGCATTTCCCCACATAAAATTCTCGGTGTGCCACTGCTCGTCCGTGTGCACCATCTCCTGAGGTGAACCGATCCCGGACAGAATGGTCATAACGTCCGGGATGGGGTTTTCGTTCCGGAAGTTTATATATTTCATCATGTCCATCATGTGTTTCATGAACTCTTCGCCCCGGGCAAGGTTGATGTCCTTTGTCCCGCGGACCGCTACGGCCTTTACCTTCTTGTCTCCCAAAACGGCGCCGCCGCCGAGACGGCTGGCACTGGATCTGCCCTGCTCGATGGAGGCGGTGAAGCACCTGTTCTCACCGGCTATACCGATGGCAGCCACCTGGGCGTTGGGCTGGTTCAGCTCCCTCCGGATAAGGTCCTGCGTTTCGAGGGCACCTTTGCCCACTAAGTGGGAGGCGTCGCGTAACTCCACCTTGTCGTTATTTATCCAGACATAGACCCACTTGGGGGACTTGTTACGCAAGATCACCTTGTCGTAACCGGCGTATTTCAGTTCTGCAGACCAGAACCCCCCCATCATCGGGTATGCCAATAGGTCCGACTCGGGAGATACAAAGGTAACGACGGTACGGTTCGCGCTGAAAGCCGGTGTGGCATTGAGGACACCTGAACTGAATATGAGCATATTCTCGTCATCAAACGGTTTGACTTCAGGGCCTACCCTGTCCCAGTGCAGCTTGACGCTGGTACCGAGACCTCCCAGGTGTGTTTCCATTACCTTCGGGTCGGTTTCTACCCGTTCAATGTTTCCTGTCGCCAGATCAATTTCTAAATTATACCCTGTTTCTGCGTATCTCATTCTTGACTCCTATTGCCTGAGGTTGATGGCTTTCTTTCATTGTGAATAAATTAGCAAATCGAAAATTTTCTGTCAAGAAAAAAAGGGTTAGAAAATGAAATAATTCACAAGCCGTACAATTCCCGGACCATACGCATCCTATACTTCTAACTTATTGAAATATTACATTAAAACTACATTAGATGACAATTTTTTTGTATGTAATACTATACAACCGTGTACAAAATATCTATCTATTCAGGAAAGAATGGATTTTAATGCTAAAAAGGCAGCTTGACATGACCAGGACAGGTATATAAAAAATGAACGGCCCGGAAAGAGATCGGGGACTGTTGTTCCTTTCACAAATCTAATGTGCTATATTTAAATCTCTGAAGCAGGTTTTAAAAATTGTTTATTGCGAGAGACCTAATTATGGGAAATAAAAATTTTGCGGTATCCGTTGAAGAGGCACAAAAGATTATCTTAGATTCGGTCAGACCCCTTGATTATGAAAGCATCTCTATCATAGAGGCATCGAGACGTGTTTTGTATGAGGATATTGTATCGGATATCATGATCCCTCCTATGGATGATTCTGCCATGGACGGATATGCGATAATCGCAGATGACACGAAAGGGGCAACAAAAGAGAAACCTGTAAGCCTTAAGGTCACGGGAGAGATCCAGGCAGGCGGTTCCATTGTGGGCAAGAAGGTGTCGAAAGGGACGGCGATAAGAATAATGACCGGCGCCCCGATACCGGAAGGTGCCGATTCGGTGGTTCGTTTCGAAGATACAAAAGAAGAGGCCGGTTACGTAAAAATATTTTGTGACACGGCCAAATACAATAATTACAGGTTTGCCGGAGAGAATATCAAAAAAGAGGACAGGGTGCTGTGCAAAGGGGATCGGTTGAGGTCCGCAGATATAGGGGTCCTCGCGTCGCTGAATTACGATACGGTAAGGGTATATAAGCAGCCGACTGTGGCGATTATCTCCACGGGCGATGAATTGGCCCGTGTAGGCGAAACGCTTCAAGCCGGTCAGATCAGAAACGTCAATGCCTATACCCTGTATTCAGAGGTAAAAAGATATAGCGGTATCCCTGATTATCTGGGCATTGCCAAAGACACGTTGAAGGACATGAAAGAGATATTTTTAAAGGCATTGAAATACGATGTCGTAATATCCACGGGCGGGGTATCGGCAGGGAGGTACGACTTCGTCAAAGAGATCTATTCCGACCTGAATATCGAGATACAATTTGAACGGGTCAATATAAAACCGGGCAGACCGTTCGTTTTCGGCAAAAAAGACAATAAACTGTTTTTCGGCCTGCCGGGAAATCCCGTTCCGACCCTTACATCGTTTATTCAATTCGTGAGGCCGGCGTTGCTGAGACTGATGGGTGCAACAAGGATACAAAAACCGATCGTCAATGCATTCCTTGAGGGGGACATCAGGTCGATCAGGGCCTATCACCTGGTGAGGGGATATTTTACCGTTAAGAACAATGAATTTTATGTTTTACCGACGGGCAATCAGAAGCCGTCCGTACTCCGTTCGATGAGCGACGCGAACTGTCTGATAGTAGTTCCGGAAGACGTTACAAAGGTGAAGGCAGGGGAAAAGGTCGCGATCCAGCTCATCGACCACGACGAGATAGGATAAAAGCCGAACATCCGTAATAACACCCGTTCAACGTTCAACGTTTTTTAAATTCATGCCTTTTGCTGTTCTGTCTGGCCCTATTCAGTCTCTATGTCATGTCTTAACGTTGAACATAGAACATTGAACGTTGAACGGATTTTAATGATTGACAATGTGATTTATCTGTGTGTTAAAGTAGACATTCAGTGATCGA
>MVRS01000122.1 GCA_002067975.1 Syntrophorhabdus sp. PtaU1.Bin058
GCCAGCGCATCGACGGGGCAGGTCTCCACGCATATGCCGCACTGGCTGCACGTCGTAAAATTGAGGATATACGTCGTGAGGGTCTTCTTCTTTTCGCCCTCCTTCTTTTCCCCTTCGACCTTCTTTATCGAACCGGAGGGACAGTTCTTCTCGCACATACCGCAGACAATGCACTTTGTCTTGTCCGGGTTTTCCGGATCGCCGACAAGCTTCGTGTGGCCGCGGAACCGGGGTGAAATGTCTATTGTCTCCCGAGGGTACTGACATGTCACGACGGGGCTGAAGAAGGCCTTGATGGTCACCCCCAGGCCCTGGATGAGCGAATAAGCACCCTTTATAATGTCGGCGACGACTCTCATAACTTCAGGATCCCTCCTGTCACAAGCAGGTTGAGGAAGGAGACCGGTATCAGTATCTTCCATGAAAAATTAAGGAGCTGATCGAACCTCACGCGCGGGAACGTCCACCTGAACCAGAGCAGGATAAAGACAAGCGCATAGGTCTTTATGAAGAACCAGACAACGCCCGGCAGCACGGGACCCTGGTAACTTCCGAGGAAGAACGTCACCGCGATGGCGCTGACGATGAACATGTTCGTGTATTCTGCGAGGAAGAAAAGTGAAAAACGCATGCCCGAATATTCCGTATGGAAGCCGGCGACCAGCTCACTCTCCGCCTCCGGCAGGTCGAAGGGCGTCCTGTTCGTCTCCGCGACACCGGCGACAAAAAAGACGAGGAAGGCCACGGGCTGGTAGAACACAAACCATAATCCCTTCTGCGCCTCCGCGATGTCCCTCAGGGAGAGGGAGTTTGTCATGAAGACAACGGACAGGAGCGAAAGTAGAAGCGGTATCTCATAGGCAATGTTCTGGGAGACGCTCCTTACCGAGCCGATGAGGGAATATTTATTGGCGGAACTCCACCCTGCAATGAGTATGGAAAGTACCGTGAGAGATGAAAAGGCAAGGATGACAAGTATGCCGACGTTTATATCCTTGACCTGGAGGAACCCGTCAAAGGGTATGACGACAAAGGAGACGAGCACGGGGACAAAGATCAGCGACGGGGCCAGGAAATAGAGGGGTCTGTCGACATTTGCAGGCGTGAGCAGCTCTTTTCCGAGCAGCTTCACGCTGTCGGCAAAGGACTGGATAATGCCGTAGGGGCCTACCTCTTTCGGCCCTATCCTTCTCTGTATGTGTCCTGCGACCTTCCGCTCCAGCCATGTAAGCACGATGGCATTACCGAGAACAACGATGAAGACGCCGATAAGGCCCAATACGGTCCTTACCACTTCCTTCCCGACTATCTGCATCAGTGTGTTCAGATCATTCAGCATTTATCCGCTTACACCTTCTTTTTTATTTGCTCTATGCTCTCAGCTCTAAGCTGTTTCATCTATCCATCTCCGGCACAACGATATCATAGCTCCCGAGCGTCGCGATCGCGTCGGCGATGAGCACTCCCTGCGCAAGATAGGGGAAGGTCATGAGGTTTGAGAAAGAAGGCACCCTCCACCTCATCCTGTAAGGCGTATCGCTCTCGTCGCTCACGATATAAACGCCTGTCTCGCCGCGCGTCGATTCCACTGCATTATAGATGTCGCCCTTCGGCGGTTTCAGCTTTTTCGGCACCTTCTCTGCCTTAAACGGCCCCTGGGGCAGCTTCTTAATGCCCTCTTCGATGATGTTGAGGCTGATCTCCATCTCCTTCATCCTAACCCGGTAGCGATCCATATTGTCCCCGATGTGCCCTGTGGGGATCTCAAAATCGATACTGCCGTACGCCGCATAGGGATCGACCTTCCTCATGTCGAAGGGTATGCCCGTGCTTCTTGTAAAAGGACCGGAGGCACCGTATTTGCGGATCATGGCCTGTTCCATGATGCCGATGTTCGTTATCCTGTTTATGAAGATCACGTTGCCGGTGATAAGTTTGTCGTACATATCAAACCTTTTCCGCATCCGTTCCACGAATCGTTTTGTAGCACTGACAAATCTTTCTTCGTTTATGTCGTTATAGAGTCCGCCAAAGCGGAAGTAGCAGTAGGTCAGCCGTGACCCCGTAACGTCCTCCAGGATGTCGAGGATGTTTTCCCTGTCGTCGAAGGCATACAAAAAGGGCGTCAGTCCTCCGAGGTCTGCGGGGAAGGAGCCGAGCCACAGGAGGTGGCTTGCGATCCTGTTCAGTTCGCAGGTAATGGTTCTTATATACTTCGCGCGCTCCGGGACCTCGATACCGCAGAGCTTTTCCACGGTCTCCACGTGCGCGAGGTTGAACAAAAGCGCCCCCGGATAGTCCATCCTTGCGGGGTTCGGCAGGAACTGTGCGTAGCTCTTCTTCTCCGCCATCTTTTCATGCATCCTGTGGAGGTAGCCAAGCACCGGGTCCGCGCTGATAATATATTCCCCGTCCATCTTCAGGACGACCCTGAGCACCCCGTGAGTGCTCGGATGCTGCGGGCCGAGGTTGATGAAAAAGCAGTCCTCTTCTTCCTGAGGCTTGAAGGAGTTAAGCAGCTTTTTGTCTTCATCCGGGACAGGGACATGTTTTTTGCGGAGCGGGTAATGGTCGATCCCGTCGTGGAGGAAGAGATACGTAAGGTTCGGATGGCCTTCGAAATAGACGCCGAAGAATTCATGGACCTCCCGTTCATACCAGCTCGCCATGGGATAGATATTGGAGATCGTGGGCGCAACGGGCTTTTCCGGGTCAAGCTTCAGGGTCACCTTGATCCGGCACAACTCCCTGTGTGTATTGAAAAAATAGACCAGTTCGAGGTAGTCCTGGTAATCGACGCAGAAGAGGTCGACGATATAGAATTCCCTCTTGTCAAAGAAATCGACGATGTTCTGGAGATTCCCTGTCCGCGCCTCTATCGCGAGATGATACCCCTGCTTGTCGTAGGGCGCCTCGTTGATATCCACGCTTCTTAACTCAGACCTGAATTCTTCTATAACCCTGGTTTCCAACGCCATCTTAATAACCCGAAATCCCGATTTCTAAATTTTCAACGCTGCTAAAAGCACATATCTAATGTGCCGGGTATACATAAAACCGGCATCACCATTTAGGTTCAGGAACAGGGAAGCGCCGCGTCCCTGTAATCTTTTCTTCAAGCTTCATCAGCCCCTCAAGGAGACCTTCCGGCCTCGGGGGGCATCCCGGGACGTATACGTCCACGGGGACGAGCAGGTCTACCCCTTCAACGAGGTTATACTGCCCCTCAAATACAAAAGGACCGCCCGATATGGCACAGTTGCCCATGGCAATGACCCACTTTGGGGAAGGCATCTGTTCATAAAGCGTGACCAGTGTGGGTGCCATCTTTTTTGTCACGGTCCCCGATACGATCATGAGGTCTGCCTGTCTGGGGCTTGGTCTGAAGACCTCCGCTCCGAAACGGGCGATGTCGAACCGCGCCATTGACGTGCACATCATCTCGATGGCGCAGCATGCAAGGCCGAAGGTCATGGGCCACAACGAGTTTGCCCGTGCAAGGTTGAGGATCTTGTCAAGGACGGCAAATTTTATGATAGGATCTTTCGTTTCCAGGTGAAAACTCCTTTTCCCCAGGCATATACAACTGCCAGCGCGAGAATAAGCACAAAAACTATCAGCGAATAAAACTCAACTATGTTGCCGCCTTTTGTATAGCTCAACGCAACCGGAAAGAGGTAGAGCACATCAACGTCAAAGGCTATAAATATAAGCGCGTAGACGTAATAATGCACGCTGTACCGTATCCATGCATTCCCGAAGGGTTCTATCCCGCACTCATAGGTGACATAGGTCTTTTTCCCTACCGTCCTCGGTGCGAGCAGATAGGCTATGATAATGGGTGCCACGGTAAAGAGGATAGCCACCACGGAAAAGACTGCTACGTGAAAGAATTCTTGCAGGGTCTGCATATTATAATATCTACAAATTAATTCTCTATTGTCAATCAAAAAGTGAAAAAATGTACAAACTATTGATCTTATTTTTGAAAAATAGGTCTGAAATTGTCTTTAATAAGCCGCTTTCTTAATGATACATGGAAAAAATTCTGTAATATCTTATAAGGATATTCAATATCAATGGAATCCTGTCCGCATGCCTGTATAAAACGTGAAAAAATGTACAAACTTATAGTACATAGAGGACTTCGTAAATCGTGAGGAAAAATCTGTTCAACGTTCTATGTTCAACGTTCAACGTTAAAATACAACAGACCAGGTGGACGAAATAGATTAAATGAATAAGAAAAACCGGGTTTATTTGCTGAGAGCTGATCGCTGATAGCCGATCATTTCTCTTTGACAACCTCGATATAATCGTAGCCTTTCAGATGCTTAAGGAATATCTCCTTCTTTTCGACAGGGACGTTAATCCTGTACGTCCCTTTCGGCAACCTGTATTTCCTGATCTGGAGGTTGTATGTCCGGAAGGTCCTGTACGGGAGTTCCATGGCCTTCGCGAGGATACTCGTGTGGATCTCCCTGTCCGTCTCAAAGGCGACCTCGGAAAGCAAAAGCGGCTTATAGAGCTCCTTTTCGTCGATCCTGATGCCATACCGTTCGCGGTTCATGATGATCTCTTTGATAGCAAGGACCCGGAAGACATATCGCTCCGTCTCCTCGGGAAGGTAAAGGTCAAGGAAATCCCTTGTCCCCTGATGTTCCATTGCCTCTTTCAGTCGTGCAGGACCCGCATTATAGGCGGCTATAGCGATCAGCCAGTCACCAAACTCTCCGTAGAGTTTCTTCAGGTGCGTTAATGCGGACCGTGTGGATTTCTTGATGTTGTAACGCTCATCGAGATTCTCGTTGATCGAGAGACCTTCTCTCTTGCCTGTCTCTTTTATGAACTGCCATATGCCTGCTGCATTCGCCTGCGACATGGATCTCGGCAGCAGGTAGCTCTCCGTGATTGCAACATAGATGAGGTCAGACGGAAGTGCCATCTTCTGGATCTCATCATTGATCGTATTCAGGTACTGAAGATACCGTTTTACGATAAGCGTCAGCAATCCCTTATTTTCGAGGAGCTGAAAGAACTCCCGCTCAAAGCGCTCCCGCACGTCTTCCCTGTATATGGGTATCTTCTTGTCACAGAGCGTAAGGTTGTCCGGCAGGGCGTCGAGGTTGAAGATGTTGACCTCATGCTGCAGTCTCATTACATCCTTCTCGAGGTCTCCAATCCTCTTCTCCGGCGAACCGACCCCCTTCTTCTGCGCCGCCTGCGCATACGCATCCGTACAGAAGATCAAGAGGCACATAATGGTTATCGCCGCGGTCAGCGCACTCACACACGAATGTTTCTTGCTATCTTTTAACTCCGAACTCCGAACTCCGAACTCCGAACTCTTCATGCCCCTTCCTTCACCATCCTGGCAAGCATGGAGACCCTGTTCGCCATCCTTTCCATGAGACCCTTTATATCGATCTGCATGGAACCGAGGTTCTCATATCTTTTTCTATAGATCATCTCCAGCTCTTTACGCCAATGTTCGATGATCTCGATCTCTTTCTTCTCCATCTCGATCTCTAATTTCTTCTTCAATTCCCTCATGAGCTTCTCATTCATCTCCATAGGCCTCCTCCTTGCGTTTCACGATATAACGGTAGATGAGGATCAGGGCGACAACCAGGGCAAGTACGGCGGGTACGATAATCCTTTCATATTGTTTAATGTCGCCGACAAAAACAAAAATAACCTTCCCGAAAAGATACCCTATTATAGAAACGATGATGCTCCACCCCATGGAATTGACGATATTAAAAAGAACAAATTTACCCATCTTCATGTTCGTACAGCCAAGGAGGATAAGTATTACCGCCCTGATGCCCACCAGAAACCGTATGAGGAAGATGATAAAGTTGCCGTACTTATGGATCACCTTATTCGCCAGCGGGACCTTATTGCGGATAAACTCATACCGTTCAATAAAATTCTTTCCAAAATATTTTCCAAGGGTGAAAAAGGTAAAATCACCCACAAAGGTGCCGATGAAGGCATAGAGCATAACCATGCACAGATGCATGTAACCGAGCTTTGCAAAGATCCCGCCGATGAGGACCGTTGTCTCCCCTTCGAGGAAGGTCCCTATTGATATGCCGATGTAGCCGTATTGCGCTATGTACGTTTCCATAAATTATAAGCTCTCAGCTAAACCTGTACATCCCGGACAGAGCATTGTAATAACCAGCGACCCTCTCCCCGTAAATCATTGTATATAAATTCTTCCTGATAGGTCAAATAAAACATTTCCATTCCCATTGCCGGCCACCCGCTATCGGTTGTCCGTTGCGCTTTTCTCCGCCGCCTTCTTTTCAACGATCCTCATGAGGATGATGCCCACTTCATAGAGAACATAGGTGGGGACGGCAAGGAGCATCATGTTGTATATGTCGGGCGTAGGCGTAATCATCGCCGCAGCAACGGCGATAAAGAGGACTGCAAACCTTCTTGTCTTTGTGAGGGTTTTCGATTTTACCAGGCCCATCTTGCTGAGAACAAGAAGGATGATCGGCACCTCAAAGGTAATGCCGAAGGCAAAGATCATTGCGGCACAGAAGACAGCGAACCGCTGAACGGATATCATCGCCTTGATGACACCGCCCTCGTTTCCGACAAGAAATTTTATCCCTGAGGGGAGGACAACGAAATAACAAAAGATGCTTCCCCCGTAAAAAAGGACAATGGCAAAGAAAACAAAAAGCCAGCCATAGACGGGCTTGATGCCCGTTGCGCCATGAAACTCATGCCAGGCCAGATAGATGATCACCGGCAACGCGAAAAACACACCTGCATACATTGCGACTTCAACGGTTGTAAGAAAGACCTCCGGGAGGGTCAGGTAGTAGACCTTGATACCGGCTGTTTTGAGGAGGAGCCTGATGAGGTCTTTTGAAAAGAAAAAACTTACGATCCCTGACAGCACGGCAACGGCCATTGATTTTACAATGAATCGCCGTAGTCCGTTTAATAAAGAAAAGATTTTTTCTCTTTCCATGGAAGCTCAGTTCGTGATGTACCAAGGGAGACTATATACTTGAGCGCGTCGTCCGTATGCATATCGAGAAATACCAGCTCTTCTTCTTTAACCATGATAAGGTAGCCCGATGTCGGGTTTGGGGTAGTGGGAACAAAGACAGAGCAGAGGTCCTTATCTGCAAGCCGGATCCTCTTTGTTACAAACCCCAGCGCATACCTGCCCTGGAACGGGAATTCAATGAGCACGACCTCGCGGAAGGACTTGATCTTTTCCGATGAAAATGCGACGGTGATGTCCTTCACGGAGCCATAGATCCCTTTTATAAATGGTATCTTCTTAAGGAACGTCTCGCCGTATGCAAGCACAGTCTTGCCGAAATAGTTCGATGCCACGACGCCCGTAATATAGACGATAACGATAAAGAGGATAAAACCCGTTCCGGGTATATATACCGCGTGCCCGATGATCTGGAAAAGAATATTCCTGATGACCGGTGCTATCATTGCCTCAATGGAAGAGACGATAAGATAGACAATATATATAGTGATGATGAGGGGGATAAGGATGAAAAGACCGGTAATAAACTTTTTCTTCAGGTGCCTGGAAAGATCCATAATTCCGTAATAGTATAATTGAACACCGGCAAAGTCAAATGATTTAAAAGGCAGCTGTCAGCAGTCAGCTATCAGCTATCAGCGAAAACAACGGCTCATAGTTCATTGCCCATGGCTCGTGGCAAACTCGATACTCGTTACTGGTCGCTCGATACTGGATACTGATCAGGTATATCAACGAGCAAGATGCATAGGGACAAGTTTTTGCTTTTATTGTCATCGCGAGGCGAAGCCGTGGCGATCTCAAAAGATGGGATTGCCACGCCCTGCGGGCTCGCAATGACAAAACATCACTTTTTTGTCTTTCACAAGATTTATCCCCTAACGCCTGACGACTTACGATTTACGGATTTGTTGCTGACGGCTGTATGCTGACTGCTGACGGCTATTCACTGCCTTTATCCAGCGTGTTTCGACATCAACGCTTACCTAATGTGAGATTCGGGATAGAAACTTTCTCAGGCCGTCGGCGTTGTCAATGGGTTCATAGCAGGTGCTGCCTATGCAGGGGATGATGCGGTTTTCGTCCCCACCATAGCGTATCGCTGTGTAGGGATAAAACTCCTTAAGGGTTTCCGTTGCAAGCGGAGATGTGGGTTGGGCGTTGATATCGAGCTTGAGCGTGTGGAAGAAGGCATCCATGGCGCAGAAGTAGTATCCGGCATGGAGCCCCATGGTCCGGGCCTGGACAGAAAAGAACTTCAATGTCTCTTCGGCAACATGACGGTATCTGTCGTCATCGGTCATAAGGGAGAGCCTTGTGAGGATCATGATCGCGATGGCGTTTGCTGACGGCCGCGGCACGTCCTCCACCCCCTTCAACCGCACATCGATAACCTCTTCATCGGTGTCGTAAAAACCGCCGTTTTCTTCATCCAGGAAAAGCTCTATGGACCTGTCAACGTATTTCCTTGCATCATTGAGATATGACGGGTCGCCTGTTATCTCATATGCCGAGAGGAGTGCATCTGCAAGATGGATATAGTCGTCGAGCAATGCCTTTATCCCCGTGGAGTGGTATAGCCGGTCATCCGCAACGTTGGTCTCCAGTATCCTGGCGAGCGTCTTCAGCGCAACATCCCTGATCGTTTCGTCCTGCAATACCCTGTAAGCCTTGAGATAGGCAGCGACCATCATGCCGTTGAGTGACGTGTAGAGCGCCTTGTCCACGAAAGGCTTCGTGCGCGAATCCCTCTCCGAGAGGAGCTTTGCCTTCCCCTGACGGATAAGGGCCTTCACGGTTTCCATATCCATACCGGCCTTTCCTGCCAGTTCCTCTACGGTCATCCTGACGGAGAGCACCATCTTCTCCGGGTCGTGGTGAACGGCATTGAAGGTGTGAAGAA
>MVRS01000123.1 GCA_002067975.1 Syntrophorhabdus sp. PtaU1.Bin058
AAGGTCATCAGACCGTGATCCATCGTTATTATTGTTATAGCAGATAAAAATTAACTTGACAAACTGTATCGCTAAAATATAATTATAATACAGCTATTTTATAACTATATAGACTTGTTTGGGAGATAATAAACAATGATGAGGGCAAAGATATTAAAATCTGCCAGTGAATTAAAAGACGTCGATGAACTAAAAAACGTCTTGGGCAAGGTCAAATTTGAGGTCTACGGTGAGGAGATGCTTGAAAAAACGGTAAAACAGAGTGGAAACTCTGGACGTGTTTATCTGCCCCCTGAGTGGATAGGGAAACACGTAAAGATCATACGCATCGATTAAGGAGACGATAATGATGAACGGGATCAGGGTCAGGAGGATTACCGTTAAGGACATCCCTTGGATAACTGAGATCCAGGAGTCAATTACGAAGAAAAAGATCTCGAAGGCATGGACCCAGAGCATAGAAGCACACCTGAGAAAACACGATGTTGCCGGTTTCGTCGCCTTGCGGGACAGCGAGGTCGTAGGGTTTATCATAGGGGAGATCAAGGGCCCCGGGTTCGGAATTGAAAAGAGCGGTTGGATCGTTGTGGTCGGTGTATGTGCCCGGTGTATGGGTATAGGCATAGGCCGGGCATTGGCAAAGAAGCTCTTTGAATACTTTAGAAAACAGGGTATCCAGGATATTTACACGGCTGTGCGATGGGATGCCATTGACATGCTTTCCTTTTTCAAATCGATCGGCTTTGACCGTTCGGAGTTCATTAATCTCGGGAAACATCTGGAATGATGGAAAACCAATCTTACACGGCCTTTGACCGGGGCCGGGAGAAAGAGATAGGAGAACCGAGACATGTGGGAGAATATCTGTTCCGAGAAATGCAAGGCTTACATTGAAAGCCACTTTCACTTTAAGGGCAAAGATGCTTCTGAAGATTCTGCAAGGCCGGCAATAACAATTTCACGTGCAGAGGGGGCGGGTGGTCTTACGGTCGCCTCTGAACTGGCGGATTACCTGCAGGAGAACGTTCCATCCCATGAGGTGTGGACCGTCTTCTCCCGGTACCTCGTGGCAAAAGTGCTGGAGGAACACAACCATCGGAAGGGCGTCGGCGATTTCATGAAAGAAGACCGCAAGGCCATGCTGATCGACGCAATTGAAGAGTTGCTGGGCCTTCATCCTTCAACCTGGACGCTTGTTGAACAGACGAATGCAACCATACTGCGCCTTGCGAAAGCGGGAAACGTTATTCTGGTGGGCCGGGGGAGCAGCATCGTCACCGGCAAACTGCGGAACGTTTTCCACGTTCGCCTCACCGGGTCGCTTGAAAAGAGGATTGAGCAGGCGCAGAAGGTCTTCGGTTACGATCGAAAGACAGCCACCGAGTATATCAAGAAAAAGGACCAGGCACGCAGGCGCTACATAAAACACAATTTCGATAAAGACATCGACGACCCATTGCTCTACCACGTAACCATTAATACGGATTTAGTTGCGCACTACGAGGCTGCCCGGCTGGTCGGAAACGAAGTGATTAAGCACTTCAAGCTGGACAGTCCTGCGAAAATGATGGCGAACGGGAACCGTTTAACGTAACGGCAGAAGATCATTTTTTGTGGAGGAGCTACCATGCGCGATGTAATTCAAAAGATAGTCGCAACGGAAGATGAGGCGAAGCTTACTGTCGAAGCAGCAAGGACCGAAGCGGACCGCATTGTGTCGGACGCCCAGAAAAAGGGGCAGGAGATTATTGAGCGTGCCCGCCAGGAGGCGTTCGATGAGGCCCAGGGGATCATAGAGGCTGCGGTAGAAAAGGCCGAACGAGAGAAAGAATCCCTCTTGGTTGATGCTGTTGCCAAGGTCGAAAGCCAGATCCAGCTCGAGCCGGCAAGCATAAAATCGGCCATAGAAGAGGTGATACGTTGCGTGTGCGAATAAACATAACCGACCCGGGCGATACTGCGGCCGTTGCACCGACGTGGCGGACGGCAAAAGACATTGATTATCTTACTGCCTGCCTTCATGGCCGTAAAGGCCGTATGGCTGAGGCTGAGCGCCTCGACAGCCTGTGCCGCATGGGAAGTATCCGGGATCTTTTCCATGGGGTCTTTCCGGGGTCAGAGGTTGAGGGGGCCCTTGATTTCCAGCGCTTGCTGGTCCATGAACTCGCCGCCGAATTATCGGGGTTCCGCGTTTACATATCAGGCCCGGGAGTCAATCTCATCGATTGGACGCTTGTCCGATTCCAGATGGAAAATCTGAAGGTGCTGATCCGTGCATTTTTGACAAAGGTCCTCATCGGGGAGCTCGACGAATACCTCGTACCCCTCCCCAGGGAGCTGACGCTTGATGCCCGGGGGCTGGCAGAGGTGGAATTCCCGGAAGGCTTTGTCAGGCTCTTCCCGAAGGATGGACTCCTCCGGGAGAACATGGAGAAGGCCCTTGAGATCTATCACGATAATCCCCGACCGTTCTTCTTTGAGGCAGCGCTGGACCGCAGTTATTTTCAGGGGTTGGTCCTTAGGATGGAAAAACTCCCGCAGGAAGACCGGGAGATCATAACGCCGATGGTGCATCAGGAGATTGATATCTTCCACCTGATGCTGATAGCCCGGGGAAGGTTCCACTATGGCCTGGCGCCGTCGATGCTGCA
>MVRS01000124.1 GCA_002067975.1 Syntrophorhabdus sp. PtaU1.Bin058
GAACACATCCTCGCCGTGACCTTCACGAACCGTGCAGCGCAGGAGATGAAAGAACGCATCAGGGCCTTCCTCGGGAAGGATTCCGGCGCTGTATTTACCGGCACGTTTCACATGCTGGGGCTTGCGATCATCCGTGAAAACACACCGCAGGATTTCACGGTCTGCACGAGGAATGAGCAGGTCAGCCTCCTGAAGACCATGCTCGGGGACAAGGGCGGAAAGGCCCAGGAGACGGCCGAAAGGATATCACGTATAAAGAATCTCTTAACGGACCCAGACCAGGAGATACGGCCCGTCTATGAACAATACCAGTCATTACTCCGTGAAAAGAACGCCTTCGACTTCGATGACCTGATCCTCACGCCGATTGAGATGCTGGGCGATGATGTCCTGCCCGGAAGATACAGGGACCGGTTCAGGTACATCATTGTCGATGAATACCAGGACATAAACCCTGCACAGTACAGGCTCTTAAGGCTCCTCGCGGGAGACAGCGGCAATATCTGCGTTGTCGGCGATTCAGACCAGGCGATTTACGCCTTCAGGGGCGCCGACGTATCGAATTTCCTGAACTTTGAAAAGGATTTCATCGGCGCCGTGAGGATAACCCTAAGCCATAACTACCGCTCGACGGCCACCATCGTGAGGGCCTCAGACGCAACGATCCGGAACAACGTACGCAGGATCGGACGGACGCTCGACCCTGTCAGGGGGGACGGGAAACTGATCACTATTGTCTCCGTGCCGGACGAAAAGACCGAAGGGGAATTTATCGTCAACGAGATCGAGGCGAGGATCGGCGGCACGAGCCACTACAAACTGCTGGACCCCCGGTACGGAGAGGACGTATCAGACAGGGCATGCAGCTTCTCCGATTTTGCAGTGGCCTTCAGGACAAACGCGCAGGCAGAAGCAGTAGGAGAGGTCTTCGAGGCGTCAGGGATCCCCTACCAGATACTCGGCAACAGGTACCACGGAAAGACAAAGACCATTACGGATATCATCGCACGGCTCAGGGAGCGTGCCGGCGGCAATGACGCGGCGGTCCTGACGGCGGCAACCTCCGTTCATGAACTGATCGGGAGCATCCTCGACGAACTTGGCATTGAAGACGGAGGTCTGTCGTGCCGGTTTTTCGAAGACCTTGTCAGGATGCAGATTGCCGAGGACACAATGACCACTCCGAACGATATCCTCAACGCGCTGACCCTCCTCACGCCCCTCGACGATCTTGACCCGCGGGCGGATTCCGTTACGCTTATGACCCTCCACGGGGCAAAAGGGCTTGAGTTCAAGGTCCTCTTCATAACGGGGGTCGAGGAAGGCCTGGTGCCCTACGTGCTCAGGAACGACTGTGACGATACAGAGGAGGAGAGAAGGCTTTTCTATGTCGGCATGACAAGGGCAAAAGAGGAACTCTTCCTCGTTCATGCCCGTCAAAGATTCCTTTACGGCAGGAACAGGACCCCGCAGCCCTCACCATTTATAAGAGAAATACCGGAGATATTCACACAAATGGTAACGATCCCCGATAAGATTAAAAAGCCTAAGAAGAAGCAGATGAAGCTGTTTTGATTCAGCTGTCAGCGATCAGCTAAAGGCAAACACTTGATGCCGGGGCATAGCGCAAAGCGCATGGCGCATAGCGGAACAACCGCAAAGAAGGACTGAGGGACGAGGGACGATGAAAATCAGAAGAGCAGAAAGCCAAATACCATAAAAGGCGTTCGGCGGGAGAGACAGCGGATTAAAAAAATTTCATTCTTTTTTAACTATAAGAATTGACAAGGGAAAGATAAAAATGGTAATAATATCTTCTTGTTTGGGGAATTTCTTTAAAGTTGTAGATTGAAACAGCTATGCAAGACAAGGAAAAGCACACCACAGAAGACCTCGAGATGCTCCGTCACAGCACCTCCCACCTCATGGCGCAGGCTGTACGGGAGCTTTTTCCAGGGGTTAAGGTCGCAATCGGCCCGTCCATAGAGAACGGTTTTTATTATGATTTCGACTATGAGCCGGGCTTTACCGAGGAAGACCTTCCAAAGATAGAGGCAAAGATGAAAGAGCTCGCCTCGCAGGACATCCCTATCGAAAAGAAGGTCATGAAAAAAGACGAAGCCATCGAGATGTTCAGGAAGATGGGTGAAACATACAAAGTGGACCTGCTGGAAGCGATCGATGACCCCGAAGTAAATACTTATAGCCAGGGTTCCTTCACGGACCTCTGCCGGGGGCCTCACCTCCCGTCAACAGGGAAGATCAAGGCATTCAAGCTCTTAAGCCTTGCCGGGGCTTACTGGAGAGGCGACGAGAAGAACAAGATGCTCACGAGGATCTACGGGACTGCATTCCCCGACGAGGAATCGCTCAAGAAATACGTCGATTTCCTCGAAGAGGTGAAAAAGAGGGACCACCGGAGGCTCGGTAAAGATCTCGAGCTTTTCAGCATCTCCGACGAGGTCGGCGCGGGGCTCGTCATATACCACCCGAACGGCGCCCTGCTCCGGTATCTCCTTGAAGACTTCGAGAGAAAGGAACACCTGAAGAGGGGATACCAGTTCGTGATGGGCCCGCACATACTGAAGCTCGATATGTGGAGACGGTCGGGTCATCTCGACAACTACAAGGATTTCATGTATTTCACCAAGATAGACGACGTGGACTACGGCATCAAGCCCATGAACTGCCTCTCCCACATCATGGTATACAACTCCAAGGTCAGGAGCTACAGGGACCTCCCGCTTCGCTACTTCGAGCTCGGCACCGTGTCGCGGCACGAGAAATCCGGCGTCCTTCACGGGCTCATGAGGGTGCGCGAATTTACCCAGGACGACGCCCATATCTTCCTTCGCCCCGACCAGCTCCACCAGGAGATACTGGGCATCATTCAGTTTGTCCAGGACGTGATGGGCATATTCGGCTTTGACTATGAAATGGAGATAAGCACGCGACCCGAGAAATCGATAGGAACGGACGAGGACTGGGAGAAGGCCGAAAAGGCACTGAAAGAGGTCCTCGACGCCCAGGGACTCCCCTATGATATCAACGAAGGTGATGGGGCGTTCTACGGGCCGAAGATCGACATAAAGCTGAAAGACGCCATCGGGAGAAAATGGCAGTGCGCCACGATACAGTGCGACTTCGCCCTCCCCGAGCGCTTCGACCTCCACTACACGGACAGCGACGGGAAGAGGAAAAGACCCGTTATGCTCCACAGGGTGGTGCTCGGGGCCATCGAACGATTCATCGGCGTCCTGATCGAGCATTACGGCGGACGTTTCCCTGTCTGGCTCTCCCCCACACAGGTAATAATCATGAACATCACCGACGACCAGGAACCGTATGTGAGAGAGCTCTGCGACGCCATGACTAAGGAAGACATCAGGGTGGAAGTCGATTCGAGGAATGAAAAGCTGAGCCTCAAGATACGGGAAGGCGTCGTGAAGAAGGTCCCTTACATGGTCATTGCCGGCAAGAAGGAGATGGAGAAAGGGACTATTACCGTGAGGATGAGGGACGGCAACGAACTGAAGGACATCACGATAGATGACCTTATAAAGAGGATAAAGGAAGACAATACGCTCAGGAGGTGACCCTATAGGAAAGGATACCAAGGATATTAATATCAATGAGAGGATACGCGTCAGGGAGGTTCGGCTCATTGACGATTCCGGGAAGCAGTTGGGTATTGTTCCGACCGTTGATGCCCTCAGGATGGCGAGGGAACAGGAACTTGACCTTGTGGAGGTTTCTCCGAAAACAAATCCACCGGTCTGCAAGATCATGGATTACGGCAAGTTCAAATACCAGCTTGCAAAAAAGGCGCACGAAGCAAAGAAAAAACAGACGATAATACAGATCAAAGAGATGAAGCTGGGTCTCAAGATCGAGGAACACGACCTGACGTTCAAGGTAAAACATATGAAGGAGTTCCTCGGCGACGGACATAAGGTCAAGGTGATCATCATGTTTAAAGGCAGGGAGGTGCTCCACCTGGACATGGGAGAAAAACTTGCCCAGAGGATCATCGAGTCAATGAAAGATGCAGGGACAATGGAGCAGAAATTAAAGTTTGACGGTAGGAATATCGTGATGATTTTTGCCCCCCTGTAAAGGAGGTTGATATGCCGAAGATAAAAACACATCGGGGATTGGCGAAACGGGTTAAGATAACAGCAAAAGGCAAGGTGAAAAGGGCAAAGGCGTTTCACAGCCATCTTCTCTCCTCAAAAACACCGAAGATGAAGAGAAGGCTATCGAAATCAGATACCGTTCATTCCACAGACCTGAAGAGAATCAAAACATTATTACCATACTCATAAGAAACAGAGGTGCAGTAAAATGCCAAGGGCAAAACGAGGATTTAAAGCACGAAGAAGACGTAACAAGCTTTTAAAGCTGGCGCGGGGCATGTACGGGACCAGGAAGAACGTTTACAGCGTCGCGAAAAGGGCTGTTTTCAAGGCCCTCAAACATGCCTACGCCGGGCGGAAACAGAGGAAGAGGGATTTCAGGTCCTTATGGATAGTAAGGATCAACGCGGCCTGCAGGGCACAGGGCATACCGTACAGCAGGTTTATCCACGGGCTGAAGGTTGCCAACATAACCCTGGACAGGAAATCTCTTGCCGAGATGGCGGTAAACGATCCGTCAGGGTTCGAGGCTGTGGTAGGAAAGGTCAAAGAGGCAATGGTTAACTGAGGGTGATCCTTGGATATTGGCATCTTAAGAGACAGGGTCGATAAAGAACTATCCTCCATAAAAACGATAGACGACGTCAGGAAGGTCAGGATATCACTCCTCGGCAGGAAGGGTGTCTTTTCCGAATACATCGATAATATCAAACTGCTCGATAAAGAGAAACGCAGGGAAGCAGGTCAGGAGATCAACGCCCTCAAGACGGAGACGGAGAACAGGCTCCGGGAACTGGAGATCTCCTACGAGGGGGAAGAGAAAGGGAAAAGGGAGACGGCATCACGGGTTGATATCACAATGCCCGGCAAGGTGCCCCTGATCGGCAGGAAACACCCCATCACCCAGACACTCGATGAGATGATCAGGATCTTCACCTCTCTCGGCTTTTCTGTTGCCGAAGGTCCTGATATCGAGCTCGACTATTATAACTTCGAGGCGCTCAATATCCCGGCAGACCATCCTGCGCGGGACATGCAGGATACGTTCTACATTCAGAACGGCGTGGTATTGAGGACCCATACATCGCCGGTGCAGATACGGGTGATGGAGTCCCAGCTCCCCCCTGTGAAGATTATCGCTCCCGGGGCCGTCTACCGCTGTGATAACGACATCTCGCACACGCCGATGTTCCACCAGGTCGAAGGGCTTATGGTGGATAAGAACGTAAGGTTTTCAGACCTGAAAGGGATCCTCAGCATGTTCGTCCAGGAGATGTTCGGCAAGGACACGCCGCTCCGTTTCAGACCAAGCTACTTCCCGTTCACCGAACCGTCCGCAGAGGTCGATATCGGCTGCGTTATCTGCGGCGGGGTTGGGTGCAGGGTCTGCAAAGACACCGGGTGGCTCGAGATCCTCGGTTCGGGAATGGTGCACCCCCAGGTGTTCAGGAATGTCGGCTATGACCAGGAAGAGATCACGGGGTTCGCTTTCGGAATGGGCGTTGAGAGGATCGCGATGATCAGATACGGCATCGACGATATCAGGCAGTTCTATTATAACGACATCAGGTTCCTGTCGCAGTTTTGAGATGATATGAAAATAAAAAACCAAAACCCGGATAAATGCCGTCAGGCGGAAGTCGTAAATGGTTTACTTCACTTACCCCTTACGCCTTACGACTCACGGGTTCAACACTGTTCAAGATCGGGTGCTGCATAGATGAAAGTTCCTTTTGAATGGCTCAGTGAATTCGTTGTTATCGATATGGATCCCCAGGATCTCGCGCTGAAACTCACGATGTGCGGACTCGAGGTGGAGGGGACAGAGAAACAGGCGCCGTCTTTCGACGGCGTTGTCGTCGGCAGGATCACCGCCATCGACAAGCACCCCGACGCCGAAAACCTTGTCCTCTGCATGACCGATACGGGAAGGGAGACGCTCCCCGTTGTCTGCGGGGCAAAAAATATGTCCGTAGGGGATAAGGTCCCCCTGGCAACGGTGGGCGCGA
>MVRS01000125.1 GCA_002067975.1 Syntrophorhabdus sp. PtaU1.Bin058
TATGAAAGAAGTCGTAATAGTTTCATGTGCAAGGACAGCGATAGGGCAGTTTGGTCAGTCTCTCAAGGACGTACCGGTCGTAGATCTGGGGGGGTTAGCTATAAAAGAGGCAATCAAGAGGGCAGGGATCAGACCCTCGAAGAGCAAGGACAAAGAGTTTGCGCCGGATATCTTCGGCGGCAAGACCGACACGGACCTTGAGGCGAAATATTATGACTATGACAGCAGCTTGAAAGAGGCCATCATTGACGAGGTCGTTATGGGCAATGTCATCCAGGCAGGTCTGGGCCAGAACTCCGGAAGACAGGCGAGCATCCGCGGCGGCGTTCCGAAAGAGACGGCAGCGTATACGATCAACAAGGTATGTTCATCGGGATTGCGGGCTATCATCAACGGCATACAGTCGATAGCCGTAGGAGACAACGAAATCGTCGTTGCTGGCGGAATGGAAAATATGAGTCTGGCTCCTTTTACTGTACCGGGACTTCGGTGGGGCGCGAGGATGTTCGATACAAAGGCAATTGACCTCATGGTCCTCGATGGCGTGTGGGAGATCTTCTACGGGTATCACATGGGCTTCACGGCAGAGAACATTGCCGCAAAATACGGCATATCAAGGGTAGAGCAGGACACGTTCGGACTTATAAGCCACCAGAGGGCACGGAAGGCCATAAAAGAAGGTCTCTTCAAGGACGAGATCGTACCCGTTGTCATTCCTCAGAAGAAGGGCGACCCCTTCGTCTTCGACACTGATGAAAGACCTATGGACACGACCCTTGAGAAGATGGCAAAGCTTGCCCCGGCATTTAAGAAAGACGGCGGCACGGTGACGGCAGGGAACGCGTCAGGGCTCAATGACGCTGCCTCAGCAGTAGTTATCATGTCGCGGGACAAGGCAAAAGAGCTTGGCATGAAGCCGATGGGCAGGATGATATCATGGGCAAACGGAGGGGTTGACCCGGCATATATGGGGCTCGGCCCGGTACCGGCTATAAGGAAGGCCCTGAAAAAGGCGAACCTGACGATCGATCAGATGGATTTGATTGAGCTCAACGAGGCCTTTGCGTCACAGTCGCTGGCATGCATAAAAGAACTTAAGGTCAATACCGATAAATGCAATATGTTCGGCGGCGGCATATCGCTTGGCCATCCTATCGGATGCACAGGCGCCCGGCTTGTCACGACAGCCCTTTACCAGATGAAGAGACTGGGACTCAGATACGGTCTTGTTTCCATGTGCATCGGCGGCGGCATGGGTCTTGCGGCAATCTTCGAAAGCGAGGCATAGAGCATGGAGTACAAAACCCTTATAGTTGAGATCAGGGACGGCATCGCGATCCTTAAGCTGAACAGGCCAAAGGCGCTTAATGCCATTAACAGCGATATGTTGATGGACATCAAACATGCCGGCAATGCCTTGAATGCGAATAAAGACGTCAAGGTCGTTATCGTAACCGGTGAAGGGGATAAGGCTTTTATCGCAGGGGCCGATATCCTTGAAATGAAGGACATGACGGCGATCGAGGGCATGCAGTTCTCCATGAAGGGTTATGAAGCAATCGGCGCACTTGAGAATATGGAGAAGCCCGTTATTGCCGCTGTGAACGGTTTTGCCCTCGGCGGCGGGTTCGAAGTGGCCATTGCCTGTGATTTCATCTATGCGTCGGATAAGGCAAAGGTCGGTTTTCCGGAGACCACCCTCGGTATCCACCCCGGTTTTGGCGGGACACAGAGGACGGCAAAGCTCGTGGGCCTCGCCAAGGCGAAGGAGCTCATCTTTACCGGCAAGACGATCACTGCCCAGGAGGCATACGAAATAGGACTCGTCAACAAGGTCGTCCCTCATGACCAGTTGATGGGCGAGGTCATGGCGCTTGCAGAAAAGATAAAGGCAAATGGTCCCTTTGCAGTAAGACTTGCAAAGGAGTGCGTTAACAAGAGCCTCTCGCTCGATAATAAACAGGGTATTGTGCTTGAGGCGAAAAATTTTGGATTATGTTTTGCTACAAAAGACCAGAAGGAAGGCATGACGGCTTTTGTAGAGAAGAGGAAACCCACCTATAAGGGGGAATAAAATACATTCAAGGAGGACACTGTGAAGATAGCTGTATGTTTAAAACAGGTTCCTGATACCGAAGCAGAGATCAAATGGGACATTCCGAGCGGTACATTGAAGAGAGATGGAATGGATTCGATCACCAACCCATTTGATGAGTTTGCTCTGGAGGAAGCGCTGCTCACGAGAGAGAACTATGATGGTGAGATCGTTGCGATCAGTATGGGTCCGGAAAAGGCTGCGGACGTCTTGAGGAACGCCCTTGCGCTGACCGTCAATGCGGTGCAGCAGGTCAGCGATCCGGTGTTTGCCGGTTCCGACACGTATGCAACGGCCTATACGCTTGCCGAGGCGATCAAGAAGATCGGTGATGTGGACGTAGTATTTGCCGGAAAGCAGTCTACCGACGGAAATACCGGTGTGGTAAGCGCGGAGCTTGCAGCGATCCTTGGCTGGAGCCAGCTCACATATGTATCGAAGGTTCGCCAGATCGATGCGGCAGGCAAGAAGATCGTTGTGGAGAGGGCCATTGAAGGCGGCAACGAGGTCGTCGAGGCAAAACTCCCCGCCGTGGTTTCTGTTATCAAGGGGATAAACGAGCCGAGACTCCCGAACCTCATGGGCATCAGAAAGGCCGCAAAGGTCGAGATCCCGAAGTGGAGTGCAGGCGATCTCGGTGTGGATGCGGGCAAGGTCGGAGCTGCCGGTTCCTGTACAAAGGTTGTTGAGATAGCTGTGCCACCTCCAAGGGGTGCAGGTGAGATCCTGAAAGGCGAAATTGAAGACATCGCGAATACGCTCACCGATAAGCTAATTGACCTGAAAGTCATAAAATAACCGGGAGGAGGGAGAACAATGGCTAACGATGTATGGGTATACATAGAACATAAAGATGGAGCGATAACACCGATGTCCTTTGAGCTTCTGGGCATTGGGAAGACGTTGGCGGACGGGCTTGGTTCAAGCGTATGCGGATTTGTGGTCGGTGAAAAGGCCGACGATATAGCCAAAGAGGCCTTCGCCTATGGCGCTTCCAAGGTATATGCCGTGGAAGGGGCTGAATTCAAGGGTTTCAGGCCGGATGCATACTCAAAGGCTGCACATTTCCTTCTTGATAAGTATAAACCGGGAGTGGCGCTTTTCAGGGCAACGAGCCAGGGCACTGATGTTGCGGCAGCAAGCGCAGCACTGCTTGGCTTCGGGCTTTGCACCGACACTATCGGTCTTGTCGTTGACGGCGGCAAGATGAAGATGACGCGGGCAGCCTTTGGCGGCAACTACACCGTGTCGGTAGTGAACGAAAAGGCAGCTACCCAGATCGCTACGGTGAGACCCAAGGCATTTGCAATGCCCGAAAAGGATGCGTCAAAGAGCGGCGAAGTAGTGAAAGAGGCCTTCTCCGTTGCAGAGGCCGACCTGAACACAAAGGTCCTTGAGTTCATACAGTCGGCAACGGCGGTGAACCTCGTAGAGGCCGATATCATTGTGACCGGCGGCAGGGGCGTCGGCAACGAAGAAGGTTTTACCCTTATTAAAGAACTGGCGGATATGCTTGGCGGCGCAGTGGGTGCATCCCGTGCGGCAGTCGATTCAGGCTGGATCCCCTACGAGCATCAGGTCGGACAGACCGGTAAAACAGTGAAGCCGAAGATCTACATCGCCTGCGGCGTCTCCGGTGCCATTCAGCACCTTGCCGGTATGAGGACATCCGATTGCATCGTCGCGATCAATAAAGACCCCGATGCGCCGATCTTCAAGGCGGCAACATTCGGTATCGTCGGCGACTATAAACAGGTTGTGCCGAAACTCATCGAGAAGTTCAAAGGCAAACTCGGAAAGTAAAGGAAAGTATCACGGACAAACCAAGGGGAGCCTCGGCTCCCCTTTTTTTATATTGATCTAAACCAGCTGTCAGCAGTCAGCTAAAGCAAAAAGGCTTTATACTGATAGCTGATCGCTGATAGCTTCTCTTTTTGCCGGCATCCAGCATCGGGTATCCAGTATTGATTTGCTATGAATTATCCGTCTTGCCCGGTTTGATCGTGCTCAGGAATGCAACCGTGAATCCCGCGGACAGTGCGAACAGCAAGATCCATAGCCCTTTTCTAACGGTCTTTTTTCCTGACCTGTGTGTCTTTTTCAACCATCTATGAAATGCGTTCACGGCGTCTTCGATATGGAAAACTGTCCTCAACTCTATTCTGTCGATGCCGTATTTATCAGATGCTTCGCCGGGGTTATTGATGGTGAACAGGATCATTTCGAGTTGCCCGAGATATTCTTCTACCGGTTTCTTAAGGATATCGGTGAAAAGCATCTGCCCCTCTTCCAGACCGGCTGGGAACGGTCTTTTCCAGAAGTCGTGGTAGCAGCCTATCATATTGAGGAGCGGCTCTTCTATTTGGGCCACGGCCTGCCGGATCGTTTCCCTCGGTACATACTCTTTTGCCAGGACTTCTGCTGTGAGGTTATGGGTAGCCGTTACCAGGCCTTCGATATTTTGTTTGAGGACATGGTTCATTTCGTCGATGAGCCCCGAGATGTCCTCCAGCGGTTTGCCTTCGGGAGAGGGGTAGTACTGAAGCACTTCACGGAGCATGACCGTGAGGGGGCCTAATTCTTCGGCCAGTATGTGATAGTGGTCCGGCAACGGGTATTGCGACTTCATGTTATTCACCTTGTCAGGTAAGCGTTTCTGGTGCAGCTTCTTCATCTGTCAGCTTGAAAGTGTAAAACACAAGCCCGCATATATTTGAACATATTTAGTGTCTTTTTTCTATGACATTAATGATTAACAATGTAAATTATATTAATAGATGATTATTTATTCAAATTATCTATTTGCTATGCAGCAATTAATTTTCTAAAATAGAAAACAGGAATCATAGTGACAAACGGGGAAGACAGAGGATGGGAACTGCGAAAGAACGGAAGATAAGAAGAACAGAAGGTGAGAAGATAAGAAGATGGGATGGAACTGATCGGAGACAAACATGATCTACCTTGATAATGCGGCGACTTCATTTCCGAAGCCGAAAGAGACGATAGACTTTCTCAACGACTTTGTCCTTAATGTAGGCGGAAATCCCGGCAGGAGCGGGCACACGCTTTCCGTTGATGCGGCAAGGTTTATCTTCGAGGCGCGGGGGAAACTTGCAGACCTGTTCCATGTCAGTGATTCCGAACGGGTTCTCTTTACCCAGAACGGGACCGAGTCGTTGAACCTTGCTATCCTCGGCCTTCTGAAGGAAGAGGACCATGTCATTACAACCTCGCTGGAACATAATTCGGTGATGCGCCCCCTCACGTTCCTTGAAAAAGAGAAAGGCATCCACCTCTCCATTGTCCAATGTGCACACAACGGTCAACTCGATGTGGAGGATATAAAAAGGCTCATCCGCAAAGAGACAAAGGCAGTGATTATCAACCACGGGTCGAACGTTATCGGCGCGGTCCAGCCGGTTGGTGAGATAAAAAAGGCTATCGGAGAGATCATCCTCATCGTCGATGCATGCCAGACGGTCGGCTCGTTCCCGGTTGATGTCGCAGCGGACAATATCGATATACTTTGTTTCTCCTGCCATAAGTCGCTCTATGGCATTCAGGGACTTGGCGCTATTTATATACGGAACGGGATAGAGCTTACGCCGCTGAAATTCGGCGGCACAGGAAGCAGATCGGAGTCCATTGAACAGCCTTTGTTCCTGCCTGACCGGTACGAGTCCGGCACGCCCAACACGCCGGGGATCGCCGCGCTCCTCGGCGGTTTAAGCTTTATCGAAAGGACCGGTATCAAAACGATCATAAAAAGAAAACAGGATTTGAGACGGACCATTGTTGACGGATTGTCAAATGTCCCCGGGGTTGTCGTATACGGCAATAAGGACGATAATAATCAGTTGCCTGTTATATCCTTCAACATCGGGGGCAAGTTGCCGTCCGAAGTAGGCTACGAGCTCAATAAACGGGCGATATATACGCGGGTGGGTCTGCACTGCGCACCTGTGGCGCATAGAACAATAGGGACCTTTCCGGAAGGTACGGTGAGGGTTGCCCCCGGATACTTTACAGCGGAAGAAGAGATTGATGTGCTCATCAAGGCAGTATGGGAGATCGCAAAACAACCGTAAGGCGTAAGAGATGCGGTGATTAGTATATCGTATATAGTATATAGCAAACTGTAAAAAACCCCTTCTTCATTGCTTGCTGTTTTCCCACGATATACAATATGTTATGCTTGGATAAGCCGGAGGAATTGATATGATTTACTTCTTAATCTTCTTTACCATCCACGATGTTCTAAAGGCCGAGAAGGTATTGAAGACACATAATGTTGATATCGAACTCGTCCCGGTCCCGCGGAACCTGAGTTCAGACTGCGGGATGTGCATAAAATTGAAGAATGAGCTGGAGGGTGTAAAGCCTTATATAGACGGGATCGAAATGGACAAATGCGTCCGCTATGACGGGAAAGAATATCAGATAATAGCTCAAAACTCATAGAAAATCATACTTCTGCTCTTCTTACCTTCGCACCCTCTCTAAGCTAAATCCTGATCGCCCCTTCGGGGCACATCTCCTGGCAGCAGTAACACCGGATACACCTTTTGTAGTCAAAAATGGGCGGTTCATGCTGTCCTGGCGACAGCGCACCGGCAGGACAGACCTTTATACAGATCCCGCATTGTTTGCAGGCTGACTGTCTGATCTTCGGTTTTTTAATGAACGTATTTTTCAGGAGGGTTTTAAGGGGCCGAGGAATGCCCCAATCGGTTGCCATCGTGGCAGGCATCCTGAAGTCTTCAATGACGGGCGTGATGTCGTATGAGACCGTCTCGTAGTCTTTGATGAGACCGTGCCTTCCGGCGAGTACGGTTATCGGAAGAGGGTAGCGTGGCTTGACGAGCCTTTCAATGGCATCGTCGAGGATGAAGGCATTCCTGCTCATGGCAACGACCCCGATATTCCGCGGTCTCCCGTTCGACGGACCGTCTCCGTCCATGCCGAGGATCCCGTCAAGGACCGTCAGATGAGGGTTCGCTATGGTGTGGATATCGATGAGGGCAGATGCGAAAAGCATTCTGTCCTGTCCTGCCCTCAGGTGCCACCGTGCCTTTTCAAAGGAATGTATGAAACCAAAGGTATTTTTCACCCCCAGGGTCAGGCCCATCATCGCATGTGTCTTAAACTTGGGAAGGTTGATGACGAGATCATAGTCCTCCGGGTCTTCGCCGAAGGTAAACCGCTTATACGGTGATATCCCATCGTGTTTTTTTATCACCTTTCTGTTGAAAGAAGACATGTTCAGGTCATAATGTCTGACAACATCCATGATGCCGGAATTGATAATAGCCTTTTTTGTTGACTCATAGCCCGGACTGTCGCCTATCGTGATCCGGCATCCGTGATCAAGAAGGATTTCACTGAGTGCCCTGATGAACTCAGGGTGGGTTGTGACTGCCTTTTCGGGTGCCTTGCCGGCCAGGAGATTGGGTTTCAGAAGGACCTTCGATCTATCGAAATGGAGCCCGAGGACCTGAAGACCCTTTGAAAAAATGTCTTTCAGTCCCGTTTGCTCATAATCATTACACGCCTGCAGGAGTACCTTTTCCAAGCCCGGACCCCCTGTCGAAAGATACCTCGAGAAATTCTATGCAGATATGGCCGTCGGTACCGTTCCAGCACATCGTGCTTTTTCCGTCCCCAAGCCTGTACGTCACTGTGTAGCCTCTCCGCTGTACTACCGAGGAGTCTTTTTTGTCAGACTCTCCCGCACCTTTCATCGTTATGTCTTCGATAAAATCACTCAATCGGATGCCGAATTCCTTTTCAAACTTGCCTTCATCGGTATCCTTTACCTCCTGGTTTTCAAGAAGGAAACCGTTCCTGTCTTTTTTGATATACATAACGGTATTGCCGAAGGGTCCATAGACCTCAACGAGAAGTGTGTCGGGATAATCGACCTTCAGGGACATGGTGCCGGAATAGGTCATGTCCCTCCATGACATGTCAAGCTCGCAAAGGGCCGCCATGTAGTTGATATTGTCGGGCCAATCGATACGGACGGTCTTTTTCGGGAGCATTGCGCAGGAATTCAGGATGATCGCTATGCAGAGTATGGTTATTTTTGTCTTCATGCATCAGACAATCGTGAACCCGTAAGTCATGAATCGTAAGTCGTAAGGGGTTTAATCGCCTAACGCCTGACTCCTTACGGAATGTATTCGGATTCAGTTGCCCTTGAGCTGTTTTATCTTTTCCTCAAGGATCTTTTTTTTCTCTTCCTTCTTTTCCAGTTGGATGGATTTATCGTAGTAATGTATTGCTTTTGGGTTGTCTTTCATAACAGCATAGACGTCACCGAGGTGTTCGGCAATAGTCGGATCGTCAGGCATCAACTGGTGGGCCTTCAGTATTGCCGTGAGTGCACCGTTGTAATTGCCCTTTTTATAATAGACCCATCCGAGGCTGTCCAGAATATACCCGTCATCAGGCTTCTTTGTGATGGCCTTCTTTATCATTGCCTCGGCTTCGTCGAGCTTTATCCCTTTTTCTGCCCAGGTGTAACCGATAAAGTTCAGCGCATTGGCGTATTCGGAATCGATCTTCAACACCTCTTCCATGAATGTCAGTGCTTCATCGGTGTTGCCTGTTTTTTCGTGGAGCATGCCGATCTGGTATAAGACGTCTGCATTGCTCGGCTCTATCTTCCGCGCCTCTTCCAGTGATGCAATACCTTTCGCATACTCCGCCTTTTCTTCGTAAAGCATTGACAGCAACATATAGATCTCGGCAGTAGGCGTTACCTCGCTGAGGTACCGCTCCATTGTTTTAATGCCGTCATCCAGGTTGCCTGTCTTGATGTAAAGAAATGCGAGGTTTTTCAGTGCATTTGAAAACTCCCCCGATTTCGGGTCTACCTTGAGAAACTCCTCTATTGCCTTTTTGAAGTCGCCTTTTTCTTTCCATGACATGGCAAGATAGAGACGGACGATATTATTGCCGGGAGTAGAGGCAAGCACAAAGTTGAATTCCCTTATCGCCTCGTCGAACCTCCTTTGCTCAAGGTGAAGGAGACCGATGCGTACCCTGATGGAAAGGTCCTTCCTGTCGATACCGGATAATTCTTCGAATTCAAGGATCGCCCTGTCATAGTCCTTTTGCTTGATGAATATCGCAGCGATCCTTGAACGCGCCTTTTTATTCATGGGATCGATGGCGATCACTTTCTGATAATATTCTATTGCCTTCTCGAGATCGTCTTCTATCTCGTTGATCGTTGCGAGGTCAAGCAACGCAGGCTCAAAGTTCGGCTTTAACTCAAGCACTTTATCGTAGAGGGTGTTTGCCTTTTTGTAGTCCTTGAGCTCGGCGGACAGCCTCGCTGTATAATAGAGCGATATGATATTCTCGCTGTCGTATTCGAGTATCTTCTCGTAGATAGTCAATGCATCTTTATAGCGTTTCTCGGCAATGTAAAGGGAGCCGAGATAGAGATAGGCCTCTGTATCCTCCGGATTGAGGGTAATACATTTCTCGTAAAGGGTCTTTGCGTTTGTAAGGTCACCCTTTGCCGAGTATATACCGGCAAGAAGGAACAGGGCATCACGGCTCGTGGGATTGATCTCGATTGCCTCTTTAAGCAGTTCTTCCGCCTTGTCCGTGTCCCCCTTCTTGATATAAAGGAAGGCAAGCTCAGCCCTGATCTCAGCGGAAGCCGGATTGAATTTCAACGCTGCCCCGTAATATGCCAGGGCCTCTTCGTGGTCGCCCCTCAGTTCGCTCCTGTAACCTTTCAGGAAGAATTCGATCGATGATGAATAATCGCTTCCAAGAAGCGGAAGCGGCAGGAGAGTGAGCAGCAAAACAACAAGAAGCCTTTTCATTCTGTAAAATAATACCATATGTACCCTTGAAAATCCATTAGAGGCAGTGAATAG